>JANMKB010000343.1:0-21320 GCA_031371805.1 Blastocatellia bacterium | reverse complement strand
ACAACCGAAGCTGAAAAATTTGCCCGTCAGAACGCTATCGAACAAGCCACCAGAAGCGTCCTTGCCATCCCGTTACGAGTGGTCGAAAACGCGTTGCAAACCATGGAATTATTAAGCGAGATTGCAGAAATTGGCGATGCGCGATTGTTTCCTGAATTGCCCGCCGGAGCGCAACTCGCGCTTGCATCAATGCGCGGCGCTTATTACAACGTGTGCGCCAATCTGGAAGAAATTGGCGATGAAGATTTCACCCAAGCGCGGCGCACCGAAGTCGAAGAAATGATTGTACGCGGACAGGAATTAGCCGACGAAATTGAAGATTATTTTTTGCGGCAGCAGGGATGATGAACCCGGCTCGCTACAGCTCGCGATACTGTACCCAGAGGAAGAACGACTTACTGTAAATAATCAGGATTGCGTTTCCAGCCAGTAATCATCGAATAAAAATTGTTCCAGCCGTGCAACGCCACCATCATCAAATGGCCTGGAATAAAAGCCAGAAACCCACACATCGCGGCAAAATGTAAGAAACGAATGACGCCAAATCCACCCAGAAGTTTTTCCAGCCACGCAAATTGCACCGGTTTGAAAATCAGAAGGCCGGTGACAACCGCTGTGATACCAAAAATAATCGTCGAGGTGTAGGCAAGTTTTTGCAGCGGGTTGTATGGCTCAAACTGTTCGGGTTTGGCTTTGAAAAAAAAGTAATGGCGCACCATCGGCCAGATGCCACGAATTTCTTTCGGCTGCAAAATAACTTGTCGCCAATGTCCCGTGACGACCAGGTAAATCACATAAGCGAGGCCTGAGAGCGTAAACAGCCAGGCAAAGCTGAAATGCCATTGCAACGCGCCGCCGAGCCATCCGCCGAGGCGCACAGCTTCCGGCACATTCACCAAATTGACCTGCGGGATTTTCGCGCCGAAGCTGGGAAACGCATTAAAAATTTGCAGTCCGCTGCCCGTCATCACCAGCAACGAAATCGCGTTGAGCCAATGCGTGAATCTGACCAGCCAGGGATGCTCACGGGTGTAAATTTCCAGCGTGCCTTTTCGTTCGGCGGCAACTGCCTGAATTGTTAAGCCTGATTTTGTCGTTGCCATAAACTTAAACTCCCCCATACCAGGAATAGCCCTGATCTTCCCAAAACCCTTTTTCGCTGCGCAGAACATTGGTCACGCGCAGAGAAAAAAGATGTTTGGCGGATTTGTAACCCAGCTTCACAGGCGTATGAATTCTGAGCGGTGCGCCGTGATCTTTGGTCAGCGGTTGCCCATACATTTCATAGCACAGCAGTGTTTGTGGATGGAGTGCACTGGCGAGGTCATAAGAAGTAAAATAATCATCCATGCAACTCATTTCGACAAATTTTGCCTGTGGATCGGCGCCGACAAATTGTAGGAAATCAGCCAACCGCACGCCGCTGAAATTGCCGATGACGTTCCATCCCTCGACGCAAATGTGCTTTACATTCTGGACTTGTTTGGGTAGTGCTTTAATTTGTGCCAGCGAGTATTCACCGGGGCGCGCGACCATTCCTTCCACAATTAATTTCCAGTTTTCAAGTTCCGCTTCGGGGTCATAATCGGAGTAGCTGTTGATGGGAAATTTCTCGAACGCAGTTACTTCGCGGTCACTGAAAACCGGCGCCAGTCGTTGCCGACTAAAGAATTTTTCGGCGGCGAAATCGCTGAACGCAAGTCCGCGTTTGATGAGCTTTTCGTTGACACTGGGAACGGCGAAGGCACCCATTGCCGCCAGTGGTAACAGCTTCATCCACTCCCGGCGCTTCATGCGCCGCAAGCCCTTTTCATCGAGCTTTGGCAGGTTATCTGTGTTCATTTTGTTCACCTGAAAAATCAAACGGCGTCCCAAGCTCATGCTCATAGACGCCGTTTGATTTGGAGCTATTGCCCGCTCACAATTCTATAAACTTAGTTAGGCAATAATACATGATCAATCACGTGAATGACCCCGTTTGACTGATTGACATTGGCAATGGTGATGGTGGCGGCTCCACCTTTAGCATCCATCACTTTGATTTTATCGCCGCTCATGGTGAGTGTCAGCATTCCGCCCTGCACAGTTTTCAAAGTAGCTTTACCACCACCTTTTTTAATCATGCGCTCCAAAGCCTTTGAATTCAGGCGTCCTGCGACTACATGATAAGTTAATACGGATGTCAGCATGCCTTTGTTTTCAGTCTTGAGCAGAGTTGGCACAGTGCCGGCGGGCAAAGCATCAAACGCAGAATTGACAGGCGCGAAAACCGTGAAGGGGCCAGCGCCCTGTAAGGTTTCGACCAGGCCGGCGGCTTTGACTGCGGCGACCAGCGTCGTGTGATCGGCGGAATTGACCGCATTTTCAATAATATTCTTGTTAGCATACATCGGCGCTCCACCAACCGTAACAGGCTTTTGCGCAAAAGCTGCGCTGGTGAAGATCATTCCGATAGCGAATAAAAACAATGCGAATTTCGATTTCATAATTCTCCTTATATTTTTTGTCTGATTATCATTCAGGGTTCATTCCCTGTTTCACTGACACTTACGCAGGCAAAGGGGAAAGTGGATTTCAGGAGATGTATTTTTTTCGCCCAGAAGGTGGGAAGTTAATCGCGGAGTTCCGCTAAGCGGGAAGCAAGATCAGCCAGGAGATAAGTACCCTGAGTCGGAGAAACAGCCACGCCTTCCGCCACCAGGGCGCGATTGCCAAGACCGGCTTCGGGACGTGAGAGGCCTGTGACTTTGGCTAATTCTCCGGGAATAGTCATGCCTGCGCCCGCCAAAAAACAACGCGCAATTTCGCGGACGGCAGTCTGACGCTCAATTTTTATTTTGAGTGGCGCGGCAAAACGAACTTCCGCCAGGGTCCAGATATAAGTGAATTTTGGCGCGTACAAAACTTCGCCGGGGATTACAAGCATGGCGGATTGCAATTCATCCAGCGCTTGATTAAATGCTTTGCGGTCAGCGATCCCGGAATCCTGGCGCAGGTCAAAGCTGGCAGATTCGTATTCCTTGCGCAGCACTTTTAGAATTACCTGGGCGGCGGGGCTGAGGCGTTTTTTCTCTTCGTTTTTTCTAACTCTCCAAAGCGCATGAAAATAAGGAATCATTCGCGGAGCCAGAAACATTGTCCGCCCACGTGCCATTTTGCCGTAATAAACTTTGCCGCGCCGCAACACATCATCTTTCAGCAACCAGGTCAAAGAAGCTTCCGGGTCTTTCTGGACGTTGCGCGGCATGATTGCATCGCGCCTGCCACAGACAGAAACGTACAGCGAAGCGCCCGGCTTACGGGAATCAGTCAGCGAACTGCTGAATCCGACGCGCTCGACAAAGGCTTCTGCCTGCTGGACGGTTTCGACGCGTTGCGCTGGTTCGCGCTGCCAGGTATGATCGCGGTAGGCTTCAATTTCTGGTGTGAGCATCCTGTGAACTTACAGCTTCGGTTGCGGCGTATAAACAGAGACGAGGAGAGAGTAAATATAATATTTTCCTTCAATCTGTCCTGGGATCAGCGCGTAAGTATAGGTTTTGTTGTTTTCGCGGTATTTCCACCATTTGAAAAGTGAGGCGGGCGGAATGCCTGCGACTTCGACGACCTTTTGTGGTGATTCGTAAATCTCTTTAGCTAATTCAGAAATTTCGAGGCCCGTGGCATTCGATCCCAGCGCTTTGGCTAACAAAGTATCGAATCGTTGTTTGCGTGAGGCCACCACCTGCGCCCGTCTTTCAAGCTCGGCATTTTTCTTTTGCAGTTCATCATTTGTTTTTTTGAGCTTGTCATCAAGCTGGGCGACTTTACCACGCGAATCTGTAACCTCACCTCGATTTGCTGCGTACAGGTAAAAGAAGAAAGCTGCGAGCGCCAAACACGCCAGGCTGGCAATGGAAGTCCCCATCGCGACGGTTCGAAGCAGCGCACGTTTTTCGGTTTCAATCTGGATGGTCTGTCGTCGTACCATCTCAATTTCTTGCTGGTTATACATACTTTCCTCATTGCGGCCAGAAAGCGGATTCAATTGTTATGGCTTTCCAGAAATATTGCAGTTACAGCTCGCCTGGTAATGATTGCTTGCACCAGATTAGGCGCACGCTTATCTTACATAGGTGTTTGACAAGTGCAAGAGTGATTGCGACACGCTATAATGCGTAATCTATATTTTATTTTTCAGTTAGGAACAACCAAATAATCCATGTCCCGATTGTTTTTCATAATTAATTCACCCCACACGGTTTCATTTTTTTTGCCATTCCTTATTTTTACTGCGCTGTTAAGCGGATGTAAATCCGGTGCAGCACCAAACGCTGTCGCCAAAGATGCCAAAGGCGGTGGCGGTGGAAAAGGCGGCGAAGCCAATGCTCCCAGAAATGTGCGTCTGGTTTCCGTCACCGAACAGACGCTCAACCAAACCGTCACGGCGACCGGCACCCTGGCCGCCGATGATCAGGCAGCGCTGAGTTTCAGAGTCGCGGGCCGTCTGACACAGCTTTCGGTTGATCTGGGTACCGTAGTAAAAAAAGGGCAGGCCATCGCCAGGCTTGATCCGCTGGATTTCAAACAACGTGTAGATACCGCAGATGCCGCCTTACAACAGGCGCGTGTCCGGCTGGGGTTAGCGCCACTTGGTTCGAAGGCAGAAGACGACAAAATAGTGGCTGAAAATACTTCCCTTGTCCGCCAGGCGCGAGCAGTGCTGGATCAGGCTCGCCGTGCGCGTGATCGTGCGTCACAACTGGTCTCTCAGGGCATTCAGGCCCAGGCCGAACTTGATCGCACAGACTCGGATTTCAAGGTCGCTGAAGGCAAATATCAGGATGCGCTGGAAGAGGTTCGCAATCGTCAGGCAGTGTTAGTGCAACGCCGTTCTGAATTGGAACTGGCGAAACAACAGTTGGAATACACAACCGTCTATGCACCATACGACGGAGCGATTCGGGAAAAGAAAACTTCCGTAGGCGAGTATCTGGCGGTCGGCGCTCCGATTGCCACGCTCGTGCGGTTGCATCCGCTGCGGTTGCGGGTCGAAGTTCCTGAACGCGAATCATTTGGCATTCGCCCGGGACTGGGTGTGAAGGTCACGGTCGAAGGTGACACCAACACCTATTCTGGTCGCGTGGCGCGTCTCAGTCCGGCCTTTCAGGAACAAAGCCGCACCCTGATTATTGAGGCCGAAGTTGACAATCAGCATGCCCGTTTGCGGCCTGGCTCATTTGCCAAAGCTGAATTACAAACGAATGCCAGCAAATCGGTCATCACTATTCCGGCCTCTGCCTTAGTCACCTTTGCCGGGATTCAGAAAATATTTTTCGTTAAAGATGGCAAGGCCATTGAGCGTAACGTTGAGGTCGGACGTAAAGAACCAGCCTGGGTGGAAATCATTGAAGGCTTGAAAGCGGGTGAAAGGGTGGTTGATGCGCCGGGAAATATGGTGGGCGGACAAGCGGTGATTATTCAGCAGTAAATAAAGCTGGCCTGAAAATTCGTAATTATTCAGAGTAGTAAATATATGCAAAAGCTCGCCGAAATTTGTATTAAGCGCCCGGTTTTCGCGGCGATGATTATTCTGGCAATGGTGGTGGTTGGGGGTTCGAGCTATTTCAAGCTCGGCGTTGACCGCTTTCCTTCAATGGATATTCCAACCGTTTATGTGCAGGCCTATCTTCCTGGTGCGTCGCCAGAAGAAATGGAAGCTTCCGTTGCACAAGTTCTGGAAGAAGCCATGAATACGGTCGAAGGCATCGAGCAGATGCGTTCCATCTCGCGCCAGGGTGTATGTTTTGTGCCCGTGACTTTTGATCTGAGCCGCAATATCGAAGATGCGACACAGGACATTCGTGATCGGATCGCAACCGTTGTGCGCCAGCTTCCGCCTGGCACAGATCCGCCGATTGTGCGTAAAGCTGATACCGATTCATTTCCGGTCATGACGATTGCGTTATCCGGTAATCGTTCGGCGCGGGAGTTGCGCGAATTGGCAGACAATCGCGTTAAGGTTGAGGTGGAACGGGCTTTGGGTGTCGGTGAAGTATCGGTTGGAGGCGGGTTGAAACGGGCGATTAATGTCTGGGTAGACGCTGACCGTCTGGCGGCATATAAGATTCCGATTACGCAAGTCCGCCAAGCTCTGTTGCGCCAGCACACGGATATTCCTGGCGGCAATGTAGACACCGGACGCCGTGAACTTGCGCTCAGAACAATGGGTAAAGTCCTTGACGTGCGTGATTTCAATGATCTGGTTATCACCACTGTCAATGGTTTTCCAGTTCGTTTCCGGGATATTGGTCACGTTGATGATGGCTCAAAAGAATTGCGGTCATTAGCGCGTCTGAACGGCGTTCCGTCTGTTACTCTGGGCATCGTTCGTCAATCTGGCTCGAACACGGTAGCGGTGATTGAAGACGTTAAGAAAAAGCTGGAGCGGGTCAAAACGCAACTCCCCTCCGATCTTAAACTGGAAGTGATTCAGGATCAGTCACGTTATATTAACAATGCCCTGCACGAAATTAATGTGCATTTGATTTTGGGCAGTATTCTCGCGTGCCTGGTGGTTTTACTGTTTATGCGTTCGTGGCGTTCGATGCTCATTGCGGGCATTGCGATTCCGACTTCAGTGATTTCAACTTTCGGCATGATGCGGGCGCTGGATTTTACGCTCAACAGTGTTTCCATGCTCGCGCTGGTACTGATGGTTGGAATCGTCATTGATGATGCCATCGTGGTTTTGGAAAACATCTTTCGCTTCGTTGAAGAAAAGAAAATGGCCCCGATGGAAGCCGCGAAAGAAGCCACCCGCGAAATTGGTCTGGCGGTGTTGGCGACGACGCTTTCGCTGGTTGTGATTTTTCTGCCCGTTTCATTTATGTCTTCAATTTCCGGGCGTTTTCTGCGGCAATTCGGCATTACAGCGGCAGTGGCGATTATGGTGAGTTTGCTCGTCTCGTTCACGTTAACACCGATGATGAGTGCGCGCCTGCTGAGAAAAGAAGATAGCGATCACGAACATGCAGCAACTTCGCGGAAAGGTTTTTACAGTTTAATTGATCGTTCCTATACGTGGATGTTACAACTGGTGATGCGGCATCGTCTGATCGTAGCCGTGCTGGCACTGGCAGTCATCCTGACATCCATTCCACTTTACAAACAGGTCAGACAGGAATTCATTCCCTCCAATGTTGACGAAGGTGAGTTTTCAGTCGGACTCAACGCACCGGAAGGGACAAATCTGGCCTCAATGGATGAAGCATTACAGGCGGTCGAAGGAGATTTGCGCCAGTTACCCGAGGTCAAATTGATGCTGGCTCAGGTCGGGAGCGGTGGTGGCATGATGAGTTCGGTTAACAGCGCGGAGATTTATATTCGGATGGCTCCGCACGCAGAACGAACCGTCAATTTTGAGAAATTCTGGGCGGCGCTCAAACGCGGTAAACCCATGGAAGTGTTTGACGGCAATTACAGTGCGCGTGATTTAATGCAGAAGATTCGTGGCAAGCTGAAAAAATACACGCACCTTCGCCCCAGTGTGCGGAATCCGCAATCCATTAACCTTGGCACAGGGCCGTCGGATTTTGACTTCAGTTTGCGCGGCCCCGAGTTGCTGTTACTTTACGAAAAGGCGAATTACCTGCGTGAATGGGCGGGGGATAACGGTATCCTCGATGCAGACGTGACGCTCAAAATTGATAAGCCTGAACTGCGCGTAAAAATTGACCGCGCCAGAGCCGCAGATTTAGGCGTAGACACAACCGATATTGCTACCGCCTTACGCCTGATGGTAGGCGGCGATGATCGTGTTTCGCGCTTTTACGATGCCACGACTAACTTTGATTACGACGTTGAATTGCGCCTGCAAAATGGCGACCGCAACGATCAGAAAACTATCGAAACGTTATTTATCCCTTCGACCAAAACGGGACTGGTGCGATTGGATAATCTGGTGCAGCTTGAACGTACAACTGCCCCTTCCCGCATTGATCGTCAGGATCGTCAGCGGGTGGTCAGTGTGCGCGGTTCAATTTCTCCCAACTTCGGTTTAGCGGATCGGATAGAAGCCTTCAAAAAAGAATTTGCGAACATGAAATTGCCCAATACTTACAGCTTCAGCATCGGCGGACGCGGGCGCGAACTGGAGCGCACGTTTACCGAGTTCATCGCCGCGTTTATTTTGTCAGTCGCGTTTATGTACATGATTCTGGCCTCGCAATTTGAAAGCACAATTCATCCGGTCACGATTTTAATCAGCCTGCCGCTGTCCGTGCCGTTTGCGCTGTTATCATTGTGGGTGATGAATGACACGTTGAATTTATATTCGGCGTTAGGGGTCCTGGTATTGTTTGGAGTAGTGAAAAAGAATTCGATTTTGCAGATTGATCACACCCTGAATTTGCGCCGTCAGGGCATGGAACGCCACGACGCTATCATTCAAGCCAATCGTGACCGCTTGCGCCCAATCCTGATGACAACTCTGGCCTTAGTTGCCGGGATGTTGCCACTGGCAGTTGGCTCCGGCCCCGGTTCAGAAGAGCGCCGCTCCATCGCCACCGTTGTCATTGGGGGACAATCACTGTCATTGTTATTAACGTTATTGGTGACGCCAGTGGTTTACTCGCTATTCGATGATATGGCTGAAGCTGCGTGGTTGAAGAAACTCAAAGGATTGTTTGGGAGCAGGAAACCGACGGCAGTAAGTCAGATTGAAGATTTGCCGCGCGTCAGCGAATCACAGCTAAAATCGGGCGACTAATAAAAATATTTACGCTATTTGATAGCTCGCGCGGTACTAATAAACTTAGTTTCAGCGCGAGTTTTTATTTTTCTACTTACTTAATCATGCAAATCGAATTTCCCGGATTTTTCGATCTTCAGGTCAACGGCTTTGCAGGCATTGATTTCAATGAGCCTTGCACACCGGAGCAATTGCAACACGCTATCGAAGCGCAACGAAAAACCGGCGTGACGCAATTTTTGCCGACGCTAATTACTTCGTCATTGGAAAATTTTGTCAGTTGCGCGCGTGCGATTGTCAGTTTTTCTGATCCGGCAATCGTCGGTATTCACATGGAAGGCCCCTACATTTCGCCGGAAGACGGCCCATGCGGCGCACATCCCAAAGCCAATGTTTATGCTGCTTCGATTGAAGATTTCAAATTACGACAAGACGCCGCACAGGGGAAAATTGTCCTGGTCACGCTTGCGCCTGAAGTGCCAAATGCCATCGCACTGATTGAATATCTAGTTGCTCAAAACATCAAAGTTGCCATTGGACACACCGCTGCTTCACCAGAACAAATTCGTGCTGCAGTTAAAGTCGGGGCGACGCTTTCTACGCATCTGGGCAACGGTTGCGCAAATTTACTGCCGCGTCATCCAAACTTTATTTGGGAGCAACTGGCAGCAGATGAATTGCTCGCCAGCTTCATTGTGGACGGTCATCATTTGCCCGCTGCGACTGTCAAATCAATGGTGCGGGCGAAAACTCCGGCGCGGACAATTTTAGTAACTGACGCGATAGCCGCTGCCGGATGTGCGCCGGGAATTTATCACTTCAGCGGAATGCAAATTGAGCTGAGCGCGAATGGACGGGTTGCTGTGCCGGACGCACCCAACCTTGCTGGCTCAGCGCTGGCAATGAATAATGCCGTGGCGAATACAGTAAAATTTACGGGCTTACCGATTGCAGACGTGTTGCCAATGGCTTCGACCAGACCCGCCAGTTATTTAGGCATCCAACCGCTTGGCAAAGTCATTGCTGATTGGGACGAAGAGCATTATTCTCTGACCGTGAAAACCGTAGTTTCATAACGTAGTGTGAGCAGCTTGCCCGCGCTTTATCACAACAAATTCTTATTTCTCAATCAGGTTGTTGCGTAAGCCTCAGACGCAGGCTGGCAGCCCACTGTACAATTATGAAAAAACGTCCCATCAAACATCTGCGCTGGTACATTGCGCTTCTGATTTGCTTTGCTTCAGAGCTGAATTACATGGATCGCAACACGCTCTCTGTTCTGAAAGTCACGATTCAGAAAGCTCTGCATTTTGACGATAGCGGCTACGCCCTGATTACGGCGACGTTTTTGTGGACGTATGCGATTGCTTATGTAATTAGCGGCTGGGTCGTTGATCGCCTCGGATCACGCAAAAGCTTTTTGGTGTTTGTTACAGGTTGGTCAATTGCGAATATGTTGCATTCGCTGGCGACAGGTGTTGGCAGTTTTCAATTTTTTCGCGGGCTTTTAGCGACGATGGAACCTGGCAGTTTTCCGGCAGGACTCAAAGCCGTTTCGGAATGGTTTCCGATGAAAGAACGAGCTTTGGCCGTTGGAATATTTAATGCGGGAACGGCGCTTGGCAATACGCTGGCTGTCCCAGTTGCGGCGTGGATTGCGTTGCGCTACGGATGGCAAGCCGCCTTTGTTTTCACTGGCGCAATTGGCTTTGTGTGGGTCGCAATTTGGTATTTCTTTTATCGCCTGCCGCAAGATCATCCGAATATTACTGATGAAGAAAAAGAGTTGATCATGGCAGGGCGGGAAGCCGAAGATGTCACCCACGCAGGCAAGCCTTCGATACTGGGATTATTGAAAATGCCTGAGACGTGGGGCTGTGCGCTGGCACGCATGCTGACAGACCCAATCTCATATTTCTTGTTTTTTTGGATGCCCAGTTATTTGCAAACCGAACGCGGTTTTGATTTGAACAAGATTGGTATGTTCGCCTGGATTCCGTTCGCCGCATTGACGCTCGGCAATGTCTTCAGCGGAGCCATGCCGCGTTTTTTGATTAGTCGCGGCTGGCCTCTGAATACTGCCCGCAAAGGCACGATGCTTGGCGTCTCACTGTCAATGCTGGTGCTGTTTTTTCTCGTGACGCAGGCGACATCGCCAATGATGGCGGTAGGAGTGTTAGCGGCGGTTATGTTTGGGCATGCGGCGTGGGGCAACATCACTTTACCTGCCGAAGTCTTTCACAAAAACGCCGTTGGCAGCGTGACCGGGTTCGGCGGATTTTTAGGCGGCATTGCGGGCGGAATAACCCAACTCCTTATCGCCAGAGTTGGAACAAAATATGGGTATGCGCCGATCTTTGCGGTTTGTTCAGTAATGTATTTGCTCGCGCTCGGATGCGTTCACTTTTTAATTGGTGAACTCGGCGTGATCCGGCAGGTTAAGTCGGTGGCAAGGGCGTAGCGCGGTAAAACGAATTTTTGAAAATAGTGATAAGATGACAACACGTTTTTAGGAAGGAGTAAGCGATGACAAAAAATTTACAGACGACAATTGATACCGTTACTCAACTAACTCCTAATGAACAATTAGAGTTGATCGCCACCGTTTCACTCTCACTTCAAAAGCAACTTCAGCCCAAGGAATTTGCGCCGACAACTGCAATTCCTGCCGGAGTCAGACGCGCGCTGCCATTACAACAAATTTCCCAATTGAAAGCAGAGTTTTGGCCGGAAGATGCAACCGCCCATGACATCAATCATTATTTGGAGCAGCAATGCAAGAAAGATTTACTGAGGGAGCAAAATGAATATGGTGCTACTTGATACGAACATCCTCTTATAACTTTTTAAGGTAGTCACGGATCTGGTAATGAATATCCTTGCGATTTCAGGAAGTTTGCGGAAAGGCTCTTCAAACACAACTTTGCTTGAGGCCTTGAAGTTGCTGGCTCCGGCAGACGTTGACATCACTTTGTTTGAAGGATTGGCGTCGCTGCCGCATTTCAATCCTGATGATGACGGAGAAAATGCACCGACAACTGTCATGGGATTTCGTCACCAGTTGCAGCAATGTGATGGTGTCTTGATCTCAAGCCCTGAATACGCGCATGGTGTGCCCGGTTCGCTGAAAAATGCGCTGGATTGGATTGTCAGCAGCGGTGAGCTGTATAAAAAACCTGTCGCACTTATTAATGCTTCCTCTCGCGCTACGCACGCACAGGCTTCTCTGATAGAGATTATCAATACGATGGGCGCGATGCTTACTTTCGAGACAGTTGCCTTAGATGGCAAACGGATGGAAGCAGTTGAGATAGCTTCTGAGCCTGTAATTGCTCGGCAAGTAAGGAGTGCAATTTTAGAGTTTGTTGAAGCAATCAAAAATCGTAGGAGTTAGCATCGCACCAGGCTAACACTCGTTTATTCATCATCCTCGCGTAATTTCTCCAGCACCGAAAAATCTTCCAGTGTCGTCGTATCGCCAGAAACTTTTCCACCTGCCGCTAACTCTCGCAATAACCGCCGCATAATTTTTCCTGAACGTGTTTTCGGTAACGTATCCGTGAAGCGAATGTCATCCGGTTTCGCAATCGCTCCAATTTCTTTGCCGACGTGATTGCGCAATTCATTTTTCAATTCATCTGTGCCAGTGCGTCCGCCTTCAAGCGTGACGAAGGCGACGATGGCGGAGCCTTTTAAATCGTCAGGGCGACCGACCACGGCGGCTTCGGCGACGGTGTGATGCGACACGAGGGCGCTTTCAACTTCGGCAGTTCCGAGGCGATGACCGGCAACGTTCAGCACATCGTCTACGCGCCCCATAATCCAGTAATAGCCGTGCTGATCTTTGCGCGCTCCGTCTCCGGCAAAATAGTAGCCCGGAATTTCTGCCCAATACTGCTGCTTGTATCGTTCATCATCACCCCAGATTGTTCGCAGCATTCCCGGCCACGGTTTCTTGATGACGAGGTAGCCGCCTTCATTCGCGCCGCAACTTTTTCCTTCTTTCGTGATGACATCAATCGCAATCCCCGGAATCGGGCGTGTCGCAGTTCCCGGTGTAGTCGGCGTTGCTCCGGGCAACGGAGAAATCATGATTCCTCCTGTTTCCGTCTGCCACCACGTATCAACTATCGGACATTTTCCCTGACCGATAATTTGGTGATACCACATCCACGCTTCGGGATTGATTGGCTCGCCGACAGTTCCGAGTAATCGCAAGGAAGATAAATTATGTTTCAAGACCCACTGCTCGCCCCATTTAATAAAGGCGCGAATCGCCGTGGGAGCCGTATAGAAAATGTTGACTTTGTATTTATCAATAATTTGCCAGAAGCGATCAGGATTCGGATGATTTGGCGCGCCTTCGTACATCAAACTCGTAGCCCCATTCGCCAATGGCCCGTAGACTACATAGCTGTGACCCGTGACCCAGCCAATATCGGCGGTACACCAATACACATCTTCGTCCTTGAGATCAAAAACTAATTTCGTCGTCACCGCCACCTGCGTCAAATATCCGCCCGTCGTATGCAAAATTCCTTTTGGCTTTCCAGTCGTGCCGGAAGTGTAAAGAATGAACAACGGATGTTCGCTGTCTAATTTTTCTGCCGGACAATTATCGCCTACGGTTTCCATGAGTTCATGCCACCAGTGATCGCGTCCCGGCTGCATTGAGATTTGTGTGCCAGTGCGTTTATAAACAATGCACGAAGTCACGGTCGGAGTACTTTTCAAAGCTTCATCTACGGCGGGTTTGAGCTTTACTTCTCCGCCACGCCGCCAGCCTCCATCGGCAGTGACGACGGCTTTGCAGGCGCAATCGTTGATACGATCTTTCAGCGCGTCCGCCGAGAAACCGCCAAAAATAATCGTATGCGTTGCGCCAATTCTGGCACAGGCGAGCATGGCAATGGCGAGTTCAGGGATGAGCGGCATGTAAAGCGCTACGCGGTCGCCTTTGACTACGCCTTGTTGCTTGAGGACGTTCGCAAATTTGCAGACTTCGGTGTGGAGTTGCTGATACGTCAACGTGCGCGATTCGCCGGGTTCGCCTTCCCAAATAATCGCAGCTTTGTTGCGTCGCCAGGAATTTAGGTGACGATCAAGACAGTTGTAAGAAACATTCGTCGTGCCGCCGACAAACCATTTCGCGTGCGGCAGATTCCATTCCAGCACTTTGTCCCAGTTGGAAAACCAATGGAGGCTTTCGGCTTGCTGCGCCCAATAGCTTTCAGGATCAGCTTCCGCTTCGGCAAAAAGTTTTTCGTATTCGTCCATGCCTTTGACGTGCGCATTCGCCACGAATTCGGCAGAGGGAGGGAAGAGCCGCGATTCATTGAGGGTAGATTCGATTGATGATTCCGACATTTATGATTGCCTTTCTTAAATTTATTTTTTTAGTCACAGATGACTAATTATTCACCAAGGGAGCTTAGAAATGAATTAACCAAATCCTCGTCGTAAAATATTCCCGCTTGTTGTGCCTTTGTGATTAATGGTCGGATTTCCTTAATCAGTCCAATTGTCTTTGCTCGGCCTAACAATCCAGGTGAGCCAACTACTTTCAACCCAACAGACAATGCTGCTCGACGACCTTTGATTTCGTCAATGCAGACGGTTTCGATATTTTGTTCTAACGCCAGTTGGATGACCGCCGCTTCGCCGCTATCCAATGCTGCCAAGGTCAGCCGTGAAATTGCTTGAGAAAGTTTTAGTACTTTAACTTCTTGTGGCAATGAAACAGGATGTCCTTTTTGTACGCCGATCAAGATTTCTCGTGCGACTTCTTCGGGGCAAACAAAATCAAATGGCAATTGCAAAATAATGTCAAAAGCCTGCATTTGCGAGAGCGCAATTCATGGGCTGGTATTCGTGACAATAATTTTATTCATTCAGAGCAAAAGCCAATTCATCTTTCAAGTTATCTTCACGTAAATTACTGAGCGGAATTTTGAAGCGACTCAGCGACAATAAGAAATCAACCCGTTCTTTGCCCGCCAGATGTGCTGCTTGCCCTGATGACAATTTGCCAAGCTCATAAAGCTTGGCTGCCAGCAAAGTTTTTGCTTCGTCAGAAAATTCCTGCTCGTTTAATCCGAGCGTAAAAAGAATATCGTCTGAATACTCAATGGTCATTAAATGAGACATAGTTTCCTCTCAATGAGTCGTAGCTTTTTCTGCGCCCAGCCCCGTATTGGCGCGGACATTTAGTTCATTATACTTCGCTTCGGCTTCCGGTTCACGTCCCAGCAGCGTCCCAATTACTGCGCCAAGAAATCCTATCGGAATGCTCACAATCCCAGGGTTTTCCAACGGGAAAATCGGATTCGTTTTCATAAAGCTGGGCGAGATTAGAATCAAAACCAGCGATGAAATCAACCCCGTAGCCAAGCCTGCGACTGCGCCTTTGGTATTAAATCTTTTCCAGAAAAGCGACAACACAATCACGGGCAAATTTGCCGAAGCCGCGACCGCAAAAGCGAGCGCGACTAAAAAGGCTACGTTGGCGGTTGGGCCAAGCGTGATCGCAATCGCCATTGAAATTCCTCCAACCACAAAAGCCGTGATGCGTGCGACGCGTACTTCTTCGTGCGGAGAACTTTCTTTGCCGTGCTTCAAAACGTTCGTCCAGAAATCATGCGCGAAGGAAGTCGAAGCAGAAATAGTCAATCCGGCCACGACCGCCAAAATCGTAGCGAACGCAATTGCAGAAATAAATGCAAAGAATAAATCACCTGCAATCGCCTGCGCTAACAGTGGCGCGCTCATATTCGTGCCGCCGTTTTTAGCAATGAAATCACGTCCAACAATCGTCGCGGCTCCGAAGCCCAGGAACGTCGTCAAAATATAAAAGACGCCAATAATCGCCATCGCCCAGACGACGCTGATCCGCGCAGTTTTCGCGTCCGGCACAGTGTAAAAGCGAATCAAAATATGGGGCAATCCAGCCGTCCCAAAAATCAAAGCCATCCCTAAAGAAATCAAATCCCAGGCGCCGTAAGGGGGTTTGTATTTCAGTCCCGGTGTCATGAAATTTTGCGTGACTAAATTTCCTGCGGCGTCGTGATATTGCACGTTGGCTATGGCATTGAAAAAATTTGTAAAGCTGAAGCCGAAATGTTTCAGCACTAAAAAGCTCAATAAAATCGTCCCACTCATCAATAAGACGGCTTTGATAATTTGCACCCAGGTGGTCGCCAGCATCCCGCCGAAGACGACATACACGATCATCAGAACGCCGACGCCGATGACGGCAGTCTGAAAATTAATGCCCGAATCTTTGAGTAATAATGACACCAAAGCTCCGGCTCCGACCATCTGCGCGATCATATAAAACGTGCTGACGGTAAGCGTGCTTAAAGCTCCCATCGCACGGACAGGACGTGGCGATAAACGATATGCCAGCACATCCGCCATCGTATATTTTCCCGCATTGCGCAGCGGCTCGGCAACGACTAACAACACTGTCAAATAAGCTACCAGCCAGCCGACCGAATACATAAATCCGTCGTAGCCGTTGAAGGCAATGAGTCCCGCGATGCCGAGAAAAGAGGCTGCGCTCATATAATCACCCGCGACCGCCAAGCCGTTTTGCCATCCGGTGATGGAGCGTCCGGCGGCGAAATAGTCGCTGGAGCCGGAAGATTTTTTAGCTGCCCAATACGTGATCCCCAGTGTAATCGCAATGAAGAACAAGAACATTAAAAGTGCTGCGGACATTGAGTCTCCTGATTGTTATTCACCAAGCTACAGCAAGAATTTAGACAGGATTTATAAGCTTGACAGGATAGATTGGTTCGTAAATCTTGTGCATCTTGTAAATCCTGTATAAATTCGTCGAGGCTTAATTTTGCAACGTTGTCGGCCAATTTTATTTCTTCAATTTATTAATTATTCCCTGCGCCATTTCATCAAACTTGCCCGCCTTCTTCACATAAATCGCTGCCAGAATCCACGCCATGAAAAATTGCGAGAGGGCAAATAAATAGGCAATATTAATCACACCGAAGACGCGAGTTTCCATCACCTTAGGCGCAAAGCCGACCAGTATCGGCAACGCAAAATAGTACACCACGAAAAATATTACCGCTGGCACGATGAATTTTGCTTTGGCAGCGATTAAGTTTTTGAATTCGTCGGTCGCCGCGATGCGATCCCACTCTGGTGTGCTTAGCTCTTCTTTTTCAGCCATCGAATTAGCTCCTGAATAAAACTACTTGTGAGTTTGCTTCCAAATTGAATTGCAGGAATGAGTGTTTATCGTCAGACGAGAAGTAGTATAGGCGAAGGCGTGAAAACAAAAAAGGTGACATCACGTTTGATGCCACCTTTGAGCAAATGCTGGTTGAAAAATTCTGGCTATTTAATCCATTCAATCGGGAACATTTTGCCCGCATTTTCCGATGAAAGTTTACCGCCTAAGACTTCAACCGCATGAGCTAAAACAGGGTCACGTCCCGCCGCTAAATCTTTGGCCGTGGGAATCATCACTTCATCAGGAGTGACGCCAACGTGTTCGATAGTTTTTCCATCTTTCATAATCACATCTGCATCAGTAATACTGAAACCATAAGGAATAATCGTATTCATGCCGGATTGAAATGAGTAGCGCAACGATTCCATCACGGCTCCGGCAGAACGATCTCCGAGGACGGTTCCGCGTTTTTCCAGTTGCATCACCCGCGCAAATATTTCTGCGGCGGAGCCTGAATTATTATCAATTAAAACAATAATTTTACCGGTGAAATTTCCGGCGAATCGTTTCGCTACGATAGACTTCAATTCTTTGCGGCCATTGCGCTCGGCAATTTTTATTTCCTGATCGAAAACATCAGTGATCATTCGTTTGAGCGTATCAACGTATCCTCCACCGTTACCGCGCAGGTCTAAAATTAGTGATTTACATTTTTTGATGCGTCCAAACATAACGTCTACACTGTTCTCATCCAAGTCAAATTGGGGCATTTTCCAGATGAAAATATCCTCTCCGATTTTTTCATATTGGTGACGGCTGACGTGATCTGCTTCTTCCAATTGACGGATATAATCAAACAAATCAACTTGATTACCATTCGTTAAATCTAAAATTCGTTTTCCCTGAATCACTTTAGCATTGAAATCAACTGTGCGTTCCGGCTGGTCAGGGCTTTGCAAGACTACGCGCAAAGCCGGTTGCGGACGTAACGCGTAAAATAAATATCTCAGCACCCACAGTTTTTCTCGCATCACAGGAAAATTATTAATTGTTATGAGGCGATCCCCAGGCTTGAGGCCTTTCGCCTCAGCATCGCTTCCTGGTTTGACAGCCTGGATAAAAACATTTTCGCCATGCGCTCTAAATTCAATCCCGTAGTCACTACGATTCATCCGCGGAGGCGGCAGAAAAAATAGATGAGAATCATCAAAATCAATCAGTGTTTGCGCAATAATTCCCATGAGTTGACCGGCGTTCTGCGCCTGCTTGATTTGCTCTTCTGCTTTTTTGAAATGCTCATCCAGATTGATGCCGTGATATTCCTTGTCGTAGTAATGCTTCTTCACAGATTCTTTGGCATTTTTGAGAACCGCGAGCGCGTCCTCTTTTCCAAAATTACTGTTCTGTGCAAAAAGGCTGGAACAAAAAATCGTGGCGAGAATTAATAATGCGTTCAGTTTTTTCATGTGTTCATCGTCTCCTGTGAAGTTTCGGGGTAATTTGTTTTGGCGTAACAAATTTAGCTAAGAGGCGGAGATTCTATCCGGCTGGCTGAGGGAGTCAAGCTTTTTATTCAGGGGTCAATGAAGGCTTTTCAATCATCGCGGCCATTACACTCGCATTGTCATCCGCTATTTCACGCAAGCCTTCGATGACGCCTGTGCGGTTGGCCTGAGGTTGATTCTGGCTGACTTTCCATTTGCCTAAAATTTTAGTGATCAAGATTTCAATTCCTACGATGGCACGTAGTAGTGGTTCAATATAATTTTCAGGAGCATCAGAGACTTTCCAGGGCGCAGCTTTGGCGGCCTCGTGCTGGGTCGTCAGGCGTTCGACTAATCCACGCAACCAGGCAGTATCGTCAATGATTTTCAGGGAACCGTAGGCGTGAACTACGGCATAATTCCAGGTTGGAACAACCTTGCCTGTTTCTTTCTTTGTGGCGTACCACGACGGAGTGATGTACGAATTTGCGCCTTGAAAAATAACCAGCGCTTCAACGTCCTGATTGAAGTCGCGCCAGACTGGATTGGCTCTCGCAACGTGACCGCGCAAAGTTCCGAAAGGAGTCGGTTCAAGGTCAAGCTCCAACGGAATATGATTCGCATTCAAACCATCCGAACTAAGCGTAACCAGCGTTCCCAGCGGATGATTGCGAATCAATTGGTGGAGAATTTCTATTTGTGTTTCTTCAAAATGCGCAGGAATGTACATCGTTTTATTGACTGGAATTTTTTAGGGAGCTTCTGCCAGGACTGCTTCAATCTGTCGTGAAAGCTCGGCTTCCGATAAACGGGTTGGCGCGTAAAGTCGCACGATACCTTTGCGATCTACCAGCACGAAAGTGGGCGTCGCGGAAACGCCGTACTGCACCATCGCCTCGGTATCAATCGGAATTGAAATGCCTTCTAATCCAGTGTAAGTCGTCGCCCAAACTTTTTCGATCAGTGTTTTTTCTTCGGCAGGAGTAATGGGTTTGTCTCCCTCGCCGGTTCCGTAAAGCCGCGTTGGAGCCATCAGCACAAGTCCGCGTGTCCGATGTTTTTGCCAGACACGACTGAGCGCAGCGGCCTGTCCTTTACAATCGCCGCACCAGTTTGCCCAGAAAAACAGCAGGACTGGCTTACCTTTGAGCGATGAAAGTTTTGTCGGCTCTGATCCGGCGTAATTTGCAGAATTAATTTCGATGGCGTTTTGACCTTCGAGCGAGAGCACGTTGATGTTTTTGCTAATCCGCGCCCGCAGTGAAATATTTTTGGCGAGATTTAATTTATCGGATAGAAATCGAAGCGCGGCTCCGCGTCCATCGCGCATTGCTCGTAGCTTGCTCTCGACTTCGATAGCGGCTCCCAGCGGAGCGATTAGCTCAGTCTTTTCTGCTTTAATTTCGCGGCGTAATTCGGCGACATACGCTGCCGCTAAATCGTATTGCCGGAGCATCTCTGCGCCGCGTGCCAACCACCCGACTGCATTCAGATATTCAGCATCTACACCATTTTTGATTTTGTATTCCTCAATCAAATTTTGTCCGCTGGCAAGATCACCGGCTGAAATTTTATTGCGAACGGCTTGCGTTAACTCCGCCGCCTGAACAGTTGTCGCGGTGAGCAACAGCAATAAAATTAAGGTTTTTTTGAATGATATAGGCTGGCGGATAGAGCGATAAAAATAAGCAGGCATTGATTGTTTTCTCGCGAGGGTAGTTTCTTTTACGGTTGGATTTTTTTCCAGAGCTTGCGTAATTTTGCTGAAGTCATGCCAGTCAAACCTCTGGGATCAAGGACGAGGATCGCCGCTCGCACCATCCGCATCCGCGCCCGGGGAGGCCAGATCGCAAGATATTCCGTATCAGTAAAGGTCGGCGCAAATTTTGCTTTGAAACGATGTAATTGCTTGAAGTGATAATACGAATCAAAACGTTCGTAGATGAATTGCAAAATCCGTGTGGTTAATCTGAACTGTTCTCCCACTTTGATATTTGCCAGCGGCGAAGTTCCCAACGTTGCCAGTTCTGCGCCTTCTGCGGCTAAGTGTTTGAGGGCTTCGACGACTAATAATTCACTGACACCCCGGTCGGCCTGAGAACTGCGAATCAGGTCTTCCAGGTACCAGCCATTACGCGCCGGAATTGGACTACAGGCAAGCAATCCTGCTAATTTTCCAGCGGCGTTGTGCGCGAGAAAATAGCGTTTTTGTTCGGAGAATTTGAACGGATTAAGTTCCAGCAACCAGCCCAGCGCGTCAATTTCTCTGGACTCAATCCAGTGCCGGCAAAGCTGATCTATTTCTTTGCGCAGGGCAAACGACATTTGGGTATTGGGGTCGAAGGCTTTTACGGTGAGACCTGCGCCACGAGCCTGGTTGACTCCGGCACGCACTTTTTTGGCGCGATCTCCGGCAGGTTTCCATTCTGGTAATTTAAAGTACCCTGATTCGCCGACAGGGAGCAGTCCCATGCCACAGGTGCGGGCAACTTCGGAAAACTCCTTACTGATCGGGAGCATGAGGCAATCCAGATTTTGCTGCTGGCAGAATGCTAAAAATTGTTGTGTGACGGTTTTCAATTCTTCCCGCGCTGCCAGCGGCGCCGCCGTAACAATGGCGACCCGACCAATCCGGCGAAAGACAACGGCGGCGACAGCATCAGCGGCAAACCAGACCTCAGAGCCATCATACAAAGAAAGAAACGACTGATGCTCATAGCCATATTTTTGGACGAGAGCAAAGAGCCGTTCGTTATTTGAAGAATAAAAACTCTCAAAGGCAAGTTCAACTTTTCGAATACTATCAAAGTCTGATTCCAGCGCGACTGAATATCTGTCCGATTTCATGCTTACAGTTCTTGGTAAAATTGCTTTGTTAAATAATAATTCGACCGCGCCACCAGTCGCTGCG
>JANMKB010000326.1:0-3852 GCA_031371805.1 Blastocatellia bacterium | reverse complement strand
CTCCTCAGGCGAAAGTGTTTCATCATTGGCTGGACGACGGCGGCGGCCACGTCCGCCCCGTCGCGTCGCAAATTCAGCCCGTGTTTTTTTCCCGCGCACACTGGCTTTGGCATCAGCAATCGGCGCAATTTCATCAGTCAGCTCAACCGACTCTGCGCTCGCGTCCGTAACATCAGTCTCAGACTCGACAGAGGCAACCGCCTCAACCGGCTCCGCGACTACCACAGGTTCCGCTTTTGATTTTCTCCGCGACTCAACCTTGACTGGCTCTGGTTCAGCCTCATCATCACTGACGCGTTCGAAATCACTATTTTTCTGAATTGTTGTTTGCAGCGCACCCACGCGAATCTCAGGCGTTGGTTCGACTTCTAATTTCTCAATCACAAGTTGTTCGCGGCGGGCGGCAGCTTTTGCCGAGACAGTTGGAGCGAGGTCGTCATCATTCACCCGTTCCATCGGCTCAGCTGGTTCAGAAAGCGGAGTCGGTTCAAAAATCTGTGGCGCAGACGGCGCTTTTTCAACTGCGGCAGAAATTTCTACGGGCGCTGGTTCTTCGACCGCGTCAAGTTCAGTTTCCGCCAGCGGCTCGACAAATAATTCTTCGGCTTCCAGGCGCGGATTTTTCTTACCGCGTGGACGGCGACGACGGCGTCCCTGCGGATCATCCTGAATTTCGGACTGAACCTCTTCAGCAGCCTCTGCGACAACTGGCTCGACAGTTTCCACCACCGGAATTTCTGCTACGACTGCGGCGGCGACAACTGGCTCTTCACGCGGTCTGACATAAGTCAAACGGCGATGGCGACGCTGTTCGGTGCTATCAACTTTCTCTTCATCCTTCTTCGTCGGGATAACATACTTGACCGCTGCCTCTGCCTCGTCTTCCTCGTCATGCTCAATAATCGGCTCTTCGCCAATTTCTTCGATATGACTCAGCGCTTCAAGTGTTGCGGCTTCGTCGTCTTCGTCCTCTTCCTCGTCCTCTTCTGCTTCTGTAGCTGGCGTAATCGTTGTCACTACTCTACGTGAAGTGCTATATTTTTCCGGGCGTTCAGGTCGTTGAGGTTTCTTTTCCTCTTTGCGGTCGTCCTGAAATGCCCCTTCAAATTCTTCGTCGTCGAGGAAATCTGAAACATATAAAAATGCGTCCCGCTCCAGACCGATGTCCACAAAAGCGGATTGCATGCCAGGCAACACTTTCATTACTTTGCCTTTGTAAATATTGCCCACGATGCCCTGATTTTCGTCACCACGTTCGACGTAAAACTCAGTTACGACATCGTCTTCGATGATGGCAATCTTTTTTTCGCGCCCATTCAGGCTCACAATTAATTCTTTACTCATTCATTTCTCCTTCGTAACGCAGAACAACGCGTTACGGTCAACTATAGACTGGGACCAAACGCTTACGGTTAAGGCAACAGACAGAGATCAGGTTGGGACATTCGATGAGCCGAATATCCGTCACCCCAATCACTATCCTGCCAAACGGCAAGCGGCTGGTACGGTAATTTTTTTGATTAAACCAATGATTTGAAAGCAAACGAGGGCTTAGCTGAGGCGCTAAATCCAAAGCTGAACGCAGGCGTCTTGCACAAGATAATGCGCCAGTCCATCTCTTTTCGCTCATTGGTTGAACGAAGGCAGCCGCTGAATACCTGCTTTTTATCCGCGCAGGCATCAGCGGCGCTAATGCGGTTTTCATTAAGGAACCTGTTCTGGCAGGCTGAAAAAAAATCTTTCTACAAACTGGTAATGATTAGTTTGTAACTCCAAAAGATCGCTTGCATTTTCAACCTGACAGCGAGTTATGAAGAGCCATTCTCATTCACGAACCCGCAAAGAAACGCCGCGTAGCGTCTCTGTAAATTTCTTTTTTTACAGCTTATCTTTATACTAACCAAACACTAATTAACGAACCGACGCAGGCGTACGCTGAGGCACAATCCCAGGGCAAATAAGGTAGCCAGAATTGACGACCCTCCGTGACTCATCAGCGGCAAAGGAATTCCCATAATAGGTAACAAGCCTAAAACCATTCCCACACTAATTGAGATATGATAAAGCAATAAGCTTGTATAACCAGTGACCATCAGGGAACCCTCTCGATCACGCGATTGTTGCGCGGTCTGAATTAAACGCCAGATCAGAATTAAATAAGCTGATAAAGCGAGGATGCTGCCCGTAAAGCCAGATTCCTCGCCGGCAATTGCGAAAATAAAATCGGAATGTACTTCCGGCACAAATCCCAGTGGCCCCTGCGTGCCACTGCCGATTCCTTTGCCATAAGAACCTCCCGAACCAACGGCAATGGTTGATTGCTCGTTTTGATAGCGATACCTCTTTGCTGCCAGCTCAGGCCAGTAAACAGCCTTGATGCGCTCCATTTTATAGCTGGTACCCGCTTTGATATATGGGATAGATAAATATCCCACCAGAATCAAGGTGGCTAAGCCAGTGAAAATCCAACGCCATTGCAAACCACAAACAAACAGCAAGGCAACAAAGAAAGAAAAGAAACTGAGCGTACTGCCAGTGTCGTGTTCTAAATAAACCAACGCTGTTGGTACTGCCCAAATCGCACCCGCCATCGCTATCGTTTTCAATTTCAGCGGGCGCTCTCGAACAAGGGACAGGTAACGCACCAGCATCAGCAAAGTAAAAATCTTCGCTAATTCTGATGGCTGCCCACCAATCGGTCCAATCTGAATCCAGTTCTGGTTTCCATTGATTTTCTTACCAATGCCAGGCGTCAGCACCAGCACCAGCAAAAACAATCCAAACCCGTACAAATAAGGGGTAATACTAAATATTCGGTTGTAATCCATTTTCGTCACCAAAAACATGATGACGAGTCCCAGTCCCATTGCTATTACCTGCTTACGCCAAAGCCCCGGCAGATTTGGTTGGGCACTCCGAATCTCCACTATGCCAAAGACCATCAATCCGACGATCAAAAAAAATGACAGCCAATCGAAGTCTCTGAGAAATCTTGGACTCGGTGCAAACATAGCTTCTGTGAGGGCTAAAAAGTAAAACTTCAACGATTGAAAATGCCGGAATTGGCAAATCAGGTCTAGTTCTCACTTTTTACGGCGTTTTATTAGTCAACTGTGCCTGTGTATCGGCAGGCGGACTGATCTTTCTTCGATAATAGAAATCGTAAATTGCTCTGGCGCGCGGCGCGGATTGTTTACCGCCAAAGCCAGCATTTTCAGTTAAAACAACGGAACAAATTTCCGGTTTGTCACGGGGCGCAAAGCTCATAAACCATGCATGGTCCTTACTTTTCGATCCGGCCCGCAGGTTTGAGGCAACCTGTGCCGTCCCGGTTTTTCCGCACACGTCAAACCCTTCAATTCGTGCGCCGCCCCCTGTTCCACCACCACTGTTAACGGCTCCATACATGCCCCGCTTCACAATGTCCTGGATTGCGGCACTCATCGGTACAGTGAAACTATTTTTCTCTTCAAAGCGCATTTCGGGATGGGTTTTATCTTCCCGATCCGTGCCAGCGCTGATGCGCAGCAGGAAATGCGGGGTAAACATTTTTCCGCCATTCGATAAACCACCAACGTAACGCAATAATTGCAACGGCGTAGATTTATTCATCCCCTGCCCGAAAGCCGATGCCGCCATATCATAATCTGTCCATTTGGCATCTTTCAGGGTTGCCTCAGCTTTAGCGATCAGTTTCTTTTTGGCTTCCGGGGTCGGCGCTTCTGCTGCTGCTTTTAGATCTTTTTTGCTGATGGCTTCATAAGCTTTTTGTTTGGTTGCGGCGGTGGGCTGTAACCCCAAACTCTCATTCGGGATGTCAATTCCTGTCCGATGCCCAAAGCCAAATATTTC
>JANMKB010000312.1:0-8372 GCA_031371805.1 Blastocatellia bacterium | reverse complement strand
GCCGCTGGGATCAATATCACCATAATCACGGGAAATCCCCAGCTTTCCGTTCGCCGCCACTTGTCCATCGTTGAAATAAGCATTCGCCGTCACCGGAATACCACCACGCTGGTCAAGAAAATCGGTAAACACCAGGCGCGTATTATAAAATTTGAGTGCGCCTGTATTGGTAATTTTCATTTCACCGGAAACAGTATTAACCGGCGCAGTTGAAAGGCAGTTGACCGCCGCATTGCCACTGCCATTGGGATTGGCACAAGAGCGTACAAACGCCTTGGTATGTGAACTATCAGGCAGCACAGTATTGGCATCGCTGCGCCCAAAAGCTTTGAAAACAGGCTTAAGATCGCGGCTGCTTGATTTCAGAATTGTTATTTGCTGCGTTTTGGCATCAAATTTCCCTTCTACGACACCAACAATTTTCCCGTCATTGGTGGAGGTTGCGCCACCAGGCAAAGTACTTAGATGGTGCGCAGGCAGGGCTGAACCGGCAGCAGTTTTAGTAACCGCACGCGATGCCGTAACCCGATGTAATCCGACTGCACCTGCCATCACTAAAAAAGTGGAGACCAATGCGATAATTGCTGTTGAGCGCATTGAGCCACGCCCTAACTGATCCCGAAATCCGCGACTAGACATAACAAAAACTCCTTATTCCTGGTTGCCTGGGAAATCATTCCCTATTGCTTGTATTTTCAACACTTGATATTGATAAAGCGGTTGATTGTTCAGGTAATTACCTAATAAAAAAAGATATGTACTCCACCCGTTGTTCCCAACTTTCGGTCATTAAAGCCAGTCACTTTTCGCTAAATCGGGGGGAGCGAAAGAAATTTGAACTATTTGTGGAAGATGCAAAGCTTTGGGCACATTCGGTCAATCGGTGAGATTGACTTGTTTTGCTTGCACCTGAGTCATTACGACTATAAGGAACGATAAACAGGACCAGCGGTAGTAATAGAGCTGGTGAGGAATCGTGAGGGATTATTTTTTATCGTTACCCAGAGACATTCTATTGAAGCTGTCATCTTGCGTCAAGCTCTATTTTTAACAGTTCTCCCCTGCCTGCGCGGGAGACTTCTTCTTAAATTCATTCTTTCTGACCACCAAACGCTACCGTCTTCGGCAGTGCCAGACCGACTTTAGATTTACTGCTACTTTGCTACAAAGCAATGATCTGTTGATGACAATTGCTTTTCACTTATCATCATTTTCCCAAACAACTCAATAGTTGTATTTGTCATCAGAAAGCGAGGTTGCAAATGGTTCTTCAGAGTTTCCTGCCCATTTGCCTGGAGGATGTGATAAAATTTTGTATCTTCATCACAGTTTCCGAATTCCTGATCCGCGGCATCAGGCGTGTGAGTGATGAATCCAACCCTGATTTAAAAGTAATATAGAGGAGAAAGAAAATGGACAATATATTTAACCCTGGTCGCTCAAGTAAGACCGTAAGTAGACAGAACTGGTTGCGCGTGGGGATTTTCAGTGCGGTCGTGCTATTGGTCGGAGCCTTCGTTGGTTCCGCGATTACCGCCAATGGATGGTCGCCATTTAAAGGATCGGGCGATAATGCGCCCCTGATTTTGCCAGCAAGCCAACCGCGCATAAATCAGGCGCTGACCTTAACGACTGGTTTTTCGGCAGTGGCTAAGGCTGTTACTCCTGCCGTTGTTGTCATTAGAACATCAGGTCGGCCACAAGCATCGCAATCTCCGTTCCTCAATCCGTTTGAGGAATTTTTCAATAGCCCTGATGAAGATGGTTCAGCGCAACCACGTCGCCGCGTGCCACAACCACAGGCTCCTAAAGGCAAAGAGCGAAAAGCTCCAACCCTTCCGCTTGGAACCGGCTCCGGCGTTATCGTCACGCAAGACGGGTATATCCTGACCAATAATCATGTCGTGGAAGGCGCGGAAAAAGTCGAGGTTGATCTGTCTGACAGACGCACACTGATCGCCAAAGTGGTGGGTACTGATGCCCCCAGTGATATTGCCGTGCTTAAAGTTGAGGCAACTGGCCTGCCCACCGTACCGCTGGGCGATTCCACGCAATCAGAAGTAGGAGATATTGTCCTGGCCATTGGCAATCCGTTGGGCATCGGCCAAACCGTGACGATGGGAATTATCAGCGCCAAAGGTCGCAGCACACGAACAGGTGGTGATAGTCGCTCTTATGAGGATTTTATTCAGACTGATGCGCCGATTAATCGTGGAAATTCCGGCGGCGCTCTCGTTAACTTGAAAGGCGAACTGGTTGGCATTCCTTCACAAATTCTTTCGCCCAGCGGCGGCAGCATTGGCATTGGCTTTGCCATTCCAGCCAATATGGCACGCCGAGTGATGGAACAATTAATCGCCACTGGTAAAGTGAAGCGTGGTTTATTAGGGGTCGGAATTATCCCTGTCTCCGCCAAGCCAAAAGAAGTTGAGATGCTGGGATATAAAGGCACACGTGGTGTTTTAGTGGAGTCAGTCGAACCCGGACTTTCAGCCGAAAAGGCAGGCGTCAAATTAGGCGACATCATTCTGGAATTTGAAGGCAAACCAGTTGAGGACTCCAATCAGCTTCGCAATGCGGTTTCGCAAATTGCCCCTGGAACATCGGTTAAATTCAAAGTTTGGCGTGATGGGGTTGAGCGTGAAATGACGGCGAAATTAGTCGAAGCCGAGGCGCTGAAAACTGTCGCTACTAACACTCCTGAAGAAAGCGAAAAGGACAGTTCAACTAACAGCGAAGGCGTACTTTCCGGCGTCAAAGTCGAAAGTATTACACCTGAACTGACCCAGCGCCTTAATCTGAGTGCGGCTCCCAAAGGTGTTTTAGTTACAGGCGTAGACGAGGATAGTAATGCCGCAGGCACCTTGCAGCGTGGCAATATTATTCAGCAGGTTAATCAGCAACCTGTCAGCAATGTCGCTGAATTCAATGCCGCGCTCAAAAAAGCGGGCAACAAACGCGCCCTGCTTTACGTGCAACAGCAAACTCGTAATGGTACGTGGAGAGGTAGCTTCGCCACGGTTTCGGCGCAGGAATAACTATCTGTTTTGAGCTAAAACCTCTATCTTTAAAGCCGCAGGTCAGGCATCTGACTTGCGGCTTTTTTGTTTTAGTGACATCCTTTCCCGCACGACAATTTAATTTCCTGCAGAGTTCCTTGAAGCAATTAAATCCGCGTAATTTTGTCTCGCAAACTGATCGTCTGTGGGAACAGATTTTCGCAATGACTAAATTTATCGCAGCCTGCATGGTAGTGATAATTATACTGAGGAGAAGAAAAAAACTAATGGCTAACTTATCTGGCACAGCTTACGCCGCCAAAGATTATAACTTGAATGATCTCACCGGCATTTCCAATGAAACAATTGAAATCCATTTCACTCTTTACAAGGGCTACGTCACCAACACCAATCTGCTTAACGAAAAACTGTCTGAAATGATTAAGGGCGGACAGGCCGGAACGCCAGGCTATGCTGAACTGACGCGACGGCTGGGCTTTGAATACAACGGCATGGTGTTGCACGAATATTATTTCTGCAATATGAAAAAAGATGGCGGCGGCGAACCAGCCTCCGGCTCAGCCTTTAAATCCGCGGTCGAAGCGAACTTTGGCGATTTCGAGACGTGGAAAAAAGATTTCGCTGCAATTGGCACCATGCGCGGCGTGGGCTGGGCAGTCTGCTACCAGGACCCAAATACCGGGCGACTTTCAAATCACTGGATCACGTTACACGAAGAAGGCAACATCGCAGGCTTCAACCCGATTCTCGTGCTGGATGTTTGGGAGCATGCGTTCTTCCGCGATTACAAACCTGCCGAACGTCCAAAATACATTGAGGCGTTTTTCAGCAACATTGACTGGGACGCTGCCTCCGGTCGAATTGTAACGCCAAAAATGTAGAAGACCCGGCTCGCTACGGCTCGCAGTACTGTCCGCTGGGCCGTAGCGACAGATTGATACACGCTATTTCCTTGACAGCATCACGGCCTTTGCTAATAATGCCCAACGTCATTAGCAATTATGAATAAGCAAAAACTCACAACCCAAAAGCAAACCTACTTCGCGACGACGGCGTGGCGATTTACTTATTTTAGTTTTTACTTTAGCAACGACAGCGGGGTTGTGAGGCGCAAAGCTTGAGTGTAAGCAAAAATCAAACGCCTTGAGAAAATGCCCCGCTTTCAAAACGAGAGCGGGGCTTTTAGTTTTTATGACTGATTCTTCAACCAAAACTCGCGTTGCCTTTCAGGGTGAACCCGGTGCCTTCAGTGCCGCCGCCGCACACCAATTACTTGGCGCAAAAATTGACCTGCTGCCCTGTGAAACGTTCGACAAAATGTTCGCTTCCGTTGAGTCCGGCGCAGCGGATTTCTGCCTTGCGCCCATTGAAAATTCGCTCTTTGGGTCGGTCTATCAAAATTACGATTTGCTGCTCAAACACAATTTTCAGATTGTTGGCGAAACAACGCTGCGCATCGTGCATAATTTAATTGCGCCGCCGGAAACAAGGATCGAGGATGTCCGCCTGGTTTACTCGCATCCGGTCGCGCTTGGTCAATGTTTGAAATTTCTGAGCGCTCACCCAGACCTGAAATCAGTCGTAGCCGCTGACACCGCAGGCAGCGTCAAAATGGTGATGGCCAGCCGCGAACCCGGAGCCGCCGCCATCGCCAGCGCGGTCGCCGCCGAAGTTTATAGCGCGCAAATATTAGTGCCTGGCATCGAAGACGATCCGCAAAATTTCACGCGCTTTTCCCTGCTCACGCTCGCGCAGAACGCGGCGCAACTGCCACCACCCGACATCGCAGCCGCCAAAACATCTATTGTCTTTGCGCTGGAAAACCGCACCGGTTCGCTTTATCGCGCGATGGCGGTTTTTGCTTTGCGCGAACTTGACTTGACGAAAATTGAATCGCGCCCCATCGTTGGACGCCCCTGGGAATATAGTTTTTATTTGGATTTTATTGGACACACAGCGGAAAAACGCGTCCAGAATGCGCTCGCACATCTGGCTGAGTTTGCCGCTTTTGTCAAAGTTCTGGGCTGTTATAAGGCAGCCCAATAAACCGCAAAACTAAGGAGAATTACCATTATGATCGTTGCCATGAATGCCGACGCCACACAACAACAAATTGACTACATCTGCGAACGCATCCGCGCCTTCGGCTACACGCCGCACCTGATCCAGGGCGAAGCCCGGACCGTGATCGCGGCCATTGGTCAGGGCGATAAAAAAGAACATATTGAATCGCTCAAATCCGCCGATGGAGTCGAGGATGCTTTCCCGATTTTGCAGCCCTTCAAACTTGTCAGCAAAGAAGTGCGCAAAGAAAAATCCGTCATCAAAGTTGGCGACCTGAGAATCGGTGATGGCGGCTTAGTTGTTATGGCCGGCCCCTGCTCGGTCGAAACCCGTGAACAATTAATGTCTACCGCTGAATCCGTCGCCAAATCCGGTGCGCAAATCCTGCGCGGCGGAGCTTACAAACCACGCACTTCGCCCTACGAATTTCAGGGACTCGCCGAGGAAGGATTGAAGCTGTTAGCCGAAGCCCGCGAAAAAACCGGACTGAAAGTTGTGACGGAAATTTTGAATTCTGACGACGTGGATTTAGTCGCGGAATACGCCGACATTTTGCAGGTCGGCGCGCGCAACATGCAAAATTTCGAGTTGCTCAAAAAGCTCGGTAAAATCGGCAAACCGGTCATGCTCAAACGCGGCTTGTCGGCAACGATCAAAGAATTTTTGCTGTCGGCAGAATACATCGTTTCGCACGGCAACCCGGACGTGATGCTGTGCGAACGCGGCATCCGCACGTTTGAGACCGCCACGCGCAACACCCTTGATCTCGCCGTCGTGCCGTTACTTAACGAACTGACGCATTTGCCTGTCGTCATTGATCCAAGTCACGGAACCGGTAAACGCAGCCTCGTGCCGCCCGTCGCCAGAGCCGCGGTCGCCATCGGCGCTGATGCAATTATGACCGAAGTGCATCCGTGCCCTGAAGAAGCCTGGTCTGACGGCCCGCAATCGCTGCGGTTTGAGCAATTCGAGCAGATGATGATTGATCTTGAGCCTTACGTAAAACTTCGCAATCGCGCTGCGGCGACAGCGTAATCCCAACTTCTCGGAAGCGCGGAGCGTTTGGAGTGCAGTGGCTTGACACCGCTTTGGCGTTCGCCACTGGCACCGCACGGTTAACCCCAGTAGTTCAGGCACGAACGCAAAGCTGCGCCGAGTCGCAGCACTCTAAACGCTCCGCGCTTTGTCGGGTTTACTCACCTTCAACTTTAATTGGCACAGGCTTCAACTAACCACCGCAATCTTTTCCGTTCTCACCGCTCGCACTTGCACTCCTCAAGTGCAGGATGTGATAATCCTCTTTAAACCTCCTTCGAGATTATAAAAATGGAGCGGTAGAACCTCACTCGCTACTGTCAATTTTTGGAGTTAGTGGTCTGACATGACGATCAAGAAAAAGAACGCTCGCATTGTTTGTAACAACGAAAAAGAATTCTGGATCACCCAAAAAGAATTCTGGAAAATGGTGCGCGAAGGCGTCGTCACGCAAACAGAGAATTATCCTCTGACCGGACATTTTCGTGGCCGTGATGATCAATTGCTCATCATGATCCAGCACACAATCTTTAATAAAGCGACGCCCTACCACACGGAAGAAGTTTTGCAATCCGTGCGCTTCAAAAAGCGCAAATAAACCGCCATTATCTTTACTTGACGCAGTGGATGGATCAAAGGTATAACCATTGGCATAATTAGCTTTGCTGGTCATGAGGCGGAACATATTTACCGATCCAAACTAATCGCCTTAAAAATTAAATACTCCTGAAAGACGACTAATCTCGAGTCACGCTCCGATGTTCTTTTGAGATGGATGCGATGATTACCAGCTTTCATTATTCTGACACTCTAACCACAAGGAGAAATCTTATGAAAGTAAGTCATAGAACTACGCTCAAAGCCTTTTCAGTAATGCTTATGCTGCTGGCACTTTGGATAGGTTCAGCGAACGGTTTCGCTCAAACCTTTACAGCGACATTGACGGGCAATGTTAGCGATCCAACAGGGAGCGCGTTGCCAAACGCCAAAGTCGCCGCAACAAACCAGGGAACAAAACTGGAATATACTGCCACGACAAATGAAGCTGGCGTGTATACCCTGCCGTTTCTACCTGTTGGTACTTACATCATTTCAATTGAAGCCAGCGGATTTAAAAAGCTGGTCTCAAATGAAATTAAACTGGATGTCAATCAAACTGCGCGCGTGAATTTAGCGATGCAGGTTGGTGGTGTAAATGAACAGGTTAACATCACCGATGTGTCACCAATTTTACAGACGGAAAATACGACGGTTGGCACGGTGATTTCAGGTCAGACAACCACTAATCTGCCCCTGAATGGTCGTAATTTTCAGCAACTGACACTGCTCGTTCCAGGCACTATCAACCCCAATCCAGGCGGCTTCAACGGAGCCGGACAAGGAGCGCAGGGACGACCTTATGTCAACGGTAATCGTGAGCAAAGCAATGTCTTCCTGCTGGATGGAGTTTCAGTAGATGAAACGATTGATAACCGCATCGGTTACAAACCGAACGTAGATGCGATTGCTGAGTTCAAGATTGAAACCAGTAATTCTTCCGCAGAATTCGGAAATGTGACTGGCGCGACAGTCATCACGTCGCTTAAATCAGGCACGAATGAATATCACGGAAATCTTTTTGAGTTTTTCCGTAATGATAAGCTGGATGCAAATTCGTGGGGAAATAATCGCGCCAGTACTGCCACCAATAAAGTCCCCAAAGCCAAGCTGAGACAGAATATTTTTGGCGGCACGTTCGGCGGTCCAGCCATCAAGAATAAAGTATTTTTCTTTATGGATTATCAGGGAACTAAGCAACGTACCGGCGGCGGTACCACGCGCACAGTCGCTCCGGCTGAATGGCGCACAGGTAATCTATCGAGCCTATCAGGGTTTATTCGTGACCCAGCACTTTCGAGAGCGTTGCTCTGTCAGGCTACGCCAGCTTCCCCTACTGCGGGCGTGAACTATCAAGCAGCGTGTTTCGCTGGTAGCATTATTCCGGTCAATCGCTTTAGCCCAACAGCGAAAGCCTTATTTGCAGATAATAATCTGTATCCTTTGCCGACTCGTGCAGGCACTACCAGCATTGGTGGAAATTATACTACCAGCACGGCGGCGCGGATTGACGGTCATCAATTTGATGTCAAAATTGATGCCAGACTCTCCGACAAAGATAACTTCTCTGGTCGTTATTCTTTCGGTAATTATGAGAATCCGGGCAGCCAGGGCGCGTTGCCGACTGATTTGACCAGTTTAAATTTCAGCCGTCCG
>JANMKB010000290.1:0-9268 GCA_031371805.1 Blastocatellia bacterium | reverse complement strand
GCGCCTGCTCTGACCATATCGCCGCCGCCGCCGATGCTTTTCATGCCAATAGCCGCAATCCCCTGTCGTGCAATTTCAGGCAACACCTGTTGCGCAAAGCTGCGATAAGTTGCGTCAAAACAATTCAGCGGAAGCTGGCAGGTATCAAACGGATAGTTCCGCGCCAGCATTTGCAAATGAATGTTCGGGTCTTTGTGACCAGTGAAACCGATGAAGCGAACTTTGCCTGCCTGCCTTGCTTGTTCCATCGCTTCGATGACTCCATCAGGCGCAAAATGTAAATCCGGGTCGTTGTCATAAACGACTTCATGGATTTGCCACAAATCCAGATAATCTGTTTTGAAACGGCGCAAAGAATCTTCCAATTGTTGCAGCGCAATTTTGCGGTCGCGGCCATGCGTACAAACTTTCGTCATCAGAAAAACTTTGTCACGGCGATCCGCCAGCGCTTTGCCCATTAGCTCTTCGCTACGGCCATCGTGATATTCCCAGGCGTTATCCATAAAGGTAACACCCGCCGCAATCGCCGCGTGAACTAATCGCACCGCCTCATTTTCATCTTTGATTGTGCCCAGATGATAACCACCGAGGCCCAGCGCAGAAACGTTGATTCCAGTGTTACCGAGTGAGCGTAACGGAATTTCTTTGAAGGTCTGATTGTTTTTCATTTCCCACTCATTATAGCGGCTTTCGCTCGGATGAGTAAGGTTTGGAGAGTTCTGCCCGATGTTTAGCACGACTTTTATAGTGTTTATTGTGCGGCTGACAAGATAAATTTTTCAATGGCCAGAGCAACGCCATCTTCTTCATTTGAGGCCGTCAGGTTGAAGCCTAAATTTTTCAACTCGTCCTCAGCATTCGCCATCACGACGCCAATTCCGGCGTAATACAACATTGGCAAATCGTTGTGATTGTCGCCCACCGCCATCACTTCGGCCTGGGCGATATTATGAGTTCGCGCCAGGTCGGCGACGGCCTCACCTTTAGAAGCTGACGGGCTAATCACATCAACTATCGTTAAATCAAATTTGCGATAACGAGTCTGGAAAATTTTTGCGCGTTCACCAATCGTTGCTTCAAGCTGCTGACAAAATTTATCCATGTGATCGCAGGTGCCGGAAAACATAATTTGAATCGGCGCGTGCTGGAGGTAAGCAAGCAGGTCAGGAACTTCGACGACGGAATCCCAATATTTTTTCAGGTACATTTCCAGCGCCCGATTTTCCGGCGAAAATCCCTCCATCACCATTACGCCCATTCCGTGCGGATCGTCACAGCAAATAATATCGGCCTTGAAATCACGCCCAAGCTGAATCACTTTGCGGGCAGTTGCGCTGGCAAAAGGGTGATATTGAATCGTTTCCAGCGTGGTGATGTTTTTGGTGAGAGCGCCGTTGTGAGAAACAAGCGGAATCGAAAGTTCCAATTCCTGCACAATTGGACGGGCGGAACTGAAGCGGCGACCAGTGACGAGGGCAATCAAAACCCCTCGGCTTTGCGCTTCGTCCAGGGCTTCGCGCACGCGGGGAGTGACGACGCTTTTGCGATTCAGCAACGTGCCATCAATGTCGAGCGCGAGTAACTTTATAGGCATAAATGCAAAAGATGCCGGATGCCAGAGGTTGGATGTCAGGACAACTCCCTTATCTAACCTCTGGCATCCAGCATCCGACATCCTTACAGTCGAATAATTTTTTCAGCCAGTTCAGTGTTCTTCAGATCGCGTGTCGCGTTGCGTGTGTCAACGATTAACCTGGCGCGTTCGGCGACCCAGCGATAATCAACTTTACGGTGATCGGTGACAATGACGACACAATCGGCTTCGGTCACAGCCTGTTCAGTCAATTCGACGCTCCACATTCGCTCGCCATTTTCCAGAATTACTTCGTTGACGTGCGGATCGTGGAAGGTAACGTGAGCACCAAGCTTTTCGATTTTTTCGATGATGCCCAGCGCCGGACTTTCGCGCATATCATCAATGTCGCGTTTGTAAGCCACGCCAAGCACTAAAACTTTCGAGCCATTGACGGCCTTGCGGTGTTTATTCAAACCATTCGAGACTAATTCAACGACGTGTTGCGGCATGGTCGAATTGACCTCTTCGGCGAGCGAAATAAAGCGCGCTTCAAAACCATGCATGCGAGCTTTCCACGAAAGGTAATGCGGGTCCAGCGGGATGCAGTGTCCGCCAATTCCCGGCCCTGGGTAAAACGCCATAAAGCCAAACGGCTTGGTCGCGGCGGCTTCGATTACTTCCCACGTATCAATGCCCAGCGTGTAACAAAGTTGCGAAAGCTCATTCACCATGCCGATGTTAACGGCGCGGAATGTGTTTTCAAGTAATTTCGCCATTTCTGCGGCGCGTGCCGTACCGACGCGATGGACGTTGTTAACTACGCATTGATAAGCTGCGGCGGCAATGTCTCCGCTGTCGGCGGTCACTCCGCCCACGACTTTAGGAATATTTTTTGTTTGAAATTGTGGATTGCCCGGATCAACTCGTTCGGGCGAAAACGCGAGAAAATAATCCTGGTCAAGGACGGAACCTTTTTCATCGAACATTGGGCGCAACACTTCGTCGGTAGTGCCGGGATAAGTCGTGGATTCGAGGATGATAAGCTGCCCCGGTCGCAACGAAACCTGGATTTTTTCTGCCGCCGCCAAAATGAATGAAACATCCGGCTCCTTGGTTTTACGCAGCGGAGTCGGGACACAAATAATGATAATGTCCATGTTTGCGAGGGCCGCAAAATCCAGCGTCACGTTTAAGCGTTCTGCTTTGACCAGTTCGGCGACCTGCTCTGACGGCACGTCAATAATATAAGAGTTTCCGTTGTTGATCGTCTCCGTTTTTTTGGCATCCACTTCAAACCCGGTCGCCCGAAAACCTGCGTGGGCAAATTCGACGGCTAACGGCAACCCCACATAACCCATGCCAATGACACCAATGCGCGCGCTGCGATTAGTAATTTTATTAAGTAATTCTTGTTTTTGACTCATAGACCTTCCTGCATTTTATTATTCAAATCCGACGCTCAGATTGGGGGCAATGAATCCGCGAAGCGATAAAGTTGGATAGTTTTACACTGGATTAGCACAAATACTCAAGCTGAATTATTTGTTAAGGGTGGGGTAATTGTTAATCTTTAATGGGAACAGGGCGGCGATTCTCATCCACGGCAACATACACAACGTCGGCTTCCATCACGCGCACTTTTTCGCCGCTGCCTCCCTGACGAATGGCTTCGACCACAATATCAACCGTGATGGAGGTGCGTCCCAGCTTTTGCGTGCGCGTATAAAAACTCACCAGATCGCCGACAAAAACCGGGGCAATAAATTCGACGCCGCGCATCGCCACTGTCACAAATAATTTATTACCGTGTTTACGGGCTTCGACCGCACCAGCCAAATCAAGGTAACTCAAAATTACTCCGCCAAAAATCGTGCCGGAGTAATTGGTATCTTTCGGCATCATCGTCACCCGGATCGCCGGATCGCCGCAAGCTGGTTGTTCATTTTCCATAAGTAAAGCAGCGTAATGTCAGCCCTCGTTTAGTATTGATGCGGCGGATGAAATCCCTTGAGGCGTGTGACGACGCTGTGATCGAAAGAAGAAAGTAATAAATACCGTTTGTTGATAACGTTGACGCCCTCGGGATAGTAAGTCAGCGAATATCGCTCGTTACGTTGTTCATCACAAATTTCTTTGACTGCTTCCCGAATGTCGCCGTCAATTGAGAAGATTTTCCCGCCGGTGCCACTCGTTAACTGCTCCAGACAATCAACTGGTTTGGGCGCGTCTTTACGCAGTGCACCGCGTGTCCGGTCTTTGACTTGAATCGCATAAACTGTAATATTTTCGTCCTGTAGCGTGCTGAGTATTTTCTCGAATTTGACTTTACTGGCGCGGTCTAACCCATCCGTCACGACCACGATCACGCGTTTGGAATAGCCCACTGCTGGACGCAACACATCTTCCATCGCCACATCCAAAGCATCAAATAAACGCGGCGTGTCAGACTTGCGCAACAGCGCCAAAGTATTTTGCAACTCTTCGGGTTTGTCCGTAAATTCCGTGATGATTTCAGGTTTCAGGTCATACCCAATCACCATCACTTTGTCACCTTCATAAATTTCCGGCGCGAAGGCCGCAGGCACAGCCGCAAGCTTTTTGACATCGGTTGGCAATGTCGCCGAATTGTCCATCAGGATCACGATCCGGGCCGGACTCGGATCAGGCGCGAGCGATTCAATTTTTTGCGGCACACCGCCATCAAAAAGTTCGACCTTATCTCTGGTCAGCACTTTTTCATTTTCTGCCTGCGCTTTGTGTCCGGCAAGTAAAGGGCGCGGCTTGGTTGTGTCTTCAGAAAACCTGACGATCAGCGGAACTGTCGTCGTCCGGCGAGAGGTAGTGAGGTTACGCCCAGCCTGCGCCAGACTCAGTTGAATCGGGCCCGCCACCAAAAAACATAAAACCACCAAGGCCCGAAAATGGACTCGCAGCAGCGGTAACGGTTGCTCGTTGAGCGTGATCAGTGATTGCATAACTACTACCTCTAATTATGAATCGCCGTGTCTGCCTGTGCGAAACCAGACATTCAGGCAGCGGCAGGTTCAGGTTTCTTATCAGCCTTCTTCTCAGTTTTTGTCTCAGCTTTGGTTTCAGTTTTAGTTTCAGTTTTCTTCTCGGTCTTTTCGGTTTTTTCGTCAGCTTTCGGCTCTGACTTTTTGTCTTTTTTATCGGCACCGCTCTTGCTGTAATCCGTCACGTACCAGCCTGTGCCTTTAAGTTGAAAGCTGGTTTGCGAAAATTGTTTTTCCAGTTTGCCTTTGCATTCAGGGCAACGAGACAGCGGCTTATCGCTTAATTTTTGTAACAATTCCAAATGATGTCCACACTTTGTGCAGGCATATTCGTAAATGGGCATGTTGATGTAAACCTCCAAAGAGCTAATGATTTCCAGTTCTTACCGGATAAAATTTAACACATGCGCGGGAGTGATTTCCATGAGAGAAAAATATTCACCCAGGAATTCACCAATAGCTGGAGATTTGCCGCTCAAACTTAAGCTGTATTGCCAAATTCACTTTGGGCAATTACATCCGCCAGTTTTTTAATTCCCAATTCAATACGCTCCGGCGTTTGATTAGAAAAATTCAGGCGCAGGAAATTTTGCGGTTTTTCATTCGCAAAGAACGGCGCTCCGGGGACATACGCGACTTTGGCGTTAATCGCGTCAGTCAGCAATTGAGAAGTATTGATCTGCTTTGGCATTTCAACCCACAAAAACATGCCGCCTTCGGGCTTTGTCCAGCGCACACCAGACGGAAAATATCGCTCCAGCGCAGCCAGCATCACAGCACAGCGTTCGCCGTAAACTCCGCGCAAGCTGGTCACGTGCTGATCGGAATCGTTTTCCGTCAAGTAACGATACACCGCAAATTGCGAGACCGTGTTCGTGTGCAAATCTGTGGCCTGTTTTGCCAGCACGAGCCGGGCATAAATTTTCGGCTCAGCCACCAGCCACGCGACGCGCAATCCCGGCGTAATCGTTTTCGAAAAGGTGCTGATGTAAGTCACCAGCCCTTCGGTGTCAAAAGATTTAATCGGCGGCAATGATGCGCCGCGATAACGCAATTCGCCGTATGGATCGTCCTCAAGAATTCGCACGCCATAACGCGCAGCCAATGCCAGCAACTTCTGCCGCCGTTCGAGGCTGAGCGTAGTACCCGACGGATTTTGAAAATTCGGAATGAGGTAAATTAATTTGATGTCGGGATTGGCCTGCAACTTTCGCTCGGCGTCGTCAACATCCATACCATTGTCATCACTGTCAACGGTAATGTATTGCGCTTCAAATAAAGAAAAAGTTTGTAACGCCGCCAGATACGTCGGACGCTCAACCATAATTTTGTCACCCGCGTTGACCAGGACTTTCGCCAGCAAATCCAAGCCCTGCTGCGAGCCGCTGGTAATCAAAATATTGTTCGCAGTGGCGACAATTCCCTTCCCTTGCATGCGCGCGGCAATCCACTGGCGTAAAGGTGCGTGACCTTCCGTAGTCGAATATTGCAAGGCCTTTTCGCCTTCTGCCAAAATCGTCTGTTGAAAAGCCAGTGCCATTTGCGCTTTGGGAAAAAATTCCGGGGCTGGCAAACCGCCGGCAAACGAAATGATTTCCGGCTTTTCGGTAACTTTCAAAATCTCGCGCACGGCAGAAACTTCAGCGCCCTCAATGCGCCGTGAAAAATTTGGCAGCCGAATCGGTGCAACAGTGTTAGCGGTCATAATTACTTCCTCGCCTTTCTAACTCGCTTAATTAGTTTTATTTCTTCAGCTTCAGGAGGAGCCGGAGTGATGTGTGTACTTTCTTTCAGCGTCGCAATGGCAATCGTCGTTTGTGTGCGCTCGACGCCGTTAATCGAACGAATGCGTGCAATCAAAGCATCAAGGCTGCTCGTATTGGCAGTTTTGATTTTGAGCAAATAAGAATCGGTTCCGGCAACGCGATGACATTCCAGCACTTCGTCAATCGCGGTCACGCTTTTGACAAAACTTTCGTGATAACGCGGATGGTTGGTGAAAACTCCGATGAAGGCGGTGATGTCTTTGCCCAACTTTTTCGCATCCACAACCGCTGTGTAACCGTTGATAATTCCCTGCTCTTCCAGTTTGCGCAAACGTTCGGCAACTGCCGGTTGCGAGAGCTTAACCGCCTGTGCCAGTTCAAGCTGAGAGGCGCGTCCCCTCGTTTGCAGCAATTCGCACAACTTATAATCTATAGCGTCGGGCATTGTTTCACCTATAAAAATAAATCTACCAAGTCTTGCCCGTATGATATGAACCAACTTCTCAGGATGTCAAATATTATTCGGCAGACCGTCAGAATAGAACCCGGCTCGCAACAACTCGCGGTACTGTACCGACGGATAACGCACACTACTACCTCCTGAGCCGGTAGCGACGGGGTAGCGCGCACGGTACTGTACCCGGAGCGGTAGCAACGGGGTCTCCTATCAGACAATAGCTGAAAAGGAAAAAGGCAAAACGGAAATTATCCGTTTTGCCCGCTCGGCCTTCCTCAGGAATTTTCCAGCCAGTGGCCGCCAATTCAAGCTCAGGATATTTTACCCGAAAATACGCAGGGAAAAGGAAAACAAAGGGACAGACTGGCGAGAAAATAAAATCTGCCTCACCCTAAAAAAGGGCAAGCCCGATGAAGGCCTGCCCTGGAGCAGATTTAGATTAAATATACGGTAAAAATGTAGCACAGGCTGTAAGCCTCTTCACCGACGTGTTCAGATACGCGGAAGTTTCCGGTTGACCCAATGCCATTATTTACGGCTGTCCAGTTTGTGCCGCTGTCATAGCTGACCCAGACACCACCGCCCTGGTTCACGAAGCATATTTACGCCTGGTCAATCAACGCGAAGTTGACTGGCGCAATCGGGCGCAGTTTTTTGGCCTGGCGGCGCAAATGATGCGACGCATTCTGGTCAATCACGCCGAAGAAAAAAAGCGCAGAAACGAGGTGGCAAAGAACCACATATTTCACTCGATGAAGCCATTAGTTTTACCGCCGAGCGAAATCTGGATTTGGTCATTCTGGACAACGCCCTGAACCGCCTCGCTGAACTTGATGCCCAACAGGCACGCATCGTTGAATTACGATTTTTTGGCGGACTCACCGTTGAAGAGGTTGCCGAAGTGTTGAGTGTGTCTGAACGCACGGTCAAACGAGACTGGCGCACGGCTAAGGTTTGGCTGTATCAGCAAATGAAATAATCCTTTCGATAAGCTACCAGATACAGTACTGCGAGCCCTAGCGAGCCGAGTTCTCCACACTGATCGTCCAGCCAGAAACACCTCCCATCGCTAAAATTTCACCGCAACCTGCTGTGTCGCAAACAGTTTAAGCGTACGGTTAATAAATACTTGTTTGACACCCTATTCGTGCGTAGCCTACACTGCCAATGTCTTAATTGTTGTTTTTTATCGTGACAGCGGTCAGCCGCAAAACTCAGGTTTTTGGCATAGTATAGAGGAGGATGAAGTTGAACTTCCCAATTACGCTTTTATTCAGTTTTTCCGGTCTATTAGTTTTTATTATTATCCTTTGCGCGATGGTGACGATTCACGAATTCGGGCATTTCATTGTCGCCAAATGGCTGGGCATTCCCGCTGAAGTTTTCTCCGTCGGATTCGGGAAGCGCCTGATCGGATTCGACTGGGGCGGAACTGATTTCCGCATCAGTGCATTGCCGCTGGGTGGTTATGTCAAATTTCGCGGCGAAAACCTGGAAATGATTCAGGGCAAGAGCGAAGGCTCCGTCGAAGAGTTTCTCGCGCATGCCAAATGGAAGCGGTTTCTGGTTGCGCTTGCCGGGCCGGCTTTCAATATCATTACCGCCATCGCGATTCCAACCGCTGCAATTATGATTGGTTATCATGAAGATATTTCCTGGTCACAACAAATCGTGATCGGTGATGTCAAACCAGGCTCAGCCGCCGAACAATCAGGCTTAAAAACTGGCGACCGCATCGTCAGCTATCATGACAAAACGAATCCAACCTGGGCAGATTTTGATGATGAAATCAAAATTCATCCGAATGAGACAATTCCATTAGTAGTTGAACGCAACGGACAAACTTCCAACCTCACCGCCCAAATTCGCGGCGAGAAAACCAAAGATGGCGAAGAGTATGGAACTCTGGATGTCGAACCGATCCTGAATGGTTTGGGCGTGAGCAGCATCGCGCCTGATTCCGCCGCCGCCGCCGCCGGTTTAAAACCCGGCGACAAAATCATGGAAATCAATGGCGTTGCCGTCACCGTCTTTCGCAAATTTAAAGAAGCGTTGAATGACAGCAAAGGTGAGGAAGTCACTTTAAAAATTGCGCGTGGTCAGCAACTACTCGATCTTAAAGCCAAACCCAAAAAAGATGTTCAGGCCAATGAATATCGGCTGGGCTTCGCACCTAAAAATACCGCCCTCGTGCAAACCAGTTCGCTTTCTGCGGCGCTGGCATTTGGCTGTAAATATAATTGGCGCATCATTCGCTTAACGGGCATTGTCTTCAAGCAAATTTTCGCGGGACAACGTTCGGCGCGAACTTCAGTAGCTGGCCCAATTGGAATGGCAAAACAGGTTTCCGATATTTTTGATGTCGCAGGCTGGGCGGGAGTAATTAACATGATGGGGTTGCTAAGCATGAATCTCGGCATCATGAATTTGCTGCCGATTCCTGTGCTGGACGGTG
>JANMKB010000244.1:0-41324 GCA_031371805.1 Blastocatellia bacterium | reverse complement strand
CGTCCGCCAGCTTTGGACGCTGGCACGAACCTTTTGATATACTCCCACTCTCGGTCGGTCTGGTCGCTCGGAAAGAATTGGTAGTTCATTCCGCTATCTTACCAGTTACGACCGAGGGCTTTTAAAACACGCTCTAAGATTGCGAGAAGGAGACCATAAGCAACAATGAAGGGTATTTCAATACCATTTTGTGTTTTGGAACTACCGCTCAATTGATCGATACGGACAATGATGGCTCCGACTTTTGGGTGCGCTTCGTTTAGTGGTAAGTAGTAAGCCCCTTTGATTATATGAGTTGGAACTCCTACTTCCTTTGCCATTGAGATAATATCTTTTTTGGACCAAGTGTGATTTACGCGCGTCTTCTTGCATTCTTCACAATCGGGCAATTTGCACACCTTGCAAACAGGAACCTGGTACAGTTCTTTCACCTCGTCATATTTTGCCTTTATCTCATCAAGGTTTTCTTTGGGGAATACATCAGGGAACTCTCTTTCGAGATCGGCAGCAAGCTTGTTTTGGTCAATCCAGTAATAGTTCCAAAACAACTCAATCTCATTCGGATGTTTTTGCAAATAGTTTGTAGTTACGGTTCGCTCGAACATTCCTCTAAGAATCTTCTGTGCACCTGTTGTGAGTCCGTTGGCGCTTAGAACTAATATCTCATTGAAGTCTTCCCAAGCAAGATAGGCCAGATAAAAAAGGGATCTACCTATCAGATCGTCTTCCTTTCCAGCTAAGTGAGAGCTGAATGATTCAAAAGCTATTTTGAGACTATCAAGGCTTATGAGAAACCCTCTGTGTTTATCAGCAAAGCTTTGTTGCGCTTTTTCGTCTCCCACTGTAATTTTGATCCTGTCTTCTTCCGCGTTTTCCATAATGACCGAGTCTCTTCAAATAATAGTGCTTAACATGAATTTTGCTGCTTCTCACTTAGCAAATTTACCTATGATAATCCGCTAAGTCAGCATTGATGCGCTTCTCTTTAATTCTATCGTGAAGCTAATTGCCGCCCTGCCTGTTTCGCTTCATCCAGCGTCAGTCGTTGTTTCTTGCGATAAGATAAGTTCGCCATATGCGCGGCGATGGCTGATTTATAGCCTAACTCCACTGATGAATTTGGCTCTTTACGCGAACGGGTACACTCCACAAAATTCGTGTAATGATGTACGCCTTTGGCCTCGCCTTTGATGATTTGACCATTGGGGTTATTCATTTTCTCCGGCACATAATTCCAGCCACTGACTGATTTGCCGGACACCATATCATTCGATCCCATCAACCATTCAATTGAACCATTTGAGCCGAGAATCCGTGCGCCCAAACCATAACGACTATTGTTGAATGAGGATTGCCACGTGACTACCATATCGTTTGGATAATCCAGGGTCACAGCGATTGTGTCGGGGACTTCGCGTCCGTCTTTTTCGACGAAAACTCCGCCTGACATATAGGCTGCGGTCGGTAAGCCCAAATCAAGTACGCCAATGATCCACGCGATTTGATGCACCATATTTTCGGTGACATTGCCGCCGGAAAATTCCCAGAAGAAACGCCAGTTGATGAATTTGTAAGCGTCAAAGGCACGCTTCTGACGACCATTCAAAAATGAATCCCACTTCACATTATCGGCAGTGCAATCGGACGGAACCGGACGCAACCACTGCCCTTGTCCGCGTTTAGAATTGCGGCTCATCCACGATTCAACGTGCGAAATCGTGCCGAGTTGACCAGATTTGAACCACGCACGAGCGTCTTCAAAATAGCCCGCACTTTGATGTTGCAGGCCGATGCCGACAACGCTTTTGGATTTTTTCGCGGCGGCAAGACAGGCTTCGGCTTCTTCGATTGACCACGTCATCGTTTTTTCGCTGTACAAATCTTTGCCCGCTGCAAGCGTGTCGAGAAAATGCCGTGAATGACAATGCAACGGCGTGGCGACAATCACAGCATCAAGGTCTTTCATCTCCAGCATCCTGCGATGATCGCTGAAAGTTTTGATGTTCGTAGTATTTTGCCCGGTCTCGCTCAGCAATTTTTTGGCCTGGTCGAAACGTGAATTGTAGACATCAGAAAGCGCTACGAATTCGAGGTTCGGCGCTTTCACAAATTCGCGCATCAGTTCCTGGCCGCGTGCGCCGGGGCCGATGATGCCGATGCGCACCCGATCATTTGCACCAAGAATGCGACTGGTTGGAAGGGTTAATCCGAGGGCAGTGGTTGCTGCTGCCTGTTTGATAAAATCTCTGCGTTCAATTGTCATAGTTGTTTGTCCTTTGCTTAAGATGAATTGCTAATTGTGGAGAAGTTACTAAATCACGATCTTTCCGTTTTGCCAATACTATTGACGCGACGGGGATAAAGCTGGCTTCATTATTTTGTGGCGGTTAAAACTTTTTTTTGCTATACATCAGTCCTCCCCCAAAATGGAAAGAATAAGTGAGCTAGCTTACAGCGCAAGTCGCGGCCAGATTTCGTTGCTTCCTCACCTGGTACATTAACTGCGAGATTACATAAAACAATAACCACATTCCTACCCGGAGGTATAAGAACATGCCCTCAGCAAAAGACAAAATTAAGCACCTCGTGCTGCTCATGATGGAAAACCGTTCGTTCGATCATTTGTTCGGATTTATGAAAAGCCCCGACTATCCAATTAATGGACTGACTGGAAATGAAACCGTCCCCGCGCCCGACGGCACGCAAGTAAAAGTCAGTAAGGGTACGCAAAACGCGGGCGATTTGTGGCCTGATCCAGGTCATTTTCTGATTGATGTTAATGAGCAGATTTTCAGTAACAAAAATGGAAATAATGATGGAACGCCTTTGATGACGGGCTTTGTCAAAAACTACCAGGGTCACACCAATAATCCGAAGAAGGCACGCAAGATCATGAAATGCTTTGATCCGGCGCAGATTCCAGTGCTGACGACGCTGGCGAAGGAGTACGCCATTTGCGACAACTGGTTTTCATCCGTGCCGGGGCCAACCCTGCCCAATCGCGCTTTTGTGAATTATGGGACTTCGATGGGGCGTGTTGATATGGCCCCGGATTGGGGTGGCAATTTCAAATCTATTTACGAATTGCTGGATACAGAAAAGCCTGGTATTTCGACCAAAATTTACTTTCATGATTCGACCATTACGCAGCAGATTGCTTATCTGAAAAAAAATCAGGGGAAGTTTTTTGGCACCTTCAATAATTTCCTCAACGATTGCAAAAAAGGAACGTTGCCAACGTACACCGTGGTCGAGCCGCGCTTCAACAGCGATGATACTTTCGCCGCGAACGATCAGCATCCCGACCATGAAGTTGCTGAAGGCGAGCGACTCATCAGTGACGTTTACACTGCGCTGCGCAAAAACAAAGCCTTGTGGGAAAGTTCGATGCTCGTGATTGTTTATGATGAACACGGCGGCCTTTACGATCACGTCCCGCCACCAAAAACGGTGAATCCCGATGGCAAGAACAGCAGCCTGCCGGCCTTCGATTTTCAGCGCCTCGGTGTGCGTGTGCCGGCGGTAGTGGTTTCGCCATATATCAAAAAAGGCACAATCATCGGCACACTGTTCGATCACACTTCAATCGTTGCCACGGCACGCAAGCTTTTCACCAAAGGCTTTCCGGGCAATTTCCTGAGCGAACGCGACAGACTGGCGAATACGTTAGATTTCTGTATCACGCTGGATGCGCCGCGCACTGACACCATCACTTTTCCCAAACCTGCCAAACAGATTGTTGAGCCGGAGGCAATGGGATTGTTAGCGATGCCGACGCGCTCCGCCAGTGCCATGCCCATGCGCAAGATCAAGCCTAAACCCAAAGTCAGGCATGAGATGTCAGATTTTCAACTGGCAATGCTCTATCAGGGATTGGCGCTCGAAAGCGAATTGCCCGCGCAAAAACAATCGGGGAAAACTATTCGTTCCTTCAAAACGGAACATGATGTAGCGGGGTATCTGCGCGATTTGCAAGGCAAGCTCCAAGCCCAAGCCCCTGCGCCCAGGAAACCATCAAAGGGTAAGAAACCCGTGGCGAAAACCAAAAAAGCGGGAGGCGCGAAATGAGAAGAATCATTCTTGCAACTTTACTCCTGCTGTCGCTGGCAAGTTCTGTGGTCGCACAATCGCCCTGTGAAATCGCACGAAAGGAGCCAAGCAAAATTCATTGGGAAGATTGCGGCAGAGAGGTTTTTACGCATAAGCCCGTACGTCCGTTGCCGCCCACCAGCATCGTGCCTGGCAGCGGCTTTGGCCTCGGCGCGGCTTACTATACCGAATTTAATAAGGATGCCTGGCAGCGCAATGTTTCGGTTTCCGGTGCGGTAACATTCCAGAAATTTTATCAGGTCGAGGTTGGGACAAAATTTACGCACAAAGCGTGGGGCGAAAATAATTCGGCGCGAGATCGTTTTGCCATCAACGCATACGTCAAGCATTGGGGGTTGCCAAAAATGGCGTACTTTGGTTTGGGACCAAATACAAGGAAAGATGACAAGGTGTTTTTCGCCCGTCGTGATACGAAGCTCGGCCTCGAAGTTTACAATCCGGTCAGTAGCTGGTTAGCCATTGGCGGCACAATCGAAAGCCTCTGGCCCCATGTCGAAGCCGCAAAAAACCTGGGGACGAAGGACATTTCAATTGAAAAGAAATTCACCGAAGCGACTACGCCAGGCTTGACGAAGCAACCGCATTTCATGCGCTACGAAGCATTTGCGAAGCCGCATTTTCCAACGACGAAGCCATATAATCTGGATTACAAAATTGGCTATAGTTACTTTCAGGATACTGACGGCGGACAATTTTCATTTGGTCGTTTCGACACTGACTTGAAACATCATTTTAAAATTCCGAAACCGGATAGTTATTTTGATGTACGCTTTCGCCTCTCTTCAGCGCGGACAAGCGGGGGCAAACAAGTGCCGTTTTATTATCAGGAAACGTTGGGCGGGTCAGACATCAACAATGATCCCGCGTTGCGCGGTTTCGCGGACTACCGTTTTCGTGATCGGAGTTTGATGGTGGTGCAAACGGAATATCAGATCAACATTAAGAATGGTTTCGGCGCACTTGCGTTTTACGATACGGGAAAGGTTGCGCCCACACTCGGCGGCTTAGGCTCCGCGCGTTTGCGCCACAGCTACGGCTTTGGCTTCACGGTGTTTTCTGCGGATCGCGTGTATTTCAAAGTTTACATCGGACTCGGCGGCGGCGAAGGTCGGCGCATGTTTGTCGGTATTCCGAAAATCTCATAGCCGTCCGTCAGCCAAATCAGGCGAGGGAGACGTATTGTCTCCCTCCCTATAAATCTTACCTATCAGTTTGACCAACCTCGGTCAGCGTATTATCCTGTCCACGCAGTTCAAAACGAACATCACGTTCCAACATCTCAAAATTATTCCTTTTTTCGGTCGGAGAAATAAATGAATCAGGACATCTCCAGCTCTGTGCTTGCGGCAGGCAAAATTAAAAATTTGCGGTGGTACATTTGCGGACTACTCTTTTTTGCTACGGTGGTGAACTACATAGATCGTCAGGTGCTGGGAACACTCGCGCCAGAATTGCAAAACAAGATCGGCTGGTCAGAGGCGGATTACAGCAACATTGTGATTTCGTTTCAGTTTGCCTACGCAATTATGTTTTTGGTTTGGGGCGGAGTGCTGGATAAAATTGGCGTGAAGATTGGTTTCTCAATTGCACTGGTGATGTGGTCTCTGGCCGGAATGGGACACGCCTTCGCTGCCACTGCGTTTGGCTTCGGTGTCGCCCGATTTGGTCTCGGCATTGGCGAAGCCGCAAATTTTCCCGCTTCCCTAAAAACAGTAGCGGAATGGTTTCCAAAAAAAGAACGAGCGCTCGCCACCGGAATTTTCAATGCTGGGACTAATGTCGGAGCGATTATCGCTCCGGCTACGGCGTTGGTCTTATCAGCAAAATTCGGTTGGCAAAGTGCCTTTATTTTTACTGGCGCTGTCGGTTTTTTATGGTTGATTTTCTGGTGGGCATTTTACCAGCGACCTGAAGATCATCCGCGTCTTTCCAGTGAGGAATTAAAACTCATTCGTGCTGGCGAGAAAGAAGAAGACGAAACGAAAACCCCATGGCTGCCATTGCTTGGAATGCGCCAAACCTGGGCCTTCGCAGTTGGTAAAATGATGACTGATCCGGTGTGGTGGTTTTATCTGTTCTGGTTGCCAAAATTTCTGAATAAAAATTTCGGTATTCAGGGCACTGACTTAATCCCGTACTTAACTGTTGTTTACATCATCGCAGACATTGGTTCGGTTGGTGGCGGCTATTTGTCTTCGGCACTTATCAAACGTGGCTGGACTGTTAACAAAGCTCGCAAAACGACGATGTTCCTGTTTGCTGCAATGATGCCAATTGTTATTTTGGCGTATTTCACCACCAGCGTTTGGCTGGCCATTTTGCTGATTGGTATCGCTACCGGAGCGCATCAGGGCTGGTCAGCCAATCTGTTCACTTTGACGACAGATATGTTCCCGCGCAAAGCTGTTGCCTCAGTTGTTGGTATTGGAAGCTGTGCAGGAGCGATTGGAGGAATGTTGCTGCCGTATTACATCGGCAAGGTGCTGGGGCAAAACCCCGGTAATTATTTGCCAATGTTTATTATTGCCGGCGTTATTTATTTGTTGGCATGGGGCGCAATTAACATCCTTGCGCCAAAACTGGAACCAGCAAAAATTTAGCTACAAATGAATTGGACATACGGAGCGTTTGAAGTGCGACACTTTGAACGCTCCGTGTCATTTATAATTAAAATCACCTTTGTCACTTCTGCCTAAATCATAGCTAATTTCTGCTGCGCTCTTTGCACGGCACGTAACACCTGCACTTCATCCAGCGTTTGTACCTGTCCATGAATCAATAATGGCGTGGTCTCCAAAACGCCAAGCTGTTTGAAATACTTAATCGTCGAGCAGCCAGGCGCAGTGAATTCAATGCTACGGCGACTGAGCGATTCAGCAAAAGCGCCGGGCATCTTCCAGGCGACCACGAAAGGCGGTTAACTCAGGATGTGTATGAACGTTGATGAGGCCAGGCAGAATCGCGGCTGCGCCAAAATCGCAAATGGCAGCCGTGGGAAATTGCGCACGAATTTTATCAAGCGTGTCAACCGCAAGAATTGATCGGCCTCAACCGCGATTGCACCCTGCGCAATTGGCAGCGAAGTGATCGGAAAAAGCCAGCGCGCCGTAAAAATCTTAGTCATAAAAGTGCGAAGTTAAGGCAAAGACAATCATCTGTCGTTATAACGCAAAATCAATCCATCGCCACCAACTGCCCAAATTTGTTTCTTCTTCGCAAACAAGCCGTACAGATTTTGTTTAGTTCCGCTTTCCTGTACCACCCAGGTTTTGCCACCATCGCCGGTGCGCAAAACAGTTCCTTTCCAACCGATGATAAAGCCCAGATCGTCATTGATAAAAGCAATGCTGAGCAGGGTTTGTCTGGTCTCCACTTTAATCGGCTCCCACGACAAACCGCCATTTTCGCTTCTCAGTACAAGACCGTTATCGCCTACAATAACAGCGTCTTTTTTACCGATTGCATCAATGTGATAAAGATGGCGTTTGACGCCGCTGGCTTGTTTAGCCCACGTGCGTCCGGCGTCTTCGGTATACAAAATGATCCCATTGCCACCAACTATCCAACCGCGTTTATCGTTGACGAATTTGACATGAACTAATTCTTCTCTGGTTCCGCTTTCCTGTTGCGCCCAGGTACTTCCACCATCTTCCGTATGCAGAATGCGACCTTCAGTTCCCACGACCCAGCCTTTTTTCTTATTCGGAAAGGCAAGACTGTAAAGTTCCGGCAATTCCTGCTTCACGGCATTTTTCGGAGCAACGATTTGATAAATCAATTGCCAGGAATTACCGCCATCCGCCGTGCGGTAAAGACGAGCGCCAACAGCAACAATAAATCCATCTTTTTTACTGGTGAAGGCGACATCGCTAAGGGCAGTTTTCACACCAGCATCCTGTGCGACCCAGCGCTCTCCCTGGTTTTGTGAGGCGCGGATGATGCCGCGATCACCCACCAGCCAGCCATTTTCTTTGTCCGCGAAAAAGATTGCATTCAGGTCACAGCGATTGCCTTTTGAATCGCAGCGCGTATCGTCCTGGCGCATGACCTGCCATTGCGCCTGGGCGCTGCAAGCTAACAAAATAAATAAAATTGTATTCAGTAAGACCCTTAATAACCGGGCAGAAAAGTTCATTTTGCTTTTTCCTCCTGACCAAAGTTGTAACGCACAATGGCACTGACATTAACCGGGCTACCAGCAATTTTTGCCGGCTCAAATTTCAATTGTCTGACGGTTGCGAGAGCAGATTCATCTAGTCCGAACCCGCCCCAGCGCATAATTTCAACCGCGCCGATGCGCCCATCAGATTGAAAAACTACTTTCAGTTCAATGGTGGCAGTAATATTCCCGAATGAAGCTGTTTCAGTATATGTCGGTTTGACCCGCCGAAAAAATTGTGGTGGTTTAATTTTTAACCTTACTGCCTCGGCAGAGTCAACCTCGTAAATCTGCTGGGGTTCTTCTGCGTTGACAGATTTTCCCGCCGCAGATTTTATGGCGACTGTACTGCTGAGCCAAATCTTTTCAGCTAAATTCAGCAGTTGTCGGTGCGCCAATATTTCATTAGCAGTTTGCGCTTTCTCAAACGAAAAATTAATTAATTTCCCACTGCTCGTTTCAACTAAAAAAGTTCCCAGCATCACATCAAAATAAAATTCACTGGCTGAACCCAGACGACGCAAAACTCGTGCGATTCCGACGATGTAATAATCGCAGCCAATACTCAAGCCCAGCGCACGCGCCTCATCAAGCGTCAGATTTAAGCTGCCATTGTAACCTGATCCTTTGACGGCAATTTCAAGCTGTGCCACATCAATTTGCGTAAATTCTGCTTTGTCTGCCAGCTTGCGCAAATGATTTGAAGCTTCGCGCTCGCCGACAAAATCAAGAATTGCGATCCGTGATTGCGCCAGCGAACAATCAAACAACAAACAACATAACGCGCATGGAAAAAGTAAAAAATGCGCGGCAATTTTGCTGTTTGATTTTTGACTTTTGCTTTTTACGCTCACCGTTTTTTCCAAAGCTGCTCAATTGACTGACCGGCCTCAGCCGGATAACAAACGCGATGAATTTCGTAACCGCTCATCCCACGCACCACATCAGAAATTTCCGCAATATCGCAAAGCTCGCCACTTGAGCCGCGCCTTTCAATATACAAACGCGCCTTGCCTTCGGGACGATAATAACTGTAATACGGCACATCGGCGGCGCGGTCTTCGATCAGGTAATAATTCGGATCAAAGCCTGCGGCGGCAATTTTCTCGCGCGCCTCGGCAATGATTTCTTTGCGTTCGGGTTCAGGAAAATCAAGATCACGCGCTTTGAAAAGTCGGCGCTCAATAAAGCGCGTGGCGAAATCCTGTAAGATCGGATCAGCTTCACGCGTCCACTGTTTGATATGAAACATCATATCGTGGTCGTCGAAACGTAAATAATCCTCGACCGTTAATTCCTGTTTGGTCAGCACGCGCTGCATCACCGAATCGGCAAGCATAAATCCCAGTTGTCCCGCTCTTGCCAACTCACACGCACGGCGCATAATTCCCTGCAAAACAACCTCCGCCGAACGCAATGTGTGATGGAAATACACCTGGCGAAACATATAATATCGGGCACGCAAATATTCTTCGGCAGCGTACAAACCATTCGCTGATAAATAAACACGATCATTTTCCAGATCAACTTCCAGCGATTGAATAATCCATTCCAGGTCATAGTTGCCATATTGCGCACCGGTCATCAGGCTGTCGCGCAGGAGGTAATCAAACCGATCCACGTCAAGTTGCGATGAAACGAGTTGCCCGACAAAAGACGGCAGATATTTATGTTCGATAGCCGCAATTATTTTGTCCGGGAGCGATGAATCAAAAGCCCTGAGCAGCGCATTTACCTGCGTATTTTCGGCCCCAATAATTTTTGTCGTCCAGCTTTCATGACTTTGGTGCACTACTTTTTCCATCACGTGCGAAAAAGGCCAGTGCCCAAGATCGTGCAACATAGCGGCAACCCGCGCAACCACTCGCGCTTCATCACTGATTTTGTGTTTTTCGTTAAAGCGATTCAGCACTCGCGTCATCAGGTGCATCACGCCCAGGCTGTGTGTAAACCGCGAATGCTCTGCGCCCTGATACGTGTAATGCGCGAGACCAAGCTGACGAATGTAACGCAGGCGCTGAAACTCCCGCGTATCAATTAATTTGATCAGCAACGCATCATCTGCGCGATGATCGGAAAGAGCGATGATGTTGTGAACGGGGTCGCGGTAAATGCGTTCCATAAATAATTTAAGAACCACCAGCTACAGTTATTAATCGCGTCAGTAAAGCCGCACGCTGCGGAATATCCGACAAAATAATATGTTCGTGTTCAGCATGTGCGCCTGCGCCGTCCACACCTAAACCATCAAGTGTGGGAACGCCAAGCGCCGCGATAAAGTTCCCGTCAGAGCCTCCACCAACCACTCCTTCCTGTAAATCAATGTCGATTTCTGCGGCACAGCGTTTAGCGATTTCATACAGGGCAAGATTTTTTTCAGAACGCTCCATCGGAGGGCGATTAATGCCGCCCATGAGTTCCAGCTTTGCGCCCTCCAGCACTGGTTGTAAATGGCGAATAATGGCTTCGACCTCAGCGCCGTCTTCATCTTTCCAGAAACGAAAATCTATTTTGGCGCTTGCTTCCGCTGGGACGACATTGGACGTCGTGCCACCATTTGCAACTCCGACATTGACTGTAATTCCCTGTTCGTAATTATTGAGCGCGGCAAGGTGCAAAGTTTGATGTGCCAATTCAACAATCGCGTTGACGCCCTGACCTGGGTCAAGCCCGGCGTGCGCAGCACGGCCTGTGACTTTGAGCATAAATCCGCCAATTCCTTTGCGTCCGGTTTTGACACGACCGCCAGGAATCGGCGGCTCCAGTATTAAAGCGGCAACTGAACGCCGAGCTTCTGCTTCGACTAAAGCACGTGATGTTTTGCTCCCAATTTCTTCATCACAGGTCAGTAATAAAGTTACCGGATGTTTTGTTTGTAATTCTTGCGTAGCGATTGCCTCAAGCGCTTGCATTGCCACAGCTATACCAGCTTTCATATCGAAGATTCCAGGCCCGTGAGCTTTACCTTTCTCCGTGATGCGAAACGGTAAGCGTTCCAACGTCCCAACAGGCCAGACAGTATCAAGATGCCCAACGAGCAAAACTTGTGGCGCATCAGATTGATGTCCGAAATTAAAGCGCGCACACAAATGCGTCCCGTAACCAGGGCTGGGGGAAAGCTGCACCTCGGAAGCGTATGGTTGAAGTCTTTCTGCCACAAAATGAGCAATTGCATTCAAGCGCGTTTCTTCCCGCGAAGTTGTCTCCTGCTCAACCAATTCACGGGTCAGTTGAATAATTTTTTCCTGTCGTTGGACAAAGTAATTAAGAAGTGCAACCATGTTCGCTTTAGCATCAACTAAGTGTTCGCAGTTAGGGCAATTGACAAAGTATTTGAATCATGCACAATACGCAAGCATCTGACAAGTTTCAGGGAAGTGCGTTTGATGATACAGTTGCCCCGCTTACCCCTCTCGCCCAAATCAATCTTTTTGCTGGTTGTAAAATTTGCGACTGAATAATTGAATTGATTGGAAATTGAGGAAAATGCAGTTGAAGACAGAGGAAGAGATTTGAATGCTGCGTGTTGCGACTTTGCGATGTATTCAAGTTTCCCCTTTGATAATTTGTCAGTAAGTTTTTGCGGTGTCGGTCAGGTTAATAAAAAACAGATGTTCGGCAGGCTGTTTCTGCAATAGCCGGATCAATTCTGACACTTCGCAGATTAATGTCCAGCTTAATGAAATGACTCGGAGGATTAATTTTTTATGAAGAAGTTCGGTTTATTTGCCCTGGCGTTATCCCTCAGCGTCTCTGTGATGTCTGCGCCGAAACTCGCCAATTACAACGCTGGCAATGGTGCCTATCAGCAGGCACAGCCTACGCCACCTTTACCAGACGATGCACGTCCTTTTTATGAGGATTATTACAACGAGAAGGATGAGGCCAAAAAGTATGAAAAGGCCAAAATCTTTCTTGAAAAATTCCCTAACATTGACCCCTACTGGCGGAAAAGCCCACTGGCGTATATAGCGCGCTATGAGCTGAAACAGGTCTACAACAAATGCTCAGAAGCGGATAAAACTTTTTTCGCTACTCCAAATGAAGCAAATCTAAATGGTTTTCTTTCGGCTTGTGATGCGTGGATCAGCAAGTCACCTAAGCCTGATGCGTATTTTTCTACGCGGATGCCTCTGGGGACAGGATATGGCGTGCTTGTTGGTTTTTATAAAGACACTGCTCGCGGGCTGCAGTACACAGAAAAAGCCCTGCCCATGCTGGCGCAAGCAACCGCCCCTGAAGGTTGGAAACAGCCGGAGTGGGACAGCTTCCGTAAGGACAATACAGCCCGCCTGATTCAGTATGAAGGTCTTTATTATTTACGTCAAACGCCTCCTGATAATGAGAAGACAATTGAGTACCTGACCAAAGCGGCGAACATTAAAGAAGGCACAGCCTATAAGGACCCGAATACCTATTTATTACGCGCCGAAGCAACCACATCTCTTTATACCAAGCTTAATGCTGAGTATAACGCCTTATCCAACGATGAGAAGACAGGCGAAAAGGGCAAGGGGTTACTAGGAAAAATTTATCCCGTCGTCGAAAAAATGACGAATGATTATGCGCGTGTGATGGCTTTGACAGAAGGTAAACCTGAGTACAAAGCTGTTTATGATGATGCCAGGGGACAATGTGAAGCGTTTGCTAAATTTCTCAATAAGGATTTCAAAATTGAGGAACTGGTCAAACACTTTAAGCCCGATGTTAGCGTCACAGACATGAAAATCAAGACTGAAGAGTCTACGACTACTCCTCCGCCTACTGCCCCCAAGGGTAAAGGTGGTAAGGCAACGGCGACGGCCCCTGCTGGTGGGACAGCCAAACCAGATGCTGGTGGAAGTGAAAAACCTGCCACACCAGCTAAGGCAACAACTAAAGCACCAGTTAAAAAACCCAGGTAGCGCGTAGTAATCATCAGTCACAATCTGAGGTTGAGGCAAAGGCCGGCTCTCGACAACGAGCGCTGGCTTTTGTTTTATGGTATTAAGTTAGCTGTCATGAGTGATGATTTAGAACAATCAGGAGCAGAAGAATTGACTGAAAAATTGCTTAAAAAAGACGTCAGTCAAATTTCCGCTAACGCTAATCGTTCAGTAGAGCAGGCGATGACCCAACTTCAGGGGATTATCGGTTATCAGTTTCGTGATTTGAATTTACTCCAACGCGCCCTAACGCACCGCTCTTTTGCCAATGAACAGCCGGAGCCTCGCCCCTTGCATAACGAAGCGCTGGAGTTTTTAGGCGATGCAGTGTTGGAATTTTTGGTCAGCGCCTGGTTATTGGAAACATACCCAACTGAAAAAGAAGGAACACTGTCCAAGTTACGAGCCTTTACGGTAAGTGCGGTAAATTTGCAAACTCATGCAGTGCGCATTAAACTTGGCGATTATTTGTTGCTGAATCGCGGAGAAGAAAAAACCGGCGGACGCAACAAATCTCATTTAATGGTTGATGCCTATGAGGCACTGATCGCAGCGATTTATCTGGATGGCGGCATTGAGGCAGCCAGAGATTTCGTCAAACAGCAATTTGCCGGAACATTCGCGGCGATGGATCCACTTGACCTGACCGCAACAGATTACAAGACGGCGCTCCAGGAAAGCTTACAAGCCCACGGCTTACCGACCCCGAAATACGCGATTCTTGAAAAGCACGGGCCTGATCACAAACGAACCTTTCAAGTTGAATTACGCGTCAATGGTAAGCGCCTGGCAACCGGACAGGGAACAACTATTAAAAGTGCTCATCAGGATGCTGCCCGTTCCGCCTTAAGCTGCTTACCAGAAGAGGTCGAAAACCTTAAAATCATTTAATGAGGGCGTCGCCAAATAGTAATTATGCGGCTTGCTGAACCTGAGATAATGAATTGATTTCACAATGATAGGTCCTGGCAAGCTGTTCCAAACGATCCCATTCGATCTCTGAAACAATCAAATATCCCTCGTCAACGTAGATATCCCATTTGCTGTCACGTAATTCATTGATAAGTTTGGCACAGTCCTGAGCGTTGCCATTAATTTCCGCACGAAAATAGCTGGTCATAGGTGAGAATCCTGTTTGAAGGGGCAATTAAATAATAAACACAATAAAAATCTAATTGCGGGGCGATGCTCGGTAGGCGGTCAGAACGAGACGGGTAAAATATAGCATCCCACTCGTACCTTAAACAACATTAAACTTAATTATTGATTTAAATCTTGACTTGAGCTACGTCCTCCAACAGTATTCTCATCTTTTCTCATTTTGCTACTCTTTAGATATGTCCCTTACTTATTCGCCAAGCCATCAAATTCGTGATTGCGCAAGTTTTGAGGATTATAGCGCCTGTCTTGATATGCAGCGGGAGGTTTGGCAATTCTCGGATTTGGATATTACGCCTCCGCGCTCTCTGGTCATTACTAAAAACAGCGGTGGATTTACCCTGGGCGCATTTGCAGATAAAGATGGAAAGATGCTTGGATTTGCCCATGCCTTGCCAGCCTTTGATGATCGGTTGCAACCTTATTATTACTCCCACATGTTAGCGGTTAAGCCGGAACTGCAAAATTCAGGGATTGGGATGAAGCTCAAATTCGCGCAACGGCAGCGGGCTTTACAATTAAATGTTCCCCTGATGGTTTGGACCTTTGATCCGCTGCAATCGCGCAATGCTTATCTCAATATTGTGAAGCTGGGCGGAGTCGTTCGCAAATATAAAGTCAATTATTGCGGTCATCATAGCACCAGCACCTTACATCGCGGATTGGATACAGATCGTTTGCTGATTGAATGGTGGGTGAATTCACCACGTGTTAATACCATCATAAATCAGACTGGAGAAACTCAGACTTCAGCAACGCCGCAGGCTTTTGTCGAAGTCCCCTTTGACATTGAGCAAATTAAAGCCCGCCATTTGGCCGAGGCGCAGGAATGGCAACTCAAACTCCGTTCGGCATTTCAACAATACCTGTCGGAAGGTTTATATTGCGCGGGTTTTGAACGTGGCACCTCGGAAAGACCCAGCCGATATTTATTTTTTCAGGATGAAAATGTCAGGTAACCTGATACATCAGGTGCGCAGTTTCTCGTTTTATCTTTACGCTTAATTTTTTATGGCTAGTCCTATTGTTACTGCTATCCGTAATGGAGCCGCCCCTGCTGCCGCCAAACTCGCTGCCGCCCGTGCTGCGCTACCCATTCCATCGGAAGACCTGCTGGAAATTCTCGTTGTTCTGAGCAAAGATCATGACGCGGAAATACGCTCATTAGCCACGAAATCTCTGAACGATTTTGCGCCTGAAAGAATGCGCCAAGTTGTGTTAATAAAAGAAACCCCACGGGATATTTTGCAACATTTATGCAGTTGGCGTGGCGGTAAGACGGAGATTTACGAAGCCCTGATTCTGAATGATTCGACCCCGGATCAGGGAATCACTGAATTAGCGCGTTGGAATAAAGAAGCTAAATTACTTGAATTGATTGCGATCAATCAGGAACGCATGATTCGCTATCCTGAAATTATTACCTCACTGATTGAGAACAAAGCCAGTAGTGCCGAAGCCATTCGCCGAGCAAAAGAAGTACGAATTGAATTTTTCGAGAAAGAACTGGGGGCCAAACGCATTGGCGAAGAACGTCGCGCCCGTGCAGCAGCGATGTCTGCGGCTTTAGGTCTCAACTATGTCGAAGAATCCCTGCCGGACATGCTTGATGACGACATTCCGGTTGAAGACCTGAATTTTGAAGCAGCTTTTCAATCCGATGATGATCCTAAGATAGGGTCCGAGTTCATTAAAATTATTCGGGATGAAATGCAACGGGTTCAGGAAGAACCCGATCCGCCGCAACAATTGGTTGAAGTTTCAGTCGGCTCTGAAGCTGAAACCCCGGCTGACTCTGAGGCAGAAGCTGAAGCTGAGCGCATCATCAATGAAATGAAGATGGATGGTGAAGAGACAACCGTCGAGCGCCTGACGATGATGCAGAAGATCACCAGAATGAATATCAAATCACGCGTCAAGCTCGCCCTCAAAGGTAACCGCGAAGCACGCAACATTCTACGCCGCGATTCCAACAAATCGGTCATTCTCGGTGTCCTCGGCAATCCACGGATTACCCAGCCCGAAGTTGAAGCAATCTCAGCGATGAAGTCCTTGCCAGAAGAAGGATTGCGCCTGATTGCACTCAATCGCCAATGGATTCGGAGCTATCCAATTATTCACCATCTGGTACAAAATGCCCGGACTCCTGTTGGAACCAGCTTGCCGCTCCTCAATCGCTTGTTCCCCAAAGACCTGAAGGCGCTGACCTCTAATCGCAATGTTCCTGATGTCATTCGCAAACAGGCAGCCCGACTGGCTGCCACGAAACGAATGTAAAAAACAATAGTGTGCCTGCAAAATTGACAGCCGCGATAATTTAACTGTAAGATTGCCGACTTGTTGAGCTGTATTTTCAAGATCAATAATTCACGAAAAAAATCTCATCGCAGAACCAGGATGTAGAAGGGGATAGGCAAAGGTTACGCATGCCCACATTAGGCGAAGAACTCAAGCGATTGCGGGAAGAAAAAGGGTTCACCATTCGGGACGTTTCTGACGCAACTCATATTGGTGGTCGGTTCTTACAGTCAATTGAGTCTGACAATTACTCAATTCTTCCTGGCGGCATTTTTAATCGCGGCTTTGTGCGCAGCTATGCTCGTTTTGTCGGGATGGACGAAGAGCAGGCGCTGGTGATGTATGGACAGCAGTTAGAATCTCAGGGCGGCGAAGCACCTCGCACCTTAGCGCCGAGCATGGAAGGAATTGATGAAGAAGTCAGTTCTCCATGGGGCAGCATCGCTCTCATTGTAATTATTTTACTTTTATTGAGTGCAGGAATTTTCACAGCTTACCGCTGGTTCAAAGCAAGCGAAGTTATTCCCCCTGTTGCCATCTCAGCAACACCTGATGCTACAACTTCAGCAACACCTGATGAAGGACTTTCGTCATCTCCGACCGCTTCAGTTACAAGCACCCAGTCACCTGCTACAACTTCATCAGTTGGTGCATCACCATCACCTTCATTACCAGGAGCCACGACACCTGCTCCTCCCCTGACGGGAGCCTTGCAACTAAAGCTGCAAGCCAAAGATGGAGAATGCTGGATTAAAGTCCGGGCTGACGCCAATCCGAAAAGTGAAATGGTGACGCTCAAGCCGGGCGAGATCAGGGAGATTTCCGGCAACGATAGATTGATTGTTAATATTGGTAACGTGACGACCCTGGATGCTTACCTTAATGGGCGTCCCATCAGGATCAACGCAAACAAGGGCAAGTTCATTGCTGAAAGTGTTGTTATCACCAAAGAAAATTACCAGCAGTTTATCCAGTAAATGGCTGGTTGATGATTTTCCTAAAATGGCACTCGTGGAGTGGTCACGAGGCAAAGCTGCCCAGATGCGGCACCATGCTAATCGTTCGTAATCCAGACCCGCGCGGCAAAAAAGCCTGCGCGGTTTTTGTTTATTTATAGACCGCTCCAAGTTATTGCGGATAAAAATAAAGCTCTAAATTTATGCTAACCGAAAATCTACCCGAAGCACTGACATTCGACGACGTTTTATTACTGCCTGATTATTCCGAATTTTTGCCCACCGAAGCGGACACCATCACGCGCTTAACTCGCACCATCTATTTGAATATCCCGCTTCTTAGCTCAGCGATGGATACTGTCACCGAAAGCCCGATGGCAATTGCGATTGCGCAACAGGGTGGCATCGGAGTCATTCATAAAAATTTCCCGATTGAAGTGCAGCGCGATGAGGTTGATAAAGTCAAACGCTCCGAATCTGGCATGATCGTTGATCCGGTAACAATTACGCCGGAACGTCCGCTGCGCGATGCGCTGGAATTGATGCAGCGCTTTAAAATTTCCGGTGTGCCGATTGTGCAGAGTGATGGCAGGCTGGTTGGAATTCTGACTAATCGTGATTTGCGGTTTGAGAATCGGCTGGAACTCTCTATTTCTGAAGTGATGACGAAAGACAATCTCATCACCGTTCCTGTCGGCACAACTTTGCGCGAGGCTGAAGGTATCCTGCAAAAGCATCGCGTCGAAAAGCTGTTAGTAGTGGACGAAAACTATCACCTCAAAGGACTCATCACCGTCAAAGATATTCAGAAAGCGATCAAATATCCCAACGCTGCCAAAGATGATTTGGGCAGACTGCGCGTCGCCGCAGCCGTTGGCGCAACCGGAGATTTTCTCGAACGCGCGGCTGAACTCATCAAAGTGCGCGTCGACGTGCTGGCGATTGATACTGCGCATGGTCATTCTGTGCGCGTGCTTGAAGCCATTAAAGCAGTCAAGCAAAAATATCCCGAAGTGCAATTAATCGCTGGCAATGTGGCAACCGGAGCAGGCACAAAAGCTCTGATTCACGCAGGCGTAGACGCAGTAAAAGTAGGAATGGGGCCAGGCTCAATTTGCACTACGCGGGTCGTGTCTGGCGCAGGTGTTCCCCAAATCACTGCCGTGGCCGAATGCGCGAAAGCAGCGGCAGGTTCAGGCATCCCGATCATTGCTGATGGCGGAATTAAATTTTCCGGCGACGTGACAAAGGCCATTGCCGCCGGCGCAGACTCCGTCATGATTGGTTCATTGCTCGCCGGTACGGACGAATCGCCGGGCGAAATCATTTTGTATCAGGGACGCAATTTCAAATCTTATCGCGGCATGGGTTCCATCGGCGCGATGAAAGAAGGCAGCAAAGATCGTTATGGACAGGAATCCACCGAAGCCGAAAGCAAGCTGGTTCCCGAAGGCATCGAGGGTCGCGTGACGCACAAAGGTTCGCTGGCGGCTTTAGTTGGACAATTGGTTGGCGGCCTGAAGGCGGGCATGGGCTACACCGGATGCCGCACAATTGAAGAACTGAAAACGAATGCGCGCTTCATCAAAATCACTGCCGCCAGCCTGAAAGAATCACACGTTCACGATGTGTTCATTACAAAAGAAGCACCTAATTATCGGGCGGAATAATCGGGCGCTGGCAAAAGTAAGGCGAGTTAAGTTATTCAGCTAAATTTGATTTCGTATTTTTTGCCAGCCACAATCTGCACCATCAACAACCCGTCGTCAGCCGTTTGGACGGAGAGTTTTTTTGTATTTTCCAGCACGTCAATAATTTTCTGACCACGTGGCGCACGCAATTTATGTGTGCCGTTTATTTGTGGTCGCAAAACTGCCAGCGCAGCTTTTCCATCTTTCCAGCTCAGGTCAATTGCCACCGCGCCACGCGCCCGCAAACCTTTGATTGCGCCTTCTGACCACGCTCGCGGAAGTGCGGGCAAAAAGCTGATTTCTCCAGCGTGGCTTTGCAACAGCATTTCCGCCATGCCTGCCGTACCACCAAAATTTCCGTCAATTTGAAAGGGCGGATGATTATCAAAAAGATTCGGGTGCGTTGATTTCGCCAGCAAGGCCAGAATGTTTTCGTGCGCCGTGTCACCTTCGCCCAGTCGCGCCCAAAAATTAATGATCCACGCCCGGCTCCATCCGGTGTGACCGCTTCCGGCTTTGAGTCTGCGCTCCAGCGTAACACGCGCCGCCATTGCCAGTTCCGGCGTGCCGTGCAACGTGATTTGATTACCCGGATGCAGCGCGAACAAATGCGAAATGTGGCGGTGACCAGGATCAGGTTCGTCATAATCTTCCAGCCATTCCTGCAACTGTCCATACTTACCAATTTTTGGCGCTGGCAGGCGATCACGAACCGCAATTATTTGTTGGCGAAAATCTTCGTCAATGCCCAGAATCTCGCTTGCGGCAATCACCCGTGTGAAAAGAGCATGCGCGATGGCGCTGTCCATCGCCGGAGCCATGCAAAGTTTTCCAACTGCACCCGCAGCCGTGCGGTAACGATTTTCCGGCGAAATTGAAGGCCCGGTAAGCAGCTGCCCTTTGCCATCATCAAACAGATAATCAAGAAAAAATTCGGCAGTTTCTTTCATTATCGGATAGGCACGATACGTCAAAAATACCTGATTGCGGGCGTAATCATAATGATCCCACAGATGCAGGCTTAACCACGCCGCGCCCATTGGCCAAAGCCCTGAACTAACTCCGTCAATCGGTACGGCATGCCCCCACGCGTCTGTGTTGTGGTGCAAAACAAACCCGCGTGCGCCGTACAAATTCTTCGCTATTCTGCGTCCGTCTTCGCGGGCATTTTCAAGCAGGCCAAACAGCGGCTCATGCATTTCGGTCAGATTACAAACTTCGGCAGGCCAGTAATTCATCTCCGTGTTTATGTTGATCGTGAACTTACTGTCCCACGACGGCGCGAGCTTGTCATTCCAGATGCCCTGTAAATTCGCCGCCATCGTGCCGGGACGACTGCTCCCCATCAACAAATATCTGCCAAATTGAAAGTATAAAGTTTCCAGCCCCGGATCAGATGCACCAGTTTTTATGCGCTGCAATCGCTCATCCGTTGGTAAATCGGGGCTCGAAGTAGTGAGCCTGAAATCAACGCGGCGAAATATTTTTTGATGCTCGGCAACGTGAGCCGCCCGCAGTCTGGTGTAAGGCTTTTTTGCTGCAACCAAATACTGATCGCATTGAGCCGCAAAATCTTTTTGCTTGAAATTAGTTGCCGCCGCAAAAATTAAAGTCGCAGCATTGGCTTTCTCAACGACAAATTCGTTGCCTTCAACTCTGGTTTTTCCGCCTTCGGGCATCACCTGTAACACGCCCTGAAATTTGACGCCGACTTTGCGTTCGTCATGATGCCTCTCATCTCGCGCAATCGCTTCGCCTTCCAGCACAACGCGGTTGCCTGCCACAATCAGCATTTTCACATCCTGTTCACGCGTCAAAGTAGCCGCGAACGAAATGCGACCAGGTTTGTCGCAGGTCAGGCGCATCACGATCACCTGATCCACAGCGGAGGAAAAAATTTCACGGGTAAAATTCGCGCCGCCGGATTTGTAATCTATGCTGACAATGCCGGAGTCCAGATTAAGTTCGCGGACATAATCGCTAAATTTTTCCTGCCCGAAAAACCTCAGTATCAAATCGCCAAACGGCTGATACGGAGGCAGGCGTTTGGGAATTGAAATAATATTTTTTTCGGCGAGTACTTCAGCCTCTTTGATTTTGCCTTCCATCAACAAGCGGCGCACTTCCGGGATGCTGTGCGCGCCTTCCGGGTTATTACGATCACGTTTTTCGCCTGCCCAGATGGTGTCTTCGTTAATTTGCAACCGCTCCGTTTGGACGCCACAAAATACCATCGCGCCCAATCGTCCATTGCCCAGTGGCAACGCCTCTTCCCACTTTATTGCCGGTTGGCGATACCACAAAACATTTGTACGCTGCGGCAAATCGGCAGCGTTGGCGTTGACGGTTAAGCAACTCGCCAGTGCCACACCCGCAGCGGTCTCGACACTTGTTTTTAAGAAATTACGACGCCTCATGATTTTTTATCTCGCTTTGAAAATTAAGGATTTCACTTACATTAACGATTACCAGTCAACCTTATCGCAATTAAATCTCACCACCAAAAAATTTTCTACTTCTTGGCACCTTTTATCCCTAAACCCTGCGTTATTGAGGTGAAGAAAGATGGCTCCTCTTTCGCCCAATCTTTTCACAACCCCCACTGTCAGATAAATCAACGACCCCGATTTATTGACTGCTGCCCCGCTACCGCTAACCCCATTTTTCCACCCAGGGAGAGTTTATATTTATGAAAAATTTTCGCTCACAGATGCCAGGGATTTTTTGTTTATTCCTCATTGCCTTCACCACTAACATTTTCGCCGATGGTGCGTCATGGACACACAAACCTGCGCTGGACATCAAATGGTATGAAATGACCGACGTTGGCCCCTTACTTACGAAAAGTTTTTAACCAAACGTTACAGCGCGACAAAAACCACGAACAATTTTGCATACATCATGACTAACCTGGTGGAAGGCAAAGAAAAAGCCGCTGGCGTGGTGGGCGTCAATATGACGACAGGTGAAAGTGATCGTCAGGTGATGTTCAGGGACAAAGACCCCGATTACTGTATTGACGAACGGGAAGGTCGCATCTTCAATCTGAAGAATCCGAAAGAGCTGTCCGCGTTTGTGATTAAGTAATTTGCTTGCGAGAGGCGAAAAAAAATAAAAAGGGCAGGCTGAAATAGCACGCCCTTTTTTCTCATGATTATGCGGAAGCCCGCACGCAGTAAGGGCGCAGAATGAAAACCACACTTACTGCGTGCGTGTTTCCGCATTAGGAACTAGCGTAAAGAAGAACCGATGACGTATTATTGTCAACCCTGTCAAAAACGATAGATGCCTCGTTCAATCAAGAGCTACGGGAATTAGTTATGAAACCCAATCGAAATCTTATTGAAAAATTGAGTTCGTATCTGCTTCTTTTGCTTTTGCCGATGCTTTGTCCGGCACAGGTTCCAAGCGTCAGTGACATTATGGCGCGCGAGGAAAGTCAGCGAAAAATCCGCGAAGAAGAACAAAAAGGAACCAAAGATGTTAAGGAAAAATTAGAGGCTTCAACCAACAACCCAAAAGCGCGCAACAATGATCGCGCAGCTCTTTACAACAATGAGACTGAATTGCCAGCTAAAGAAAAATTATTGCTCACGGTAGAGGATGAAATTCGCAATAAATATTCAGCCTTTCTGCGCCAGCCGGAAACCGGCCTGATCAAACTGCTGGCTTACAAAGAAAATAAGGTCGCAGTAAATGATGTCAGAACACAGTCTGCCTTTCCCAACATTCCCGGCAGCGGAACCTATTACTCATTCGCCAAACGCAATCATATTGCGAATGAATGGTCGCAAATCAGGTTGCTCGAAAATACTTTTCAGCCAGCTTATTCCGAAATGAAAAGAACGACTATGGCGTCATCCGGCGGAATGGCGCAGAGCTTCGCCTATACTTCCGGCTATGCCCTCGCATTGTTCACCGAGCTTGGAAATATTCCGCTCGAAAACATTACGCTTGCACAACCAGCACTCAAATATTTATCAGAATTTCAGCCCCCAAAAGAATATAAAGAGTTCGACAATCAGCAGAAAATTTTAAAGGCAGGAATCACAAAAGACAGCTTCCGTGTCCAGGCAAATATGTCAGCAAAGGCCGCTACGACCTATGCCGTTCGAGCCATCAATTATAAAAAAACCGACGCCATTTATATTTTCCGAGTCCTTGATAAAGCTCAGGATGGGAGTGTTCTCATTCTGTGGCAACAGTTGAAAAATTTCCCCGCCGTGGAATTAAAAGGAAAAACGCAAAAGTAAGCTGAGGCGATTATTTCTTCCGCCTGTTGCCCTCATGTTTTTTCAGAACGGGGATGTCCATTGGCAAATCCAGGTCGTCATCCATCAAAACTTCCACATAAACATTTGCCAGCCGCGCATAGCCTAACAATTCGCGCAACGTCGGTTCACGTGTGCCAAGCTCATTCTTGGAAATGATCGTATAAAAATAATCGTCCTCCAGCCCCAGCCGCCGCAACAAATCCGTCTGCGACAAATTCAATGCCACGCGAATTTGCAATAGCTTTTCTGGCAACCGCTCCGGCTTAACGCGTCCCCCTAAAGGCATCAGGAGTTACCTCCTGAAAAAACTCTTTGCAATTTCGCTAAGTCCTGCCTGTACTTTCTATGGTACAGACCTGAACTAATTACTGTCTTCGCCAGGAACAGAACGCTGCCCTGTTCTTTGGCGAAATTCATCACGATCTTTTTTGAGACGGGCTACGTATGCGTGTAGTTCAAATTATCAAAAGAACCAGCGGTAAAATACCAAACTCACCGCCCTTACCAAAGCGTCAAGCAGTTGACAGAGAAAAAGGAACCTCATGAAAGCTTATGTCTTAGGTAGCTCAATCATCCTCTGTTTTGTTCTCAGCATTTTCATTGCCGCACAAAACACTAAACCAGTAAATACCAATAATGTGCCCGCTAACCCCGCAACGACAGTTCCCGATCATTTGGTGTATCGGCATTTCTTAGGCCATGTAAATCATTGCGAAAAGAAATCCGATGAGATGAAAAAGCAAGGAGAAGATGGGCGAACCGCTCCGTGTTTATTATCAAAAGAAATTAGGGCTTACGGATGGGGAATTTACTAAATTGAATCAAGCTGCTACTGAACTTGAAACCACACTCGCCTTGCAAGATTCCAAGGCAAAAGCCTTTATCGCAAATGAAAGAAAGAACTTCCCGGATGGAAAATTACCTTCGCGTGACGCTTTGCCTAAAGTTCCATAGGAGTTAATAAAAATGCAGAAAGAGCGCGATAGTCTCAGATGTTTCGTTATTGGCTCACAATTGCATTTTCTATTGCAGTGCTTATTTCACTTGGAACGTAAGCAGCTCAGGCGCAATATGTGATTGGCGTTTCAGCAATAATTAACCCCAACCCCGTTACAGTTGACACTTATTCGGCAACTGAACTTGATTACTATGCAAACTTTTATTATGACGCATATGTCGGAGGGTATCTTTACCAGAAACAAGGACTGCTTTGGGTACTCATACGGTCAGGAAGCGGTTTAAGTGGAAGCTCTCAGAATATAGCTTACGGCTACATGCATGCGCCAGTAGTTATTCCTTCCAGCTATAAGCTGGAAAGTGATCACTACGTCGTTGCTTATTACACCTACTACGACCCTGATTATGGGTATAGTTACTATAACCCTGCGGGCTTTAATTTCGGCTCCACTGGCAATTCAAACCCCAGTGGGTTTCAATTCTTACCTAATAGCGGCCCTCTCTACGTCCAAAGTAGTTATATTTATATTGGGACAACAGGGGTTGGCTATGCCGCGCGTCCACCTGCAATTGAAGGAATTATTCCATCAGGGGCAGTCCGAGGTAGTTCCGGTTATATAGAGATTTATGGGCAATATATGCTTGGCACCACACAAGCCCAAATCAGTGGTGGAAATCCTTCTGTCACTCCTGTTTATGTTAGTTACTCGCAAGTGAACTTATACTACACACTTGCCAGTAACGCCACAACAGGACAACAAACCTTAACTCTCACCAATATGTTCGGAATTAGTAATCAACAAGCGTTCACAGTTGGTGATCCTACCCCTACTATAACCGCTATTAGTCCGGCAGCCTGGGAGTCAGGAACCACCAAAGAATTTGTTATTGACGGAATTGGGTTTGGCATAAACCCGCTGCTTCAAATTAGTGGCACTGGAATAACGTATACGATTGCCTCAAATACAGACACACAGATCCGCGCAAACTTTACAATAGCGCCTAATGCTCTGAGTTAGAATAACCTTGATAGTTTTATGTTTAATCTTTTGTATCAATGAAAATGCTTGGCAAGTATTAGGGCAAGAACCACCTAACCAAGCTGATTTTACCATCACTGTTAGCAAGGACTACTTGTAGATCGTAAAGACCGATGACCTCTATCAATTTAGTACCTTGACAAAATTCGACTTATCTAATAACGCGAAACAAACTAACTGGTATTTGCCTGTCTCAATTCTCACCAACTCAACTATCCCACTGTGGAAAATTGAAGAAGATTATATTTATTCATTGTCTTCTAAATTGCAAGTTAACGGTAATGCCTATGCACTGGCCCGGATTAAAATAAGCAACCTTGAGACAACTGAATATCATAACAGCAAAGTAATATCTAATTTAATGAATATTGGGTTTATTAATGATAAGTCTGAGTATATAACGTTAACCCCTCTTCAGTCTGCCTACCTGTTTGATACAGTTACTGGTAAAGTAAGATCAACTAACCCTGAGATCAACTATGATTTTGTCATAAACAAAGAGGGGAAGTGTGCGCTTTATATAGCTGCCGACAATCAAATAACCTCTTGGGGGCAGGTAAAAGGTAATTGAAATAAAGTAAAAATGATTAATATTAGCGATGAGAAAAATAATGATAATGAAAAAGTTATAGAAGATAGCTGGATTAAAACAGGTGCTTGGAGCACCTTAATAGAATCTCCTTTTAGGGCTACAAACACTGAACAGGGTACGCTAATAATCACAGCTAATGGTGACACTTACGAGCTGGTCAAAGGCAAATCAGCTAAAAAGACACCTCCAGTCTTTGAGTCCTTAGAAGAAAAAACAATCCCCGTTATATTTATTTATGACAAAGATGTAAATGTGCGCTGGGTAGTGACATTAACCGAAGATTTAACTAAATCTTTTGTTGTTAATCGCTCTATTAAATTTAAGGATGGTGGAGTATCAGAAACAGTATTACCTGCAAATGTACTCAATGCAATCAATGCTCTATTAGAGAAAAAATCAAAATAACTTAAAGTAAAGGCACAATCCACTTTGGAAAAATTATAGCCCTACAGAGCCTTATGACTTTGTAGGGCTAATTTATGGCAGCAGAGTTTCTACTTTCTCCAGCTAAACGCTCCTGCTAACCTGTCTATGTCATCCAGCAGGGTTTGTTTTTAGAACAAGAATTACTCCGCCGCTTTCTTTGACTTCGGACGCATATTCCCTGACAGGACTTTCTTGCGCATTCTGATTGAGCTTGGAGTGACTTCGACCAGTTCATCTTCGGCGATATATTCGATTGCTTGTTCCAACGTCAGTTCGCGCACGGACACTGAGCGCACCGCTTCATCTGCCGTTGATGCGCACGGGTTCGCGTTTGGGTAAAGCCTAAGTACCCAGGCAAATCTATTCTGGTATTTTGAAATCTGACTGCCCTGTTTTCATTGACCGAAAGCGAATCTTTATACCGTAATGATTCTGCCGACCTACTTACTTGTCAAAAATTTTGTTTAGTTTGGATGCCGTCCCAATAAAATTTCTTCTACGCGAATTGCCAGGATCAATTTACGATTCATATCCAAAGCAGCAATTGTTGCTCGGCCTGTCGGCGTCAGACCAATAATTTCCGGGCCTTCCCAGTAAAAATGATCTGTCCACCGCTCTTGACGTGGGTGAAACAACGCAACTTTCTGATTAGTTTGTGGATCAATGGCAGTTTGACGGGCGGCTTTCCGTAATGAGCAGGAAACGCAAGCCAAGGCTAAATTGTCAGCGATAGTTTGCCCATCAGCATTAACCGGAATGATATGATCAATATGAAAAGTGGCTTCCTGCCCAACTTGCGACAAACGACAATATTCACAACGATTCTTTGCCCTACGGATAGCGAGCCGTCGCAGAAATGCCGAAATGTAACTCATGCGGCAGGCTGTCCTTCACGCTGTATTCTTTGAGTTCGCAACCGCAGTAATGAAAGAAATTCCGCCAAATCAACCAGCCCTTCAGCTTCCTTTCTTTCATTGTGCGAGAGGCTCTGGCCTTGATCCTGGCGATCTAGTAAATCCTGTAATCGCTCATTCACGCCAACAGGCAATTTGAACTGATTCAGACTTTCAGGCAGATCAATTTCAACGAGTAAGTTTTGCGCCATTAGTCTAGCTCCTTTCAGAATACTTTAGCCTCTTAACCGCGTAGTGACAATTATTCCGCCGCTTTCTTGGATTTCGGGCGCATATTCGCTGGCAATACTTTCTTGCGCATTCTGATTGAGCTTGGAGTGACTTCGACCAGTTCATCTTCGGCGATGTATTCGATGGCCTGTTCCAGGGTCAAATCGCGCACGGGGACAAGTCGTAACGCTTCATCGGCGCTGGAGGCGCGCATGTTGGTCAGCTTCTTTTCGCGGACGATATTCACATCCAAATCAACGACACGTGAATTTTCGCCGACGATCATGCCTTCGTAAACTTCGACTTGCGGTTTCACAAACAATTCGCCGCGTTCCTGCAAATTGAAAATTGCGTATCCCGTTGTCGGGCCGGTGCGATCCGAAACCAGCGAGCCTGTGCCGCGTCCGTGCAACTCGCCCTGCCATTTTCCCCAGCGCAGGAATAATGTGTTGAGCAAACCTGTACCTTTAGTTTCGGTCAAAAATTCATTGCGGAAACCGATCAACCCACGCGAAGGAATTTCAAATTCCATCCGCACCCGACCGTGACCGTGATTGACCATTTTCGTCATCTGCCCTTTGCGGCGTCCCATCGCTTCGGTGACGATGCCAATGAATTGATCAGGTACGTCAATCACTGCCATTTCAATGGGTTCCTGCAATCCGCCTTCGTCATTTTTGCGCGTGACAACCTGGGGGCGAGCGACATTAAGCTCGAAACCTTCGCGGCGCATTTGCTCAATCAAAATTGCGAGTTGCAATTCACCGCGGCCTGAAACTTTGAATTTTTCCGGCGAATCGGTGTCTTCGACTTTGATTGCCACATTACCAAGCAATTCTTTATCCAGGCGTTCCCGAATTTGCCGCGAAGTCACGTACTTCCCTTCCTTGCCTGCAAACGGCGAATTGTTAACGCTGAAAATCATGGAGATCGTCGGTTCATCAATGTGGATGCGCGGCAACGGTCGCGGGTCGGTTGCCGAGGTCACAGTATCGCCAATATTGATGCCTTCGATGCCGGCCAGCGCAATGATTTCACCTGCTTCGGCGCGTTCAATCGGTGCCTGTTTCAAGCCCTCAAAAGCGTAAAGCTGTGTGACTTTGGTTTTTGTAAGTTGTCCGTCAATGCCACAGACTGAGACCTGATCGCCGATGGCAATGGAGCCATTGAAAATACGTCCGATTGCCAGGCGTCCGACGTATTCGCTGTAATCCAGGTTCGCCACCAGGATTTGCAACGGTGCGTTTGGGTTACCAATTGGCGCTGGGATCGTGCGGACGATTTCTTCAAACAGTGGTTTCAGCGTCTCGCTTTCGTGATCCAGTTCATGCTTCGCTATGCCGTCGCGGGCAATTGCATACAAAATCGGAAATTCAATCTGGTCATCATCCGCGTCAAGGTCAATAAACAGGTCGTAGACTTCGCTGACGACTTCTTCTACGCGCGCATCCTGGCGATCAATTTTGTTGATAACAACAATTGGTTTCAGCTTTAGTTCCAAAGCCTTTGACAAAACATAACGCGTTTGCGGGAGCGGGCCTTCTGAAGCGTCCACCAGCAAAAGAATTCCATCCACCATCGTCAATACGCGTTCAACTTCGCCGCCAAAATCCGAGTGACCTGGCGTATCAAGAATATTAATTTTCAGGTCACCAAAATGCACCGAAGTATTTTTCGCCATAATGGTGATGCCGCGTTCACGCTCCAAATCCATCGAATCCATTACGCGCTCGACAACTTTTTCGTTGGAGCGGAACAGCCCGGATTGCTTGAGCATTGAATCAACTAAAGTAGTTTTGCCGTGATCAACGTGCGCGACGATTGCGATATTACGAATAGGGTTGGTCATAAATCCTGCCTGGTACTAAGGTTTGAAAAATTTGCTGCACAGCCATGTCATCATTTTTGACAGCAAAATAAACGGCAAGAATAACAGCGGGTTTAGACGATGGCAAGCAATATTGCAAGACGGCAAAATCACCCCACAATCAGGCGGCTCCGATCTCAATTCTCCTTATCAGCACGAAATTATTTTTTTGACACGCCTACGTGAACCCCGTACAATTCACTCGCCCTGAACCGAGCCGCTGCAACAACAACTGTCACCCCTTCCGCCACTGTCCCCAAAAACTTTTTGGCATCGCGCATTGCACAATTTAGCAAACAAATTGCCGCGCATTTTCATCCCGACAAAATCATCTTATTCGGCTCGCAGGCCGATGGCACACCCAGGCCTGAATCCGATATTGACTTGCTGGTGGTGATGGATTACGAAGGACGGCACACCTGCAGGCGATCAAAATTCTCCAATATCTGAATACGCTTACTCCGATTGATTTATTAGTGCGAACGTCTGATCAGGTGAGCGAACATTTGCGGCTGGGAGATCGCTTTATGCAGGAAATCATGGAGCGCGGAAAAGTTTTATATGAAGCCCCTCACACAGGAAGGATTGATAAAGCAGAAGGTGAGCAGTGGGCGACCGCCAAAACTGAACGCGGAAGAACAGTCCCAAGCCCTTGCGCAAACGCTTAAAGAGCCACGTTTGTTGCGCCAGGGATTACATTGGATCACGACTACTTTTCGGCAAATCGTGAGTAAAGAGACACTGAAACGCTGGCTCCGGGCAGCCGGCTATACCTGGAAACGGAGGCGCCGCAGCCGGCGTTCGAGCCGGGACGAAGCAGCCTTTCGTGGCGCCACACAAACGCGCGCCGACCTGCGTCAATATTGCGCTTTGCCCAAACGTGAGTTTGATTTGTGGTACAGCGACGAAGCCGGTTTCACGACCATTCCGAGTGTCCCGTATGCGTGGCAAAAAGTCGGCGAGTGCTGGGAGTTGGCTGCCGCGCACGGGCCGCGCCAGAACGTGATGGGCTTGTGGAGCCTGCAACAAGAGTTTCATTCTTACGCGTTCACACAGTCGCTCGACAGTGACACCATTATTTATTGTCTGGACGAATTTGCGGTCAACTCAAGCGCTCGGCGCTGGTCGTACGCGACAAGGCGCCCGTTCATTGGAGCGCGGATTTTACCGACCGCCTGGAAGACTGAGAGGCGCACGACCTGCACATTATGCACCTCCCGCCCTCTTGCCCGGAACTGAATTTGATCGAACACCTGTGGCGCAAAATCAAATACGAATGGTTGCCCCTGAGCACGAGTGAGTCGTTTGCACAATTAACGAAAGACCTTTTTGCGGTCTTAAAAGGTGTCGGCTCAAAATACTGCATTACTTTTGCTTAGGTGCTTAAATACACTATAAAGTAAATTTATGATTCCTACTTCACTCTGTTTCATATTGCCAAGTCTTTATATTTTCCTCTTTCGCGCCATGTAGTCACCTAACTTACAAGCACCTGGCAATATTTTAGCTCGCCATTTGATTCACCAGGTTCACGAGTGTTCGGACACAAATTCCTGTCGGCCCAACTGAAAGATAAGGTTTGCTGCTGTCATTCCAGGCTGTACCCGCGATGTCGAGATGCACCCAGGGAATATCGCCGACAAATTCACGCAGGAAATATGCGGCAGTGATCGTCCCGGCTTTGCGACCGCCAACATTTTTGATGTCGGCAATATCGCTCTTGATTTGATCGCGGTATTCACGGTCAAGTGGCAATTGCCAAATCTTTTCGCCCGAAGCTTTGCCTGCGTTAATTACCGCATCTATCCATTCCTGATCGTTGCCCAACGCGGCAACATACACATCGCCAAGCGCGATAGAAACGGCTCCGGTCAGCGTCGCCAAATCTACAATTTTCGTCGCGCCAAGCTGGATCGCATACGTCAGCGCATCGCACAAAATTAAACGACCTTCAGCATCGGTGTTGATAACTTCGATAGTTTTACCAGCCATCGAACGAACAACATCGCCGGGACGCTGCGCACGTCCGCCCGGCATATTTTCGACGGCGGGAACAATACCAATAACATTCATAGAGGGCTTGAGTTGTGCAATCGCCCGCATCGCCGCAATGGTTGTCGCGCCGCCAGCCATATCGTATTTCATCTTTTCCATGCTGTCCGCTGGCTTAATTGAAATACCACCCGTGTCGAACGTCACCCCTTTGCCAACGATGGCGATGGTTTCTTTCGAGGTCGGCTCGGCGCTTGGCGTATACGTCAGCACAATTAATTTGGCAGGTTCGGCACTGCCCTGTGAAACGCCCAGCAAAGACCCCATGCCAAGCTCTTTCATCCGCGCTTCGTCAAGCACATCAATTTCTAAACCGTATTTTTGCGCAACCTCTTCCGCCTGACGAGCAAGTTCGGTCGGAGTCATGTAATTGCCTGGTTCGTTGACGATTTCGCGGGCGAAGTTGGCGGCTTCGGCTAAAATTTGTCCACGCTCAGCGCCCTGCGATAATTCCTGAGAATCGCCTTCAACAGTAGCCAGAATCATTTGCTCAATCAACTTCTCTTCTTTGTCGCTGGTGTGATATTTATTGGCGTCCCACAGTGAGAGCAGTGCCCCTTCGACGCCTGCCTGAACGGCATCGCCGAGCGGAATTTGTGAGCGTCGTAAGAAAGCAAATTTGCGTACATTTTTTGCCCGCAGAAAACGAGCCGCAGTTCCCGCCACACGTCGCACGACATCGGTATTGTAATCCGCCAGCTTCCCCGCGCCGAGCAATAACAAACGCTTTGCCGCGATGTCGCCGGGGCTGTGCAGGTAAACAATTTCTCCGGTTTTCCCTGATAATTCACCATTTTCGATCAATGAAGTAATGACTCCGTTGGAACGTTTGTCCAGTTCGGCTAAGGCGTTGCTCTCCTCCGGCTTTTCGCCTTCGTAGACACTGACCACCAACGCATCACATTCGATTTCGTGAAATTTCCGTGCGTCTGCTTTGACTTCCATTTGATTTATTAGCTCCTAAAATATCCGGCAAACTTCCTTGTTTGCTTTAATAATTACACCGTAAATTAAATTTTCAAGTGTCCAATAAACTTCAGTTTGTTGGACATTTTAATCATCTCTATTTCGTTGTTTCAGCGCTGAACGCGCTTCTCTCTCCTGATCTTTTTTCGTTTCCGTTTCGCGTTTATCGTGCAGTTTCTTTCCGCGCGCAATGCCGATCTCACACTTGATAAATCCATTCTTGAAATAAAATTTTGTCGGGACGACAGTCAAGCCTTTTTCCTTAATTTTTGATTGCAAGCGGACGATTTCGCGCTTGTGCATTAACAGGCGACGTTCGCGTGTCGGGTCATGGTTTTCACGATTGCCGTGTGAATATTGATTGATATGCACATTGAGCAACCAGATTTGGCCATCGCGCACCAGGACATATCCTTCCTTCAAATTCACACTGCCTTCACGCGCAGATTTCACTTCCGTCCCTTTGAGTACGATTCCCGCTTCGTAAGTATCAAGGATAAAATAATTATGGTAGGCGGCTCGGTTGGAGCTGATAATTTTCTCTGACATCTCGTAAAACTACTTTCTTTACTGCTTCCACATCATCTCGTTGGTCGTTGCAAATCCCAGACTTTCATAGAGTGGACGACCCGCGTCCGAAGCGTGCAAGGAAACTCGACCCATTTTATTTTTCTGACACCACTCAATCATCACTTGCATCAGGTGCCGCGCCAAATTTTTGTGGCGATGTTCACGCTCAGTGAACATATTCAAAATATAGGCTTCTTGTCCTCCGCTGAAACAACCAAGACGCGGCAACAAGCGACGCAAAATCATACCACCGCCTGCAACAATTTCACCTTCAAATTCTACCAGCCAGCCACGATACTCGCCGGACACCAACATCGCCTGGAGCATCGGTAAAGAATTACCAGCGACGATGTCCATCTGTTGTGCATCAATATAACCCATATCAAAAAACATCTCGGCGCGATGACGTGCGATAATAGCAGCATCATCAATTGTAGCAAGGCGAATTTTATAATCTGGTAGTATCACCGGCGAAACCTTTTTCCTATTTTTTCGGAGCGCGATACCCATTTTTCGCACGGACTGCCCATTTTTTGCTGTCGGATTGATTTACTCCGACGCGAATTTTTCGGTAGCTGCCATCACTTTTTGGATTCGTGGAGTAATAACTCAGCCAGTATTGACGACGTAATTCTTCGGCGATATTGGCAAAGGCCGATTTGGCATCAGTCATTGTAGCGGCTTCGTAACTGCGCCCTCCGCTGCGGATTGCCAATTCATTCATGTACATTGTGGCGCGTTCAGCTACTTCTTTCATTCGTTCTTTCGCACCTGCGGCGATATGCGGCTGAACCAGAACCCCGTTAATTTGCACCCCTTGAGAAAGGCCAGGCGTTGTATCGTAATGAACTGTATAGACTAACGTATTCGCCTCTTCAACTTTATCGAAGTTTCCCATTAACGTTGCGACCTTACTTGTGCCGTCAAGGCCATCCGAAAAAAGCACAATCGCTTTGCGCCCCTGAATTTTATTCAGCCTTTCCGTCAGGACTAAATCAACTGCATCATACAAGCGCGTACCTCCACCCGTATGTGTGCGAAGGATTGCTTTGGTCAGCTTTGCCCGATCATTCGTAAAATCTGCATCTACATAAATTGCGCTTTCAAACGATGCGATCATCACCTGATCTTGCGGACGAAGTTGCTCAATAAATTCCAGCGCTGCATCCTGAATTTCTTCGACCTTGAAGCGTGTACTGCCGGACATATCCAGCAGTAACACGACATGAAACGGGTCATCCACGTTACTAAAATTTTCAATCTCCTGTTCTGAATCATCCTCAAAAACTTTGAATTCTTTTTTGGTTAAATCAGGAACGTACCTGCCGTCTTTGTCGAAGACGCGCACCGGAACATAAACCAGGGCAGTATCCACTTTGATAACTTCTTCGGCTTCAGTGGCAGGCTTGGCGGTTGTTTCAGATTTGGCTTCTGTCAGCGGCTCCCCAGCCTTTTTTACTAACGCTGGACGCGATTTTTCTAGTGGTGCGTCATCAGGTTTATTGGTTAAGGCAGGGCGTTGAGAATCCTCTATAATTGTGGCAGTCACCATGCCCGCTTTAGGAATTTTTATCGCGGCAATTTTTGGATAATCCAGCAAAAAATATTTTATCAAATCATCAAAATCTGCCGAGCGATTTGCGGTATTTGGCCCGATGGCCATTTGCACACCATTGACGACTACCCTTCCTTGTTGTTGCGGGGCAGGAGGGTTTTTCTCTTTTTTCTTTTTCTCTCCAGGCTTGGCATCACTTGCCGGGACAGACCGTTGAAGGTCAGGTGTTTTGGCCTTCCACATGGGAGCAAAAATCGCTTCTTTATCGGCGCGATAAACGGACGCCGGAATCATCCGCGCTTCGGAATAGACTAACTGCGACCGCATATTCATCCGCCGCAGCACTTCAGGATTCATCAGGTCTTCCGTATACGCTGCACAAACGTGAAAGATAAAATCCGCCTTGTCGGGCGAATTGACGACTACAAATGTTTTGTCTTTTGACATCGCCTGCCCAATGATTTCGGCGACGTGAGGAAGCGGTTCTGTATAGCCTAACATTTTGCGCTGCTCTTTGGATTCACTGGGCGGCATCCCACCAGCCATGATAAGTTGCCCATTCACAATCCCCGAAACAGCAGCGCCTCCGCAATCGCCCTTGACTGCAACGATATACACAGATTGTCCGGGCTTGATGGTAAAGTTTCCGGTATTTTCAGTCTGGCTGAAAGCTGGATTTGCAAAGCAACTGCTCAACAAAACTAAGAGAAAAACGGCGCATAAACGATTGGGCATGGCTCTCTCCTTTGATGGCTACAATTTAATTCAAACTTATTCCTCTGGTCATTCCATCAATTCCATTATGGCAAGGCGAGTGTTGTAGCTCACTTTGCTTCACGCGATTTTGGCAACCGGACGATACTCCTGTGCCGTATACTTTTCAGGATGTGCGCAAATATCATCAATGGTTGTGATGACTTGCGGCTCTAGATAAATCATCCCGCATTGATCGCATTGAATCATTGGAACATCTTCAATAATGACGGCTTGTTTTCCACGCCCATAAATTTCGTCGCGCTTGACTTGTCGTGCGGCACTCATCCCACAGTTCCGGCATATCTGGTACGAATTTGTTTTTCCAGTATTCATAACTTTGACCGCATGATTCGTCATGATCATGCGTCCAGCCTCAACATTCAATTGCATTGTAGACAAAATACGCTTGTACATGTTGAGAAAATTCTATTCCCCTTTGAGGGGTCGTTCCATCAATTCCATTAACAATTCCTGTGGCGTCTTATCTTCGTACAACATTTTGTAGACCCCGGTCGTAATTGGCAATTCGACGCCGAGGCGCTCTGATAATTCATGCGTAGCCTGCGCCGTCTTCACTCCTTCTGCAACCTGCCGCGTTTCGCTCACAATTTCTTTGAGCGTGCGTCCACGTCCAAGCTCAAAACCAACCTGACGATTGCGCGAAAGATTGCCCATGCAGGTCAGCACTAAATCACCCATTCCGGCTAAGCCCGCCATCGTCTCGCCGCGTCCACCCAGCTTCACTGCCAGCCGTGTCATTTCTGCCAGCCCACGTGTAATCAATGCCGCTGCGCTGTTGTAGCCCAGTCCCAAACCGTTTACGCATCCGGTGGCAATTGCCATCACATTTTTGACTGCGCCGCAGATTTCAACGCCGACGACATCGTTGTTTGTGTAGACACGAAAGCGGCGTGTCGAAAGAACGGATTGCACAACCGTCGCAGCGTCTAAATCAGACGATGCAGCGACAATGGCACAGGGCTGATTTTGCGCAACTTCCAGCGCAAACGTCGGGCCGGATAGTGCGACGTAACGCGGAGCAAATTTCGTTTGCAAAACATCACACACAACTTCTTCCATGCGCATCTGCGTCTGAATTTCAAGGCCCTTCGTTGCGCTGACGAAAATCATTTTGCCCTGTAAATACAGGAGCATATTTGCATATACTTCGCGGCAAACGTGCGAAGGAACGGCAGTGATAACTAACTCAGCATCGTGCAGAGCTTCAGACAAATCGTGCGTTGGAGAAATATTTTCAGATAAGTCAAAACCGGGCAGATAAACTTTATTTTGCTTTTGGGTTTTGAGCGTCGCCGCGACTTCAGGATCGTGCGCCCAAAGCTTTATTTCATGTCCAGCCTGAGCGGCGACCAAGGCAAGCGCAGTCCCGTAACTACCTGCGCCGATGATGGCAATTTTCTTCATTGGCAAAACATAGACAGGATGAACAGAATTTACAAGATAGAGAGGATTAAATGAAACATTTGCAACCGAATCGCTTGCAATATTTATTGCAACTTCTATACTCCTCTCTGGCAAGATTCCCCCAATACTAAATTCAAATGACAAGCAAACGATTTCCTGTTCCGAAAGTCTGACAGGTAATTGTCAGTTGTGGTTCTGACCTGTTCGCACGAAAGAGTTCTTCCTTTTGTGGCGAGGTGCTGGCGGTAACTTTACCCCTATAAACAAACGATGATAACGTTTCGCTCCGGCGGCGGCGTGATGTCTGGCAACGGTTTTTTAGCTGTTCATTTGGTGCTTGTATTGGATGGATTAATTCGCACCGGAAAATTAAATACAAAAACATTTGCCGTTCCCTGAAATGAATTGCCCAAAAAGATCATTACTGATTGAGATAACAAATCATGGCAAATCAACCAACAACTTTCGCTGATACCGATGCGGTACGTGGTGTAGATGTCTCGCATCACAATGGAATCATCAACTGGTCAAAAGTCCACGCCGCTGGCATCGCCTTCGCCTTTACCAAAGCCACCGAAGGCATCGGCCTCAAGGACACACACTTTACTGCAAACTATGCAGCCATCAAGAGCAACGGCATGCTGCGTGGTGCTTATCATTTCTTTCACCCCGGCAGTGATGTTCAAGCGCAAGCCGACAGCTTCCTGCACGTCGTCAAGCACCTGGAGCCAGGCGACTTGCCACCCACGCTTGATGTCGAAGCCGATGACGGAAAGAGCGCTTCTGTAATTATCAACGGCGTCCAAAAATGGCTCGACACAGTAGAAGCGGCACTGGGGCGGACACCGATCATCTACACCAGCGCCTCGTTTTGGAACGCGAAACTGAATGGGACGGCACAGTTTGCCAGCCATCCGCTCTGGGTCGCGCACTACATCTTCAAACCGAAGCCGAACATCCCACAGGGATTTGCCAAACACACGATCTGGCAATTCTCAGAAAAAGGGACGGTCAATGGCATCAACAGCAATCAAGTAGACTTGGATCGTTTCAATGGAACGTTGGACGATCTGAAGAAGCTTGCAGGACTTTAACCCAGGAGTGAGATGAAATGTCTTGCACCTAATTTCATTTTGTAAATGTGCCGATCAGAGGCAAGTCAACTTGTCATTTCAGACTGGTTGACATCACAAAGATTGACACATCAACTTCAACCGACCCTCTTAAGGGATTAAAGGAGATACTTTCATGGCCTGTACATCTTTTTCCGTTGACTTGTTGGTTGTCACACCCAATCAACTGCGCAAAATCAACCTGACCCTCATTAAAAAATGCAATCCTGGCGACACGGTTGACTGGACAATGGTTTTTGATCTTGAAGAGAGAGCAAAGACGACCGATCCATTTCAACCATTGGTTACCTTAAAAGTAACTATCCATCAAGACTTCCATGATAAGGCTGAAGCCACTGCCAAACATGGGTTAGATGGAGATCAGGCACGTGCTTCCTTTGCTGCTTCTGACACAGCAAAGCTTTTCAAACAAAAGAAAGTTTCCAAAAAACGGACTGACGCTGATGCGCAAAACGTAATTGCAGCGAGAAACCCTGGCTCACCAATCAACTGAATAAATTACAGTCGGAGATGTTATGCTACTGCTTAAACGAATTATTAGTCTTAGCGTATGGTCGCTAATGAGCAGTTTATTCTGCCTTTTGGTAACAGCATCTGCCACTAAGGCTCAAGTATGCTCACAACCTGCCACCTCCGACATTTTTACCAAAGACAAGTATCGTGTGCGGGAGGTGCGAATCGAAAGCCCATTCGACTTCTTGCACACTGTTACCAGCAGTCTTAACGCCATCAAATCAGATCTTCCTCTGCGTAAGGGCATGCCATTCTCCGTCTCGCAGTTGAATGATGGACTGGATCTGATTAACAAGAAGTTGAAAGAGGCTGACACCAATGGTGATCAACTTTTCCGGCTAATCGTGGTGCGACCTCATATCGAACGTTGTGATGTGGAAACCAGGCCGATTCCTGAACTGGATGTCGTCTATCGCGTTTTTACTACCAACTACAATTCATACTTAAGCCATACGTTTGAGTTGAAACAGGCGGAAGTAGAGCATCCAGCAATGGCGTCTGCTACCAGCCAGGCAAAAGGTTTCCTGCTGGTCAGGCCGCAGATCGGTTATAACCGTACGCGCCGACTCTTTGGCGGAATGAACGTTAAGATGCGGACGCCCGGTGGTATCTTTGACACACTGGATTTCACCGCCACCGGCTCTAATGACAGCAACTTTGAGGAACTTGTCCTGGTCGGATCAAGAGAGCCAGGTAAGTCGCTCCTGTCTCATCTGGAATATCGGCTTGGCTACCAGCATTCTGACACCCCTGCCGATAGTATCCGCTTGCGTTCAGGGAAGCTTAGCGCACAACTTTTCGGGGCATCAGAACCGCTTGGAACCAAAGGCTTAGTATTGCGTTTCGGCATGTCTCTCGAAGGTGGCAACCAGCAGACCAATCCAAAAGCGGCAGTCACAGTGAGCAATAACCTGTCGAACTCTGGCTATGGCTCGCTCAAGGCATACGCAGGCCTGACGGCACGCTCTTCTTATCCCAAAATCCCTCCCACCGAAATCTCTGCCCCCCAAATTACATCTTCCTTTACCGGGTCATACGGACTGCAAGCTGGTACAAATGGAGCTTCGACTTCAATTGATTTCATTAAGCACGTAGTTGATCTCGCTCTGACGATGCGTTTTTTGCCGAAAGAAGTGAGCGCCCAAACGCCAGGCGCATTTCACAAAACACTTGATCTTGAAGCGCAGTTCACGGGCGGAGTAATTCAGAAATTGGGCAAATTGCCAGTTGTAGAAAGTTTCTTCGGCGGTAACGCCCAACAGGAATTCATCACGGGCGATAGCTGGCACATCCGAAGTACTCCGTTCATTCGCAGTTTCCCGCAGAATCGCTTGAATGCTTTAGCTACACTGGCACCGCTTGGTGGCACAAAATTTTACTCTGTCAATATTACAGTTGCACGACCGCTCTGGGGGCGTGCAATTCTTCCCAAAGAACTAATCACCGATCCTCAGTTCAGCGAGAAATTAACTGGAGAGATACGCTCGCAACGCCAGATTCTTATTCAAGCGTATAAACGGAAACTGCGAGACTTTAAGGAATTACTTAAGATTTTACCTCCGCTGGAGGCTGACTTACAGCAATTGACTGCGCTGCACGGCAAACTCACAGCCAAGTCTTTAGCAGCACTAGAAGATGATTTATCCGATCTCAGTGATGATCTGAGCATTGCAGAAGATGCTCTGCAAAAGACAAAAACTACTGACCCAGGTAAGCTTGATGACTACGTTATTGGTAGTTCGTCGCCGTTGAACCAATTTATTAACCATCTCAATCATTTGATTGCCACGCTGGGGAATATAAATCTGGCGACTGAAAAGGCACAAGTTGAAGTGATCAGAACTTCAATGGTACAGCAGCAAGATGCTTTGGCGCTGGCAATCAATGGAATACCTGTCAAGCAGGCAGAGAAACAAGCCGATGAGGCCTTACAGTCACTCCAGCCGATTGTGCAGTCGTTGTTTCACGAACTCAACATCATTGCCGTCAGCCCGGTGGGTATTTTCGACGCCGCCCGAATCTGGCCCGACAAATATGGCACACGCTTTGGCATCGGCGGAGGAGTACGGCTCACCCTAGTCAATTTCAATGTGACGCTTGGCTATGCTGTCAACCCGCGACCACGAGCGCAAGAAGGTCGCGGCGCCTTCTTCTTTTCAATGGATGTGACTGATCTGTTCCGATGATTTCTGACCGCACCAATTTTATATCATCTTTTTCGTTGCAGACCTCGTAGTGTGCCGATCAGAATATAGCAATACCCGACAGCGTCCAATAACCGCGAATATCTTCTTAGTCGTAGTATTCCAAGCCCAAATGCGTGATGAGTTCTTCACCGCGCAAATGGCGCAATGTGTTTTTCAGCTTCATCAGTTGAATGAACAAATCGTGTTCGGGGTAAAGCTTCGGTGCGCACATTGGCGATTTGAAATAAAATGACAGCCATTCCTGAATTCCCTTCATTCCCGTGCGTTGCGCTAAATCCATGAACAACGCCAAATCCAAGACCAGCGGCGCGGCGAGGATTGAATCGCGGCACAGAAAATCAATCTTGATTTGCATCGGGTAGCCAAGCCAGCCAAAAATATCAATGTTGTCCCAACCTTCTTTATTGTCTCCACGCGGTGGGTAGTAATTAATCCTGACCATGTGTGTAAAATTGTCGTAGAGATCGGGATAAACCGCTGGTTGCAAAATATATTCCAGTACGGAAAGTTTGGATTCTTCTTTGGTTTTAAAGGAGCCAGGATCATCGAGAACTTCGCCGTCGCGGTTGC
>JANMKB010000242.1:0-28060 GCA_031371805.1 Blastocatellia bacterium | reverse complement strand
GAAAGAAAAGCTTTCATCACGTCGCGCCCACGGCGTCCGCTACCAACCAGCGCCATGCCGAGGCGATCATTCGCACCCAGGATACGAATGTAGGATGAAGCCGCAATTGTTGCGGTAGAGATACCGATTAAAAAATTTCTTCTTTTCATGATGAATCAGCAGGCAGGGTTCCTAAAACCACAGAGGTACGATTTTCACGCCAGGAGATTACTCCCCCGAATTTTCTCCTAATGATTCAATCGCACTCTCTGTAGTGTGAACATTTCCATATAAACCTAATTTTGGCAAGCGCTCATTTACCAAAAATATTTTTCAATGTTTTGCGGGCCGGAGCGACGGCACTTTCCCCAGGTTTTTCACCGCTTAATCGTTCTTCCTCGTTCAACACCCAGCCCTGCCATTGCACTTTTTTGATGATTGTTGCGAGTTGTCGCAGCGGGAAATCACCTTGTCCCAACGGCACTTGCGTGTCACTTTTGAAGTCACGAAGATGCAGGCCAATCATTCGTTTGTGATGCCTGCCAAAAAATTCCGGCACATTCATTCCACCGCGCCAGGCCCAACCGCAATCCGTCAAAAAATCCACAAGACCGGGGTCAGTATGTTTATACAAACCTTCGATTTCGAGACCACCATTTTGAAATTCCGGCCCGTGATTGTGGTAGGCAAGTTTAAGACCTTTTGCCTTGCAATACTTCGCGGCTGCGTTGAGTCCCTCGGCCTTGCGCTTCACTAATTCGGCATCAACTTTTCCATCTTTGATCAGACCGGTACCACTCAATATTAGTCGTTGCGCACCGAACGCCGCCGCACCATCTGCAACTTGCTTTACTAAATCCATTGGCGCGACATTCGTTTTTTCATCGTATTGATCCAAAAAAATATGGCAGCCAAAAAATTGTAAGCCGTGCTTTTCAACTTGTGCACGTGCCTGGGAAATATTGCCAAATTGCGGCTGAAGATTGCGGAAGCCTGTTTCAAATCCATCAAAGCCTAGTTCTTTTAGCTTTGCCAAAACGGTCAGGACACTTGAGAAATCCTTCGGATCAATTCGCCACGCATTCGTCTGGCAGCCAATTTTTACGCCTGTATTTTTTGCGTTGACCTGCAAGCCAGCGACGCTTAAAGAAAGTGCAGAGAGAAATTTACGACGCGAGATCATTGATTTATTTCCTGTGGTAAAAATGTCCGTCACGCTGCCAGCTTATCGGTGAGCAGGACGGCTGTCTTGTTGGAAAAAGAATTTGAGTTGGTACTAAATCACGTCACTCAAAATAGTGTCAATGACAGGCCAATTTTTAATCACTTTCTAATGAATGAACGGCGGCAAAAAAATAAAATCTGAGGCGGTTAGGAATTCTTGTACGTTGCTGAAAGCGAAGCAAGATGTGATTGATATGGTTGTTATATTTGAGAGGATAAATAAAATAGAACACCGAGGACGCGGATATTACGGATTGACGCGAATTTAAATGGTCAGGAAAAATTTGTCAGTACTTCCTAAATCCGTATCCTCTGTGTTCTCTCCCTGCCTCAATGCCTGAGATTCTGAACAATGTCGTAAACAGGTATCATTCTACCAAAAAGCTGAATAATTGAAATTAGGACAAAAAGCAGAAAATACATCCCCGCAGTTTGCTGCCAGGACAGCGACAATTTCCTCAACTTTATCCAGAATAATACCCCAAGCACTGGAAGCACACTTACAAATAAACCATAACTCCAGCGATGCAAAAGATTCCCACCTAGCCACATATAGCGAGCAATAGTAAATAAAAATACTACAATTGCACAAAGCAGTAGGCGTAGCATTAAAGCCTTATTTTTCATACGACACTTCCTTTCTAAAGACATTAAGATAAATTATTTGTAGTCACGGCACTGCCGTTGTCAAAATAATTGCTCACGATTTTGTCACTCTTATCGCTTTTTAGCCAGCCTTGAGCGGTCTCACTTTTTTCAGTTGCCGGATAAATAATTGTGCTAGTTTCGGCTCTATTTCGCCGCTTAATGAAGTATCACTATCACTCGCCAGCAAATGTTTGGTGTGCGGATTGAGCGCGGCGATGGTAAAGCGCGTCGTCCATCTTTTGCGGTGAACCTCAAGCACGAGGTCGGCTTCTTTTTCATCCTGGGTGAGCGTCAATCCCCACATCTGAAATTCTTTACTTTGGAGTAAATTCTTTTCCAACTCTTCGCGGTTGCAATAATTTGATTGAATGCGGATGTAAATTATCTTCGCCGAACGCATAACCGCGACGGTTTCGGATTCCTGCGCCGAAGCAACCGCGTGCAAGTTGGCAGCCAGAATACTAAGCCCAAAAATAAGCGCGGAAAAACGAATGAGGCTAACAAAATTTCTCATATTTTCTCTCCTGTTAAAGTTAGACAAAAGTTGCCGGGCGATGGAGAGATTGTAATTGCGTGGGATTTTTTTGCGGCAGTGATTGTCACACTTTTTGCAGTGTGACAGTGCTTAATCGCTGGCGGTGGCGAGTTGCTGACGGGCAGAAGCGAGCGGGATGGAAATGTAAAAGACAGCGCCTTTGCCCTGCTGACTTTCGACGTTGATATGACCGCCGTGATCCTGAATAATGCCGAAGCTCACGGCTAAGCCTAAGCCTGTGCCCTGTCCAATTTGCTTGGTCGTGAAAAATGGATCGTAGATTTTGCTCAAATTTTCAGGTGTGATGCCCATGCCATTGTCGCGGAAGGTAATGACTGTTACCTGGTCATCACAATCAATGGAAATTTCCAAACGTCCGCCGTGCGTCATCGCATCACGCGCATTCAAAATCAAATTCATGAACACTTGTTGCAACTTCGGCGCATTACCAAAAGCGGGCGGCAAATATTTGGCGTAGTGGCGCACGACCTCAATGTCGGTGTTGCGAAGCTGCGCATCCAGCAATTGAATGGTGTCATCCATCACACGCGGCAAATCTAGGTCGTTAAAGCGTGAATCACTGACGCGCGAAAAGTTCAGCAAATTATTGACGATGGACGAGGCACGCGTGGTTTGCCGATGAATTTTTTGCAACAGTTGGTGGCGCGGATCGTTTTCCGGCATTTGTTGCAACAGCATTTGCGCATAAGAAGAAATTCCGGTCAGCGGCGTATTGACTTCGTGGGCGACGCCGGCGGCAAGTAAGCCAATGGAAGAAAGTTTTTCGGATTGCTGCAATTGTTGCTCAAGTCCGATGCGGGCGGTTACATCTTCAATAGCGATCAGAGTGCCTTCAACTTCGCCGACTTTATTGTGTAATGGCGCGAGTGAAATATTGAGCGTTAAATCCCGACCGTCCAATGATTGCGTGCGAAATTTATAAACGGTGATCGGTTCATTAATGCCATTGCGTTCGGTGAATTGTTTTAAGGCATCCACAATTCCTTCTCGGAAAACTTCGGGGATGCGTTTGCCAATTGCCTGTTCACGCGGCAACCCATAAAGCTCTTCCATCGCGCCGTTCCAATTGGTAATGCGTCCCTGCAAATTAACCGTCATCACGCCGACGTTGATTGACTCAATAATATTTTCGTTGAAATCCTTAAGCTGGGCCAGTTCATCCGCACGCCGATCACGCTCTTCCAGCAACAAAGCATTTTCTATCGCGACGGCCACATAACCCGAAATCGCGTGCAACAGATCAAGGTCTTCAGACGAAAGCAAAGCGCCATCCACTGTGCGTCCCAGTGCGATGACCGCGACCACACGCGAACGAGCCGCACAAGGGACATAATAAAAAAATCTGCGGCGGGCTAACTCTTCTTCATCGGCATCACTTTCTAATTCACCAGCACGAATAATTTCTGTGTGACCTTCGCCCCGAATTTTTTCGATAACATCAGATGGCAGGAGGTTTTCACGTTCAATGCCTTCGGCACGGGCTATTTTGAAGCCTGTTGGCGCATGCCGATCTTCAACAAAAATAGCTAAGCGCTGAACTGACAACACAGCTTTCAACCGTTGCACCAGGCTATCAAGCAAAACGTCAAGTTCAGTGGTCGAAGACAACGTCCGCCCGAAATCCTGGAGCGTCATGCGATAGTCGTATTTCTCACCATAAAACATGCGGTCAATGCGCTCCTGCATCCAGTTTTTGACTGGCGTGAAAAGCATCGCAATTACCGACATCAAAATTACTGCGATCAGCCAGGTAGCATCGGTAGCTTCCGGCGGTAACTGAGGGCGGAGAAATTCATACACTCCGGCAGTCACTGAACCGAAGAGCAGCGCAACCGCAAGATAGGCCACCAGGTAGGCGGCAGAGCGGCGCATCACCACGTCCACATCCATCAGGCGATAACGGACAATTGAATAACCCAATGTAATCGGAATCAAAATTAACGGGGCGATGGCAAGCGATTGAAAAAGCGTAGTCGTTGAAGTCTTCGCAATCAATGATGGCACATAGAAAACACTGAACGAAAATGCTGCAATGCCCAGTCCCCACAAAACCCATTTGAGTTGCTGGCGAATCGTGGTTGAACGCGCACTGCGAAAAGTCCTGACCATCAACCAGCAACTGACAATCATCGCCGCCGCAAAAGTCAGCGCTTCGCCGCGCTCAAGGAATGATTTGAGGTTCGTAAGTGAAAGCGCAACATGCGGGAGCAGGTTTCTGAGCTTTTCAAAATGCAACCACGTTTCGATCAATATCAACCACGTACCCGGCACATAAAGCAACAGTGTAATCCAGCGTTTTTCCTGAAAGAGATGGGCGCGTTTAGGATAAATCGCAGCGAAGTGAACAAAGGCTGGCCCTAACAAAATTAAAGCTATCGTGTCGGCTAAATCAATAATTTTATCGAAATTCGTCCGTAGCTCTTCGGTCGGGCTGTAAAAATGCGCGATGAACGCCAGCAGGCAAACGACAAAAAAATGCCGCACGTAAGGAGCGCGTCCCTGCAACAATAAAACGTAAATTCCAATCCCCAGATAAATCAGGCCAATCAGCGCCAGATAAATTCCACGCGTCAAATGTTTATCACTGATTTGTAAATGATCAATGTCGGCAATGCCTTGCTTGATCGTCGCTTCGCCCGTATCGTTTTTGCGCACGATATAATAGCTGAGTGGATGAGCTTCGCTGATTTGATCTTTGACGTGATCCAGCAGGAGCTGGACGTAGCGGGCTTCAGTAATTTCTTCGGGGTCTTCGTGATAATCGCCTGAGGCGTTAACCGCAACCAGAATATCCCCCGGATAAATTCCCGCCAAAGCCGCCGGGCTTTTCGGCTCGACACTTTCGGCCACGACACCCCAGCCAGCTTTATCAACCCAAATCACGCCATCAGTTTTGACTGGCTTCTGCACAATGCGGTCACGCAAATTGAATAACCCGGCCAACAACGCCAACACCGCCGCGAACAGTAACAATAATGTGCGCGTCGTGAATTGAACGGTGCCGGATTGTGTATTCGCCATTCCCACGTTTTTATTTTCTTCCTTCACCTGCGCTATATTTGTCACTCAACCAAATGGTCAGACAATTTCAGATCATTTATTGCAACTCTTATTCCAACCAGGGCAGATAGTTAAGAACTCTGCTTTTTAAGCATTTATACCGATTTTTAAGGCTGACATAAGTAATTCAGACAGGGAGATTTTCATTTTTCTGAACCTCAGTCCGAGATTTTGGAAGAATCACCATTGAAATGAGATTGCACCACGGACGCTGCGTTGTGTGCTGGCAGCCACAAGTTGCGTTTTTTCGCTGATCACCCCATTCGTTTGATTGAGCAGGTTACGCATATCAACCAGCGCTTGACATTTCACTGGCAGGCCGAAAGTGGGGAGTGTTTGCGTCACGTAAATACTCAGATTAGGGTCATAAACGCTCATCCGTCCGGCAAATGGGTCTATTGCAAAAACTACGGCAGCGGGAGAAAGCCGCACCACAGTTGAAATGCGGGTTCCAGTGCGGTGGGTCAGATCGAAATCCAGTTTGGCTGAGGCAACCTGGAAATTACTTCCGGTAAACAATTGTGCAGGCGTAATATCGCTTAGGGCAGCTTCATTAAATCTTTCGCCGTGCCCGAAGCTGTAACCAACTGAGGCCGTAACGTAGTCACTCATTCTCTTCGTATACATCACGCGCAGGCCACGTGCGGCTCCATTCATCGCCACAATTTGACGTGCGACCTGTTGAAAGGCCGATTGAGTTTCAGGGGAAGCTTCAAGGGGCAACGCCATCACTCCTACTCCGTGATGAGAAATGACGTCATAAAAAGCGGTCGCTTCGATTGAGGAATCGCCATCTTCCCCCAGCACACGTTCATAGCCAATTTCCAAACGGCGGCTGCGATCACTGATCGGCTCGCCATTGACTACCGCAATATTGGGCTGTTGCGAGGCAAATCTGGAATGGATATTTTCGGAATCAAAGCCTTCTGGCGAGGGGCGCAAATCTGAGGTGCCAGGCGTCAGGGCAGCATTGATATGGGTCCGTGAATTGGGCGTCAGTTGGACAGCGACGCGGGGTAAAATACTGTCTCGCCCTTTGCCAAAATTTCCGAACGACGAATAATCAAAACCGTAAATCAGCAGCAACGGTTTTGCCACCTGCCAGGAATCCATTGCCGCAAAAGAAAATTGTTCGAGCGTCCGCCCCTGTTTTTTTCCCCGCAGCGCCGCCTGTCCATACCCCACCAGCGCCGTCACCTGATGGGCCGCTTTGGGACGCAGCGAAGCAATTGCGGTCAAGCGTTGTGGAGCGGCTTCACCAATTCCGCTTTGTCCCAGTAAGGCAACCTCCAGGTTGTTACCGAAGGAGCTTGCAATGGCAAAATTGGTGCCGACGAAATTAGCCTCATCAGATTGCGATCCCGTGAACTGTACGATTCCATGCCATTCTGATTTTGTTCGCGGGGTGGTGTTTTCAGCTACGACATCGCCAGGAACGGATATTTCTTCGTCTTCCTCCTGGTAGTGAAGAATGCTGCGCGGCACGCTCCGTCCGATCCAGCGATAATCACCTTTGTCACCACGTTTTTCGACTATCGTCCCAACTCGCTTCAGGGAAAAATTGTGTGTAGTCTTATTTGCCGCATCCAGGGTAACTAAAGTAAAGGTCGGTCTGAATCCATCCGCCGCCGCACGTAAGCGGTAAAAGCCCGGAGCAACACTTACCTTAAAACGACCTTCGGCATCAGTCGTCATATTTTTGAGCAGGTTGCCACCAATTAGCTGTCCCGGCTGCGCCTCAAAAAGCGCTACTGCTGCGCCGACCAAAGGCTTACCCGTATCGTCCTTAACAAAACCGGAAATCAGCGCCAGCGACGTTGCCGCTTCGGCTGAATTGGGAACCAGCGCAGTCGGCGCTAATAACCACGCACTAACGATGCAACCAACGACAAAATAACTGACCGCTCTTCTCATAGGTTTACTTCCACAGCAGCTTACGCGTCGGCGTTACCAACCCGCAAGGAAATAAGCGTTTTCCGCAGTGATGAATTGAGCAAGGGATGAAGATTGAATGAATACTGCATAAAGCTTTCAGGCTTGGTAATATTTGTTGCCGGATGTCAATTGTTTTACTTAGTCGCCAAGCCTTCGCGTATAGATAAGCAAATTTTCCGCTATCAAACAGAGCGTGTCAAGCTGAAATATCCCTGTGACTGCCACGTAAACTATTTGTTGATTTGAAAAGGAGCAGGAATCAGTTATAATCCGCTGCGTCAAAATCTCGCGGAATTATTTCCCTTGCAAGTCTTCTAAATTTCGCTTATTTGCTCATGGCCTAATAATTTAACTTCCGTAGAGTGTGAGAGATTAAATTAATCAGGCAAAATATCTACCAGAAAGCAGTCATCGTTAATTACCCTGGTAGCCCAGCTTTTCCTAAGTATTTCGCCGAGTTTGAGTGAGTAAGATTGAGCCTCCCGTTGGTAGCAATTGCAATCTTACTGGTTGGGCAACTAAGCACTTCACTGAGGAAAACCTCACCCGGAGTGACGTGGCTAAGATTCTCATTGCAGACGACATCGAAGGCGTGCGCCGAATGCTGACTCAGGCACTTGAGGACGAGCATCGCATCATTCAGGCCATTAACGGCCTCGAAGCAGTGCGTCTGGCCCAGGCCGAAAATCCTGACATTGTGATTTTAGATTTAGACATGCCGATTATGGATGGAGTCGAAGCAACCCGCCAAATCAAACAGTTTTCTTCCCACATCAAAGTCGTCGCCATGACCGGACAACACAGCAGCGAAAACGCTCGCCTGGTCAAAGAAATTTGCGACGCCTTTCTGGAAAAACCTTTTCGCGTGGCTGAACTGCGCGAAGCGATCAGATCACTTCACATTAAATAATCATTCGTACCTTAACGCTTCGACCGGTTGCACTTTAGCTGCTGAGCGGGCGGGATAAAGCGTAGCTAGAAAACTAATCACAAGGGCCAGCAACGCAATCAACGCACAGGGTAAAGCGCGAATTTTCAAAGTCACGAACGAAATTGAATAGATTTCCGCCGGGATTGAAATTAATTTGTAAGTATTCGCCAGCCAGCACAGACCCAGCCCTAAAATCACGCCTGAGACTGCGCCGATAATTCCGATCATCACTCCCTGAAGCATAAAAATTTTCATAATGCTGCGTGGGGTAGCTCCCTGGGTGCGCAGGATGGCAATATCGCCCTGCTTCTCAATCACCGCCATTGTCAGAGTCGTGATGATGTTGAGCGCGGCGATGGCAATCAGCAGCGAGAAAAACACGATGATAACTGATTGCTGTAATTTGAACGCTGCAAATAACGAACGATTTAACTCCTGCCAGTTTTGCGTCATAAAGCCTGACCCGGATTTTTCCAGCACGCGCCTGCCGATTTCATTCACGGCATACAAATTATCTACTTTCATCTGGATCACGCCCGCTACATCACCTTCACCATTCAGTCGTTGCGCGGCTGCCAGCGAGATATATGCCCAATGCGCGTCGTATTCATAAAGCCCGGAAGAAGAAAAACCAATGACGCGAAAACGAGTTGTGAGCGGTGTTGTCCCAACCGGAGTCAGCCGTGTTTTCGCCGCATACGCAGTCACCACATCGCCCCGTTGCAAATTCAAAATCCGCGCCAATTCTTTACCAACCATAATTCCATCAAGTGATTGTTCTGTGTCTGTAGCCGGCGGATCAGGTAATAAATCCTGGGGATTCCCCTCAATACTTGTAGTGAAAATTTCGTTGGCATTTTTACCAGTGACACTAAGGTCTACGCCTTTGAGGATGGCTGGCTCCTGCCGGTCATTGGCGTTGAGCAATACTTGATCATACATCGTCGCGGTGACAGCCCTAACCCCAGGAACCATACTAATTTTTTCAGTCAGCACGCGATAATCTGTAATGCCGCTGTTATCAGGCCGGAGTAAATTCAAATGCGCTGTGCCACCGAGAATTTTTTCCTGCACCTCTTCGCGGAAGCCAGTTGCTAAAGCCAGCGCGACAAGCAAAGCCGCAACACCTATGGCAATGCCTGCGATAGCGACTCCGGTGATAACCGACACGGCAGCCTGGCGGCGTTTGGCGCGCAAATAGCGCAGGGCAATAAAAAGCTCGAAAGACATTGTGAATATGGAAGGCGAAATTAACTCATCAAGGCGCACGCAAGTTGCTAAATCTTATTTGAGCTTGCAAGTTACCTGACTTCACCAGGTTTATTTTCTCGCTTGATTTTTACCATCGCCGAAAGATAAGGGTCTTCGATTTGCAAAGTCGAATGTGTCAGCCCAAAACGACTGGCCAGGAGTTCGCGCAATTCCCGCAAAATCTGATAGCTGTTACCAGCTTCGCCAATGATGACATGGGCAGTGAGCGCATGACGATTTGAAGTAATCGTCCAGATGTGTAAATCGTGCAGGTCACGGACGCCGGCAATGGTTCGCATCGCTGCGTCAACCGCTCCCGCATCAATATGCGCAGGCGTCCCTTCCAGCAAAATGTTCACCGCTTCAGAAACCAGCCGCCACGAACTGTAAACAATCAGCCCGCAAATCAACACGCTAAAAACCGGATCAGCCCAAACCCAACCGCGCCACAACACCAGCGCCCCCGCAACAACAGCGGCGACGGAGCCGAACAAATCTCCCATGACATGCAAAAATGCTCCGTGCAAATTCAAATCGTGCGTATGGGAACCGTGCAGGACTTTGGCGGAAATCAAATTCACCAGCAAGCCACCGAGTGAAATCGAAATCATCACTTTGGCCTCAATAATTTCGGCTTGCCGCAAACGATGATAAGCTTCGTAACATATCAACAGGGAAATTAAAATCAGCGTCACACCATTCGCCAGCGCCGCTAAAATTTCCATGCGATAGTAGCCATACGTTTTTTCAGGGGTGGCAGGTCGGGCAGCAAACCGAACGGCAAACAATGATAGAGCCAAAGCCGCAACGTCCGCGAGCATATGACCTGCGTCAGACATCAGCGCCAGGCTGTTGGCCCAATAACCGCCAATTGCCTCCGCCAGCATATACACAAAATTCAGCGCCAGCACGATCAGCAGAATGCGCTGTTGTTTGCCGCGCTCATGCGGAAGCGAATGCGAATGGTCATGATTGTGATGATGTTCGTGAGCCGCCATAATTTAAATGAGCAGGTCTTTGGCTTTTGGTCTTTGGTTTTTGGCAAGAGTATTGAAACTATTCCCTTGCCCGGAATATTAACTCTCGCATAACCAGCGCCGCAGACAAATTCTTCAGGCAGAGATTCCAGGACCAAAAGCCAAAGGCCTAAGACCTCATCAGTTATGACAATTAAATGTTTGCAAGTGTCTTCTGATTTTTATCCCTGCGCAATTTCGCTGGCAATCTCAGCCGCAATCCGCGCATTATTTTTAAGTAATGCAAGATTGGTCTGGAGCGAGCGCCCGGCTGTTTTTTCGGTGATGCGCGAGAGCAAAAACGGCGTGACAGCTTTGCCCAAAATATTTTGCTGTGAGGCTGCGGCGAGTGCTTCTTCAATCACCTCAGCAATTTCACTTGCCGGAAGTTCTTCGGCTTCAGGCACAGGCGCGACAACTAAGACAGAACTTGTATTTCCCAACTCCCAATGTGTTTTAGCGAGCGTTGCAACTTCTGCCGGAGTGTCGGCGCGAAGCTCCAGTTTGATGCCGCTGGAACGCGAATAAAAAGCTGGGAGTTCATCAGTTTGATAGCCAACGACAGGCACGCCAAGCGTTTCTAAAACTTCCATCGTCTGCGGCAAAGCAAGAATCGCTTTGGCTCCTGCGCAAATAGTAAGCACTGGAAAACGCCCCAGCGCCGTCAGGTCAGCCGAAATATCAAAGCTTGCTTCTGCCCCGCGATGCACGCCCCCAATGCCTCCGGTGGCGAAAACTCTGATGCCAGCCCGATGTGCCAGGCACAGACTTGCCGCAACAGTTGTAGCTCCATATTTTTTTTGGGCGATAATGTGGGCAAGATTGGCTAAATTTACTTTGGCCACATCACGGCCTGTTGCTAATTCCTCAAGCTGCGCTTCGTTAATCCCGATAACTGGCTGCCCGGCGATAATGCCGATAGTTGCGGGTTCACAATTTTGCGCACGAATTATGGCTTCGCATGAACGAGCGAGTGCTAAATTGTGAGGCGCAGGTAAGCCGTGGGCGATGACGGTTGATTCCAGCGCGACCACGCCTGTGCCGCGGCTCAAAGCTTGTAAAATTGTCGAAGAAATTAAAAATCCTGCTAAATTCATAACTTGCTGCTTGAAAAACCAATAGGGCTATGCTCAGATGCGCACGATAGATTATCTTATCCGGCGAGACTAACCAAGCGCGTTGGTCAGACTGGATTTGACACGAAAGATCCCAACCCATCAACTTAAACATTTTACTGTCGGCGTTTGCCGCCGCAGGAGGGAACGATGAGAAAAGATACATTGACGTTGATTCTCGGCGGCGGTCAAGGCTCACGCCTTTTCCCTTTAACGCACCACCGCGCCAAACCGGCAGTTCCGCTGGGTGGCAAATATCGTTTGATTGACATTCCTGTTTCCAATTGTCTGCATTCGGAAATAACGAAAATTTATGTGCTGACGCAATTTAATTCAGCTTCGCTCAATCGCCATATTTCGCGGACTTATCGTTTCAGTGGATTCTCCGACGGGTTTGTCGAAATCCTGGCGGCAGAGCAAACTTCTGAAAATAAAAATTGGTTTCAGGGCACAGCCGATGCCGTACGGCAGGTGATGGTACACATTCAGGACGTTAATCCTGAAAATGTTTTGATCCTGTCGGGCGACCACCTGTACCAAATGGATTATCGTGATTTTATTCGGCATCACGAAGAAACCGGCGCGGATGTCAGCGTTTCGGTCATCCCCTGCAGCGAAGCGCTGGCCTCCGGCTTTGGGTTACTGAAAACCAATGATGAAGGGCGCATCGTCGAGTTCAAGGAAAAACCCCCTGCCGATCAATTACCTGGCATGTGCGTTGACACAACTAAACTGGGGCTGAATGCAGAAGATGCCGCCCAGCGTCCGTATATCGCTTCAATGGGAGTTTATCTTTTCAAATATGAGGCTTTGCGACAGTTGTTAAGAAACGAAAAATTTGTGGACTTCGGCGGTGAAATCATTCCGGCAGCTATCAGTCAGTACAATGTCCAGGCTTTTCTGTTTGATGGTTACTGGGAAGACATTGGAACGATTAAATCTTTTTATCATGCAAATCTTGACCTGACGCGGATCGTCCCTAAATTTAACCTCTTTGATGCTGACTTTCCCGTTTATACACGGGCACGCTTTTTGCCAAGTTCAAAAATCCTGGATTGCCAGATTCGAGAAGCGATTATTTCCGAAGGCTGCATCCTGAATCGCGTCTGGGTGGATCACTCTATCATCGGCATTCGCTCGCGGATTGAAAATTACTCGCGCATCGAACACTCGTTAATTATGGGCGCGGATTATTACCAAACTCTTGATGAACTGGAATTAGAACGCAGACAGGGCTTGCCCTGGATCGGCATTGGCGAAAACACCATTATCCGCAATGCTATCGTAGATAAAAATGTGCGGATTGGTTCTAACGTGAGAATCTTAAATGACGCTGGACACGAAAATTTTGATGGTGAGAATTATAATATTCGTGAAGGTATTGTGGTCATCCCCAAAGGAGCCGTAATCACAGATGGAACGGTAATCTGATGATAATATCGCTTACCCAATTGCAAAAATAACAACTCAGTCCTTAAAAATTTAAACGGAGAAATAGGAAGTCTCTGCCTTCTTCCTATTTCTCCGCTTAGGCGTGTCATTTTACTTCGCTTGAAGCAAAATGAACCCAAACCTCTTCGTATCAAAATATTTTGTATTCTGAGCCTGAGAGGCTTAGTGCCTTTAACCTTATATGCATAAATTTGAGGGTGCTACAGGTATCATAATTGCTACCTGCACGATGTAGTTAACTGCATACTTCGTACCAAAGATTCGAACTTACAAATATTTTTATAAATTTCCGGTAAAGTATTGAATTGATTGCAGTTAATAAAATAAAGTAAAACGGATACAATGTATACATTTTTAGCACACAGAGTACTAATTACCCCGGCGAATAAAAATCATTCACCGAGAACCGTTGATCCGTGGTCTTTAAAGCACTAACAAATAATTATCTGCATACTAAGTATGCGGGCAATTATTTCATCTATCCCTGCTACTTAAGCTTATTAGTAATTTATTAGCTGGGTTACCTCTTATAGTCAAAAAATTAATCCAGGAAATGATTACTGATTATTGCGATTATCCTCCACGCTTTGCTGATGATCTCGAACTCACCGAGCAGCAGGATGGAGACCGTCAAAGCTGGATTGTTGGTTCGGCTTCAATTAATCGCTTTATCATTTTGCGCGAAACCGAATTCAAGGTTTTTCAGTTACTTGAAGAAGCCCTCACGCCGTCGGCAGTTTGCCTTGAGTTCAAACAGCGACATGGCGGAAATCTCACCCTTGCGACGCTGACAAAATTCCTGACAAAACTTGAACAAATTGGTATTTTAGCTGGCAAGCGGACGACTGGCTATGCAGCAAATCAAGCGGTCATGCGCCAGCCTTACATCCGTTTCAGGCTTTTCAACCCCGACCAATTATTTGCCCGCATGGTTCCTGCGTTGCGCTGGGTCTGGACACCAACATTTTTTGTGCTCACCTTATTATTTATGATTTCGGTGGCATTTTTATCGGCGCTAAACTGGGCCGCGCTCTCGAATTATGGGGCATACATTATCCGCGAACATTATGTCGCGATGTTTGTCGCCGGATGGATGGTCGTGGTGACGCATGAGTTTGCGCATGGGCTAACCTGCAAAGCCTTTGGCGGACGCGCTACAGAAGTAGGCGTGCTGGGGGTTTATTATTTTATTCCGGCCTTATACTGCAATGTTTCCGGCATTCATTTAATTAAAAAACGAGGGCAAAGATTGTGGGTGATTGCGGCAGGGGTTTACTGGCAATTACTGGTGGGGACAACTGCCTTATTAATTTGGTTGATAGTTGAACCTTACACCTTTTTGTCTGATCTGGCCCTGATATTTTGTTTGGGAAGTTTGCTTAATATAGTTTTCAATGCCAATCCGTTGATTAAATTAGATGGATATTATTTCTTAAGCCAGTGGCTCCGCCTGCCGAATCTGATGTCTCGGTCGCGCGATTACTGGCGCAGCCTGTGGAACTGGCTTGCTTTTGGCGAGCGTAACGCCAGTGCCAGCAAATACGGTCGTTCTGAGAAAGTGATTTATGCTTTATTCGGTTTTCTTTCAGTGGCGTATTCAGCCCTCCTGACCTGGCTTATTGTCAGTTATGTGGGTAGCTATTTGATAGATGAATTTCAGCTTCCTGGTTTGCTATTAACCGGTGGTGTGGTATTTCTTTACGCGCGTCGCCCCCTTAAAAGCCTGTTCAGGTCTGCGACAGACTGGCTCAGGACATTTATGATTAATCCATCTGAGAGCCAACAACTTGCCTCGGTAAAATCAACCGCACAGCCTGCGGCAACCTTATTGCCAGCGACTCGCAACCCTGTTGCTGATCAACCAGCGACGGCGATGACCGAAAAGCAGTCGTCCCAAGCCAGGCAACAGTTGACAGAAAAACCTGCCAAATCCTGGCGGCGTCTGTTAGTTCCCCCCATTCTTTTTCTCCTGATTTTCGCTGCCCTGCTCCTGCCCTGGGAAGCATCAGTTGGAAGTTTCGGGACGTTGACTCCGATGAAGGAAAAAGAATCTGTTATCAGTACACCAGAAGCCGGGATGGTCACAGTGCTGGTCAAACCGGGTGAATTAGTAGAGACAGGAAAAGAATTGGCACGGCTTGGTAATCCTGATTTGAGTTCTGATTTGATCGCCTTACGCGCAGATATTGTGCGTGAAGAGGGCGAGTTCGAGCGTCTTTCCAGTGAAATTAAAACCAGACAACAGGCTACTGTTCGCGCCTCGGCCCAGCTCAATGAATCAACTCGCCTGGCACGCGAATTTGGGGCGGAGCAGAAAAATATCCTGACGCGTAAGCTTAGTGGCCATCAGTCAGAGATTGAATACCCAGCCGCCATCGCAGTGTTACAATCAGATATTGATTTAAAAAAGTCGCGATTGAATGAGGCACAAACTCAGCTCGCCCGAACACGCCAGCTTTTTCAGGAGAGCCTGATTCCCAAGTCCGACCTTGAGACCGTTGAAAATAAAGTTACAGCGCTAAAACTTGAAATCGAAGCGGCGCAGGAAAAAGTTCAGAATGCAATCGTTGAGCATCGGCGCCAGTTTGAAAAATACAGCAGCGAGGTGCGCCTTAATCAATCAGAGCTACAAACAACCCAAAGCGTAACTGCTAATACTTCAACTGAGATTGAGGGAAAAAGACGAGTTCTTGAAATACTGCGGCAAAGAGGACAGATTTTGCAAAGCAAGCAAACTTCGGTGATTTTAACTGCGCCGCGCACCGGAACAGTTTTAGGCGAGAATTTACTGGAACTCAACGGCAAGTATCTGGAAAAAGGTGGCGAGGTTTGCCGTGTTGCTGAAACCAGACAATTGCGTGTCCGCATTCAGGTCCCGGAACGAGAAATTGGCGATGTGAAAGAAGGGGCAGTAGTTCGTTTATTGACGCGCGCAATGCCTGATCAGGTGTTTCAAGGCAAAGTTGAAAAAATTGGGAGCGTAGCTGAACTAGATGAAAACAAACAGCCTACTTATCGCGTCGAAATGATCGTTGATAATACAGATGGATTATTAAAGCCGGGAATGACTGCCTTTACCCGCATCGGCTTTGGTCGCAAAACTATCGGCTGGATTTTGCTGCACAAAATTAAGCAGGCCCTGAGACCTGAGCTTTGGTTATTTTAAGATATTTAGGATCAATCTCATACCGCTCCATTTTGAGATATAACCCGCGTCGCGTTAGCCCCAACTCCTTCGCCGTTTGTGACAGATTGAAATTTAATTTAGTCAGCGTCGAGACGATAATTCCCTTTTCCAATTCCTTTACTTCATCAGCTAAGGTTTGACCACTATGAAGGGTTTTTCGGCCTTCGACTACAACATTTTCTGGCACGAGAGATGATTCTGCTATTTCAACTCGAGACTGATTGACCGACTCAGAGGTTTTTTCGATTTCCTCTTTTACTTCGGCGTTTCCGCGCGCTGACAAACTCAGCAAAATCTCATCTACCCAATCCAGCTTGCCATTCTTTCTATAATCGCCTGAAACAGCCAGAGATAAGTGCTGCGGTTGAATTATTTCACGATTAGCAACTACCGCAATAGCGCGCTGAATTTCGTTCGCTAATTGACGAATATTACCAGGCCATGCGGAAGCAGTAAGGGCGGCGAGTGTCTCCGGGGCAAACGTCAGCCCTGACTTTCTGGCATCCTGCGAAAAACGCTCCAGCAGGTTATAGGACAAGGCGGGAATTTCCTCGCGGCGCTCTCGCAAGGGAGGCATGTGAAACCGAAGGACGTTAATGCGATAATACAGATCTTCGCGGAATTCGCCTTTGGTAACCATTGCTTCGATGTCGTGATTGGTGGCGGCAAGGACGCGGACATTGACCTTCACCGGATTGGTTTCTCCCACCGGATGGACTTCGCCTTCCTGCAAAAAGCGGAGCAACTTTGGTTGCAACTCTAAAGGTAAATCACCTATTTCATCCAGAAAAATTGTCCCGCCTTCCGCACTCCGAATTGATCCCTGGTAATGGCTGTCGGCTCCAGTAAAAGAGCCTTTGCGGTGTCCGAAAAGCTGTGAACTGATTAATTCTTTCGTCACTACTGTGCAGTTAAAAGCCACGAACGGCCCTTCCTGACGACTGCTCAAAGTGTGAATCGCACGCGCAATTCCTTCCTTCCCAGTGCCGGATTCACCGGTTATTAACACCGCCATTTTACTGTCACGCACCTTATGAATCTGTGCTGCCAGATCATGCATTGCAGCGCTACAGTAAACCATTCCCGGCAACGGTAAATCTGACGCATCATACAGGTGGCTTTCGATTGTTTTTGCCTGGTCCTGATAGAGCGCCTGCGCCAGTTCTGTTACCAGCTTGTCGTAAAGGTCTGATTTCCCAAGCACGCGATGCAGGGTTTGGGTAATGACATACCACTGCGCGGTAATCAGGTTTTTATTAATATCCTTCTCATTATAGGCAGGATTTTGACTCTCGTTGACAAGCTCTCCGCTCTGCGAATGTGCAGAATTATCTCCAGAGCCTGGGAGAAACTGTCCCAGAGGATTAGGGTTTGACATCAATTTCGATCCTTCAGGTTAAATAACCAGCTAACATGAACGCAATTTACAGATACTTCAACTAATGCCGTAAACCCAAAGATCAAACAAAGATTTCAGATTTTTTAAGGAACGACAATCAGCGCGCATCTCTATCGGTTAGGCTTAAGGAGGAGACGCCTGTTTATCCGATAGTAAGTTTGTTGGTAGTAGACTGGCAGATAATAAAACATCTCCTGCACTTCGCAAAGCCTTCCCGCACGTCTTTTCACTTTCACTAGAACTAAGTGTGGGTGGGCTGACAGATGTTCCACAATTTTATTTTATCAGGTTAAAAACCAACCCATAAGTTCCGACCGTTTGCGCACGATGCTGCGGTCTGAAACCAAACAAAATTACATGCCCGGAACCTAGTCTGGCATCAACGATGGCTGCTTTTCCTGCCAGATATTTTTCGCCTAACAGCCAGCCTGAGCGCAGTACATTTGTTTCTGCATATTTTCCGACAACCTGACCTTGTCCAGAATCAGTAATTTCAAATGCGCTGCTGCTCGCAAAATAAGCGTCAACTGTCGCGCCGTAGCCTTTTGCTATCGGATGATTCTGATCAAGCTCGACTTTCAGGATGGAGCCGGGGCAATAAAAATCTGAAGTCTTAACTCCGATCAAAACATTTTTTACGGGGAGCTTAAATTCCTGGATCGCAAATCGTGTCGCGTTATCAAAACAAATCAAAGTCCCGCCAGCTTCGACAAAATTTTGCAGATTTTTCACTCCGTCGTTGCCAATGCCGCCGGAAAATTCTTCGGGATAAGTCTTCACATTTTGACCATTAATAATGGTACGCGCACTTTGATCGGGCAGCACAATCACATCGTATTTTTCGCGCAAATTTCCGCCGCGAATTTCGGTATCCAGCAGTGAATTATATTTGAGCTGGTAATGATCAAACACGAGCCGTGTCCAGCCTTCATCCATCGTAGCCGCAAAACTTTTATACAAACCAACGCGCGCTTTTGTTTCAATGCGCGGCTGATTTTTCTTAACGGCTTCGCGCAATTCAACATCGCTCAGCAATTTCAATTCAGCTTCAAATTTCTGTTTCACAGCTACGCAATCAACGCCCATCTGCATTGGCAAAGTCCATCCTGCGACATCATACGGAGCTTCCGCCGGGCCGTTCGGATACAACCGACGTTCGGGATATTGCTGAATTTCAAGCAGAGCTTTTGCGCCGGCGCGATACGGCTGATTCAATTTCACGACCCGCGAACCGGCTTCGTAATTTGTCCCATCAACCGTAAAAGATTTTGTAGCCTCGTGAACTTCGATGCCCTGCGCAGCGAGGATGCTCACCATTCGCAACGCAGCGAATTCGTTGCGTTGCGATTTTGGAATCACAAACGCCAAGGGCTGATCTTTGTCATTCGTTTCAATCGCACGTTTCCCTGCTTCGTAAAAATTGCGGAGAAATGTTTCGCGGTAAAGCGTGACCATCTTTAACAATGACCGCGAAGTCATCATCTCCATTTTTAAAATATCTTTGGGATGCCATTCGCCTTCCTGCCACGGATCGGGAAAATGTGTCGCCCGTTCCAACGCATTCGGCAAACCACGAATTGTGAAACGACGACTGCCTTCATCTTCTTCGGCGTTGGCTCGCAGCTTCCTCCCCGCTCGCATTTCTTCATTCGTAATTTTCAGCGGCGTCGCCAAATCCGCGCTCGCGGCTTCGGTCAAAATCCCAACCGCGTTGTGATAATAAGGCGCAGTCCGCATTCCGCCGTGCCACCACGTATCGTAAAGCATATTCGTCGCCACGCCTTTAAATCCGGCGGCCTGTAAATCTGTTGCCATTTTCGTCCCGATCAAAGCCACCTGTCGCAACAATGTTGGATCAATATTTGGATTCGGCGGATCAAGGAATGGCGGCACAAACATGCGCGATGAATACTGCCCCTGCTGATGCACGTCGTAAACAATTTGCGGGAACCATTCTTTGTAAAAAACGTCCGTCACGTTGCGCGTTTCGATCAGATTCAGCATGAACCAATCGCGGTTATTGTCGTGACCAGCGTAGGGATGATAAAGTTCAGGCGGGATTGTTCCTTCGGATTTTGTGCCAAGCGTTTTCCAATACCAATGATTGACGATGTCTACGCCATCAGGATTGGTGGAGGGAAACAACAGGATAATCGTGTTGTCGAGAATGGCTTTCATCTCATCACTTTTTTCGCTGGCTAACGTGTACGCAAACTGCATAGACATTTGCGCGGCGACGACTTCGTTGGAGTGAATTGAGCACGAAATGGCAACGACGTTTTTTCCTTTTTTGATTAGCTCTTCAAGTTCGGATGGCGATTTAATTTTGCGCGGATCGGCGAGCTTGCTTTGAATTTCCTGATACTTTTTCAGGTTCTTCAAATTCTTCGACGAGCTGATTGTAGCTAATAAAAACGGGCGTCCCTGGGTAGACTTCCCGACTTCGCGCACCGTCACACGATCCGAAGCTTTATCGAGAACAGTAAAATATTTTGTAATCTGTTCCCAATCCGCGAGCTTACGATCATCCCCCGGCTCAAAGCCAAGTTGCGAGGCAGGCGTCGGAATTGATTGAGCTTTTAAGTCAGTAGTTAAAAAAGTAAGGCTTAGCAGCGCGATTATCAGTACGCGCACAGTGAGCTTCCGATTCATCGAATAGTTCCTTTTGCGGGGAGTAAATAATGCAATCTCAAGAAAGCGCAAAGTTTAGCACAGCCGATTTACCAGACGTAGGTCTGCTGCCAAAACTTCGTTATTACTGGACGTTTGTCGTCGCCGCTTTATGCTTTATCATCATTGGAATTCCGGTGATTTTAATTGGCTATGTGCTGCGTGGGGTTTTCAATTACAAAGAATTTATTTACCCCTTCGGCAAATTCGGAGCGCGTTGTTATTTGCGAGCTGCAGGCGCACGGGTTCACGTGAATGGCTACGAAAAACTTGATCCGAAGCAGGCGTATATTTTTGTCGCCAATCACCAAAGCAATCTTGATCCGCCGTTGTTGATTGCGAATATTCCAAGGAATACCGCGTGGTTAGCCAAAAAAGAAGTCTTCAAAATTCCGATTATGGGTCAGGGAATTCGCCAGGTTCACGCCATCCCCGTAGACCGCACCAACCGCGAAGCCGCCATCGCCAGCACGAAACGCGGCGCCGAAGTTCTTCACACCGGACGCTCCGTAGTTGCCTTTCCCGAAGGCACGCGAACAGTTGACGGCAAGCTGAAGGAATTCAAAAAAGGCGTGTTTTATATGGCGCTCGAAGCCGGAGTCCCAATAGTGCCGATGGTCGTGAACGATACGCGCTTAGTGATGCGCAGAGGAACAAAATACTGTTTGCCAAATGATGTGTACGTCGAATTCCTGCCACCGATCAGCACCGCCGGATACACGCTTAAAAATATTGATGGATTGATTACGAAAGTGCGTGATGAATTTGTCTCACGAGTGCGAACCGATTAGACGGAGGGGTGCGCTTATAACAAGGAAGTTAATTTAGCGGCTTTTCGTTTGTTCATTTCGCCACCAATATTCCATAAATAAAACTGCCAGTATCAAATCAATCACCGCCGGCACAAAAGCTTTGAAGGCAATTTGTCCACCGAAAAATGCGACCGCATAAATCACAAAGAAAAACGTTTTGGAAAAAATCCCCAGCCGCACAAATTCACGAAAACGATTTGGATTAATTGCCACCAGCGCATAGGCTGCGCCCCACGCCGTCACACTTGACGCCAAAGACTGCGCCAGTAATTTCGCCGCCGGATCACTAATGCCAAGTCTTGCTAAAATAATGTCAGGTCTGAAAATTAACACTGCGGCGGTGCCGAGGTTGAAGGCAGCAGCCGTGATGAATAAGGCTTTGTCGTAGGTGGTTCGGCTCATGTAGCATTTAGCAGAGGACGAAAATTTCTTCGTCTTCGATTTTTACTTCGTATGTTGCCACAGGAAAATCAGGAATAGCGCCGCATTCTCCCGTTTTCAAATCAAAATCAAACAGATGCCAGCTACAAAAAACTTTGCCGTTTTTACAGATGCTTTCCGCCAGCGATGCGCCGCGATGTGGGCAGGCATCATCAAGCGCGTAAAATTGTCCCTCGAGATTGAACACCGCAATTGTTTTGTCTGCTATTTTATAGGCTTTGCTACGCCCCGGCGCGACTTCGGACGTTTTGGCGATTTTGAAAAATTGCTTTTGCATAGAGGAAGATTTTGGTGGGGCAGAGCGTGATTTTTAGGCGAAGCCGGAATTTCATTCAACTAAGCCGAGTTTGATGGTTGCCTGATGATCGGGGCTGTTTTTTTGCAGGGCTGCTTCCATTTCCGGGGCAATACACAAAAATTTTACTTTCCAGATGATTATCGTTGCAACCACTAAAATCAAAGTTGTCGGCGCTCCACCTTCGCAACCATAACTGCCGCCAGTTAACCACAACGGAGCCTCACTCGTCGAAAGAAAAATTGGATGCTGTGCCAATTTTAATCCGCTGACTGGCAAACCGAAAATAAATCCCATCGTCCAATTCCACGCCAGGTGCAAGGCCGTCGGAAACCACAGGCTGCGCGTTTTCAAATACGCGACACTCAGCCACACGCCCGCGAGCATCGTATTTGTAGTTGAAAAAATTGTTCGGCTCGGATTTGTCCAGTGTGCCAAACCAAAAATTAATGACAGCAAAATAATCGGCACAATGGGCGAGATGCCGTCGCGCAACAAAGTTTGAAAGGCATAGCCACGAAAGAGTAGTTCTTCAAATGCCGCCGCTAATGAAATAAAAACCAAAGTCAGGACGGCTCCTTTGGCAATGATCACAACACCTGTAAAATCAATACTCCTAACCCCATCGGCTGATTTCCAAAACATCGGATTGAGCAACAGCCGCGTGCCTCCGCCGATTACCTGTAAAGCTACAACGGCGGCAATCATTAGTGCCGAAATTGCACAGCCGGCCAACAACTCTGTTCCAACCCTGCGATAAAAAGCGAATCCAAGCGAACTTAATTTCAACTGTTCGAAATATTTTAGAAACAGCCAGGAAGATATCAGCACCCATGCGACTAAAATCACGTAATAAATAATTGCCGCGACACCAACGATCAAAGTCCCGCCGGGTTCCTGTTCGTCTGTGCGCAGCAAAGCGTTGATAATCTCCAGCGCAAACGGTGACAGTAAAAGAAAAATCGCAGCCCGCCAGCCGCCGTGTAAAAGTTTTGTTCTTGGGTTAATAAAAATTGTGTTCATAAATGTCCGTGTTACCCACCCGCTACCGCCGATGGTACTGACCGATTGCGTAAGAAAAACAAATCAAATGGCAAAAGGCAAATTAGTAGATTAGAATCGGCTGGATAATTTAGCGAAATGTAAGCAATGCCTGTTACTTCTGATCCAAATTCCAAGCCTCATCGTTCGGCGCGCCGCAATCGGGTGATTGTGCTGGCGGTGGCAACTCTTCTGCTTTCAGCCTCGTTGCTGGTGTTGCAGGCCTTCAATACTGAGCAATGGTTCACCCCTGGCACAGCCAGCGGAACCCTGATTTTATTTGCGCTTTCGACCCTGAACGTCATCGCCTTCATTGTGCTGCTGATGGTGCTGGCACGTAACATCATCAAGTTACGCAATGAAACGCGGCAAATGAAACTGGGAGCGCGGTTCACTACGCGACTCGTAATTTTTTCGATCACGCTTTCACTGTTGCCCGTCATTTTCATGTTTTCTTCTACGTTGCTGATTATCAATCGCAGCGTGGACAAATGGTTCAGCCTGCCCGCCCGCAAGATGGCTGAAAATGCGCGGCAAATTCAGGATAGCTATTTACAAAATGAACAGGACGAATTGCGCCGCATCGCCATCACCCTGGCGCGTTTGGCAGAGAGCGAAGATAATCCGTCCAACATTTTGCTCAGCGAATTGAACAACCAGAAACTTTCCTCTATTGAAATTTTCAACCAGGGCGGACAGGTCTTAACCCGCCACGTTTTACCTGAAGCGGCTACCTTTGATCGTTCCGTTTTGACGGCACAACAAACAGTACGTGAACGTGCCGTGAAAGGAGAAAACGCAACTGCAAATGTTGTGCAAGGCCCCGATCAGTTTCATTTAATCGCCGCTGCTCCAATGCTCGATGATGACAAAAATATCCTTGTCATCACGCAACGGCTCGACCCGAAACTGGCCCGCCTCGTCATTGAAATCGCCGATCAAAATCGTGACTACGAAAAAACCTATGACGAATTACATAACAATCGGCGGGCGGTGCGTGCCAATGCGCAATTAGTGCTGGGCTTGCTCACTCTCTTCGCCTTGTTCATTGCAACGTGGATGGCAATTAAAGTGGCGCGGAGTATTGCCGAGCCAGTGCGACAACTGGCCGAAGCCACGCAACGCATCCGGGCTGGCGACCTGACGGGACGTGCGGACATTGTAGGGGATGATGAGCTTGCCGCGCTCGCGTTATCATTCAACGAAATGGCGTCGGAGCTACAGGAAAATCGCGCGCGGCTCGAACTCTCCGCCACGGCGCTTGATGATCGGCGACGTTACATTGAGACAGTGCTGCAAAATCTCTCGGCGGGTGTGATTTCACTGGACGAGCAAAATCGCGTGACGACGATTAATCCGGCAGCAATCCGTTTGTTGCGTCTGGAACAAACGATGAAAAACTTGCCAGAGAGTGGAGCCGAACTCGCTGTGTTGCTGCCCGAAGAACAACGCGATGAGTTGCGCCGCATGATTCGGCGGGCGCTGCGAGGGCGTTCCGTTTCGCGTGACGTTCATTTTAAGCTCGCCAATAACGTCAATCTGGACGCGGCAGTCACCGTTACTGCTTTGCCAGCCGCGCAGGCGCATTTACACGGTACAGTCATTGTCATCGAAGATTTGTCAGAACTGATCGAAGCCCAGCGACGCACGGCATGGAGTGAAGTTGCCCGACGAATGGCGCACGAAATCAAAAATCCGCTGACTCCAATTCGCTTGTCGGCGGAGCGGATGGCAAAAAACCTGTTGGGCGTTGCGAGCAATGGCAACGGTCATGAAACGGTGTTTCCGTCGGCTTCCGGCCTCAATGAAAAGGGGGAAAAACTGGTGCGTGAATGTACTTCGTTGATCGGGGCCGAAGTCGCTACATTGCAAAGAATGGTAGACGAATTTTCCAGCTTTGCCCGCCTGCCTGCTGCCAAATTTGCGTTGCACGACCTGAACGAAATTATTGCCGATACCTTAAAATTGTACGAAGAACGGCTGGATGGCATCAGGCTCGAAAGCAAACTGGCGCAGGATTTGTCTCCGGTCTTTGTTGATCGTGACCAGATCAAACGGGCTTTGGTAAATTTAATTGATAACGCCCTGCACGCCATTACCGAAAGCAAATTTGAGCTGGAGGAGAAAACTTTACGCATTGAAACACGGGAAGTTTTCGAGCAGGACGCCGTGGAAATGACCGTCGCAGATACCGGGCCGGGAATTGCCCCGATTGATCGGGAGCGAATTTTTTCGCCTTATTTTTCGACGCGCAAACGTGGCACCGGATTAGGGCTGGCTATCGTTAATCACATCGTCGCCGAACACAGCGGACACCTTCGTGCCGAAGATAATTTGCCGCACGGTGCGCGGTTTGTAATTGAGTTGCCAAGCGCGAAAGAATAAAGTAATCAGTGTCTGGTACGCGGTCTAATAACAAATAAATTTTATGCAAAAATATCTACTTTGTCTGATGTTATTTTTTGTCGTTTCAACGGCTGTGTTTGCCGACAATTTCTCTGATGCGCGAAAGGCCTACGACGCCAGAGATTATGCCAAGTCCGCACAATTATTTGCTGCCGCAGTGAAAGAAAAAAATGATGCGAAAAGTAATTACGGATTAGGGATTTCGTATTTGCGGCTTAGGCGTTTTGCCGAAGCAGTCAAGCCGCTGGAAACAGCCCAGGCCAAAGACCCGTCGCTCTCATTCGCGCCGAATCGGCAATTTTTTGAGCAGCGCTTAGCAGAAGCTCGAAACGGCGGCGGCGCAGGCACAAATCCAAAATCCAATGCGCCTACGATGGTGAGCGATGCCCATCTTGACCAGGTTTTGGCCGACCTCACAACCGGCAAAGCAGTGATGGATTACACCGGAACGCTCACGCCTGCCGATCTAAGCGAGTTGCAAAAAGTTGTGAGCGATGCCAGTTCTCGTGGCTTTAATTTGCGCGCCTATTTGATCCAGCCTAACCGCTCCCTCAAAACCAAAGATTTTGCCACGCGCGAGATTAAGAAATATGCCAATCTTAAAGCGAATGAAATCGTTGTGATTTGCAGCCAGGAAGGAATTTACGCGACCGGAAAAGCCGGCGAAACAGAACTTGATACAAAGGAAATAAATCAGGCCGCGACCGAAACACTGCCGCTCTTCAAACAACAATCCGCCGGACGAACGGGCTTTGGTTTAGGAATGGCGGGGTTCTCGCGGACGTTAATTGCGGAGGCAACTTCTGATCGCTCGACCCGCCGTGGTACTTTTGGCTTTCTCGGCCTGCTTGGTTTGGGCGCGGCTGGCGCAGGTGTAGCGTTCGTCATTGGTCGTCGGAAGCTCAAACAAAAAGCTTATAAAAATAAACTTGATGAAGGCATCAATTTGTTGATGAACGAAATTAATGACAAGCTCGGCAGGGAGTTTGATGTCAATGCGCGTTTCGTTAACTGGCAAACTGAATACGAAACAATTAAAGCCGACAGCAATTGGAAAGATCACACGAACATTGATCGCTTCAATGCAACCTTGCAAGATGCTGTGCGCCAACCCGAACGTTATTTTTCCTATAAACCTGGCATTGCGGAAATCAAAGCCGAGGCTGCCAAACTGGGCGCTCCCGTCGCGCCACAACGCAACAACGACGAAGTTTTTGATTATTTTGATGGTCGTCCACTTAATAAAGATGAAGCCGTAGTCGTGGCCCTCAAAGACAAAGACGGTCAGGAAATCCGCGTCCTGACTTCACGCGCCCACGCGGATGAAATGGGGCAGGGACAAGTGCCAAAAGTCCTGACCCGCGAAGTTAACGGTCAGCGCGTTCACTGGTCGAATGATCCGACGTTTGATCCGCACCGTGATTATCGCCCTTATTATGGCGGCTCAAGCTGGGTAGACATTTGGATGATGAGCCAGATTTTCAGTCCACATACTTATTACGGCCCCGCGATTTATCCGTACTATCATCAGGATTATTATTACTCGCAGCCCTATTATTCACAGCCAATTTACGATTCGCCGGGTTACGGTAGCTGGGATAATTCAAATAGTATCGGCTTCGGCGAAGAGCGGCGTCATTACCGCGAAGAACACTACCAGGAACGCGAACAACACCATTACCAGAACGATCAGCCACAGGATTACGATAACAGTTCCGGCGGCGCCGATTTTGGTGGAAGTTCAGATTCAAGTAGCAGCAGTGATTGGAGTAGTAGCAATGGCAGCAGTGATTGGGGCGGCGGCGGCAGTGATTTTGGTGGTGGCGATTCGGGCAGTGGCAGCGATTTTGGCAGCAGTGAATAAAATTAAGAGGTATTTATGATTGCAGTAAACTCAGATTATCTTTTAGTCGCCAAAACTTTGCCGCCAGGCGCAACAACCATTTTGCGTGATGTTTCGTGGGAAGACTATGAGTTTCTACTACAGGAAATAACTGATGCACCTCACCTTCGCATCTCTTATGACGATGGGGTTTTGCAAATTATGACAACTTCTACCGACCACGAAGAGCTAACGGTAATCCTCAATAAACTCATCAGCGTGGTTGAGGATGAATTACGAATTCCGATGTAAAGCTATCGCTCCGCGACGCTCAAAAAAGAAAAAAAACGTATAGGCACAGAACCTGATAATTGCTTTTATATTCAAAACGCCAGCCAAGTCATGGGCAAAAAAATTGATCTCAATCTTGATCCGCCTCCTGACCTCGCTATCGAAGTTGGTCTTTCCAGCCCGTCCCTGCTCAAGTTCTCTATTTATGCAGCGCTGGGCGTGCCTGAGTTGTGGCGCTATAAAAACGATGAGGTTCACTTTTATGAACTGACAGAAGGCGGATATGAGGAAATAGAAAACAGTCGCGCTTTTCCTTTTTTGTACGCCCGGACGGTTACTGATTTTTTGCTGAGGGGAATCACGAACGGGCAAACAAACGCGAAATGGGCGTTTGCCCAGTGGATCAGAGCGCATAAATAATAGGTGTCTTTGTTACGAAATCTTCTTTTACCATACAAGCAGATTTGTAGCTTGTGCCTTTTTAACCTTCTCTTGTTATAATCCCCCATATTAAAAATAGCGATGAAGC
>JANMKB010000168.1:0-2570 GCA_031371805.1 Blastocatellia bacterium | reverse complement strand
CCAACCGGATTTTGAAGATGTTAGCGCGGCGTCTTCGCTATGAATGCGAGCGTGAATCGCGCTCCACATTTCATCCGGCGGAGCAATGGCGTTCTGTTCGTAAAATTGGGCGAAGATTTCATTTTCGCGGGCAATGACAGCCTGCGCCTGACGGCAATCCGCGCATACCGAGAGGTGTTCACGCAGCGCGGCAACATTGGCAGCCGCAAGTTCGCCACCAGAAAAATCTTCAAGTTCGTTTTGGCAAGTACTACAATTCATAGGTCAATGGTCAGTGGTCAGTGGTCAGTGGTCGGTGGTCGGTGGTCAGTGTATTTTACAACCGACCACCGCTCACCGACTACCGATATAAGGTTCCAGCCGCTTTCTCATTTCGGCCCGCGCCCGATGCAAATCGGTTTTCAGCTTGCCGATGGAATGCCCGGTGATTGCGCTGATTTCTTCGTAACTCTTTTCGTGAATAATCTTCAAGCTGAACACCAGGCGTTTGTCTTCGTCCAATTCCGCGAGCGCTTGTTTGATGGTCTGATTCATTTCACGATCCAGCATCGCGCCATCGGGTGTAATTCCCGGCGCCGTTAAATTTAAGGACTCCGGCTCGTCCAGTCCGAGGTTGCGTTCAGCTCTGATATTTTTCCTCGTCGCCTCGCGCGCTACATTACGTGCGATACCGAATAACCACGTTGAGAGCCGTGCTTCATCCTGCAAAAAACTCAGATTGCGATAGGCGCGCACGAAAGTTTCCTGGGTCAACTCTTCGGCCAGCGAACGGTCGTTGACGTGGTGATAAAGAAAACTAAGCACAGGACGAGCGTAACGCTGATAGATCGCGTGAAAAGCGTCCTCCTTCCCGTGGCGCGCTTGCGTAACGATGTTCGGGGCTATTTCCAAACGCACTCGGTCGTGAACTCCTGTGTTATCTAATGTCAGCACACTCATCGCGATGGTTGCGGAAAGAGAAGAGCCTGCACCAAAGTAACTCTTTCCGTTTGAGTTAGTGTAGCTTGTGCGCCAAAGGTTTCACTTATTAGTCAGATTTATCAACCCCCAAAAATTATTTATGGGAAGTGGATTTGTATTGACAGTATTTAGGGGGAGCGGTTATAAGCCTTGTACCGTAATTAATTTTATTACGCTAAAAGTTTCTACTGGCGACACGCCAATTGAAAGGTAAAACAATGACTCGACACGAAATCAATTTAATTTCATCGCGCTCCTGGTTCAAGAGTAGTGGACAATCGTTCACGAATTCGGTTCTTTCCCTGTCCGCTCCTGCCTCTGTTTCCGCTTCGATGTCCTGCTGTTGTTGTTGCCGCTGTTGTTGTTAGTTCTCAACTAACGAAATCCCTTTACCCAATTTAATTTTTAAGTTTTCAGGTCGCTTTTTGTTTTGATCTGGAAATTATTGCGCTAACTGTCAATTTGCTGCGCTCTTCGCATTAAAGCGAATCCCGCACATTGATGATTACGCTCCACCGATGGCTGGTGAACTTTGCGCTTTCTGCTGCGAAGTCTATTCATCAGCTTACTAATGACAGGAATATTTTTATCATGAGTTTAATTCAACCACACGGCGGAACATTAATTAACCGCGAAGCCACAGGCGCAGAGCGGGAAACCCTCATCGCTGCTGCCGCGTCCTTACCCACCATCACCTTAAATGCCCGCGAAGAGGCCGATTTAGAGCTGATTGCTAACGGTGCGTTTTCTCCACTTGAAGGTTTTCTCGGTGAAGCCGATTACCTTTCCGTGCGCGATAACAAGCGTTTGGCAAGTGGTTTAGTCTGGTCAATTCCCGTCACGCTTTCAGTGAACGAAGAAGAAAAATCCACATTGAAAATTGGCGAAGATGTCGCGTTACAGGCACGCGATGGACGTCTGTTAGCTATCCTGCATTTGGCAGAAATTTTCACCTACGACAAAAAAGAAGAAGCGTGGCAGGTTTATAAAACTGTCGAAGAAAAACACCCTGGCGTTGCGGCGTTGTATGCGCAAAAAGATTTTCTGCTGGGCGGAAAAATTACCTTGCTCAATAAAGTCAGCGAAGCTTTTGCGAATTATCGTTTCACTCCGGCACAGCTTCGCGCATTGTTCACGGAAAAAGGCTGGTCACGCGTCGTCGCTTTCCAAACCCGCAATCCGATTCATCGTGCGCACGAATATTTAACCAAGACTGCATTGGAATCGGTGGACGGATTGCTGGTTCATCCCATCGTCGGCGAAACGAAATCTGATGATATTCCGGCGGACGTTCGCATTCAGGCGTATGAAGCATTGCTGTCAAATTACTATCCGACAGACCGTGCGCACCTCGCCGGATTGCCTGCCGCAATGCGTTATGCGGGGCCACGCGAAGCAATTTTCCATGCACTGATTCGCAAAAATTATGGCGCTTCACATTTCATCGTCGGACGCGATCACGCTGGCGTTGGCACATATTACGGAACCTACGACGCGCAAAAAATCTTCAGTGAATTCACGCCTGAAGAGATCGGCATCAATTTATTTTTCTTTGAAAATACTTTCTTCTGCGAGAAGTGCGGCGGCATGGCTTCGCTGAAAACCTGCGC
>JANMKB010000457.1:0-11109 GCA_031371805.1 Blastocatellia bacterium | reverse complement strand
GGATGCCCGATAATTTCGGCGCGGTGATAATGCATGATCGAAGCAATGTCCGCGACGGCGGGGAAAATTCCCTTGTAGCCACCCGAAAATCCCGCCATAAAATGCGGCTCAATAAAGCCCATGACGATGCGTTTATCGGCTTCGACATATTCTTTGTTGAAGTAAACTGTATGACCATCCGCAGTCTTCCCTCCGACCGCCAGCGTAGCCGCGTCATGTGAATTGTGATTGACGATTTTGTAATGCTTGAAAATATTTTCACCGACCATCGAAACCAATTCAGAATCCGTATTGACGCGATGAGACCCGGTTCCATTGATGATCGTGAAGTTCTTCGCCGGAACATAAGCCAATTCTTCAAACACCCATTTTAATAATTTTTCCGTCGGCAAAGGGCGCGTTAGGTCAGGAATGACGACAGCAACTTTGTCGGTAGGTTTGATGATTTCGCGGAGTGGCTGGCAATTGATGGGATTGCGCACGGCGGCACGAAAGCCAGCGGCTTCATCGGGTAAGCCATGCAAAAACTTTGGCTTGAAAACTGTGGTATTGGCATCAGGTAAATTTATTTCGATGCCGTCTGTTCCGTATTGCAAATGAATTTTCATAAATTAATAATTTCTATTTTGAGCGGCTCCATATCCGTCTTCGGCAACGGCTTCGGTGGTTGGAAAATATTGATGATAACCGTTGTAGTAATCAAAAGAATATTTGCATGCCGTGTGCGCGTTCTTTCACTCAGGAGGTGAGCTTAAATTGAAAGTGGAAGGATGGCAACTATCGGCAGTTCTTAATAACGTAGCGCGGGCTGCCAGCCCGCAAGCTGAAATTCACACGACAACTTATTATTGGAAAGTTTGAGAATTGCCAATCTCAATTCACGGGCTGGCAGCCCGTGGTACGTCGGATCAGCCACTTTGCCATCTGTGGGAATCCACACATAAGAATTAATCAGGATGTGGTCATTACAGTTGCCTACTGTTGTCACGCCCGTTATGTGAAGTCGCAAATTTTAAGATGATGTAAGTGCCTCACTATTTGAGACAAATCACAAACGACTATGCACTACATTTTTTCACAAATCAGCCGTCCATTTTCCCCGCGTGCCAGCGCTGCATTGTTTGGCTCAGCCATTTTGCTTTTATTTATTGCCGCAAATTATTACCCTGCCAAACCACGCCCGCACGCTATCAATGAAGTCCCCATTGCATTTTGGGCATGGCGTATCAACACGCCTGATGAAGCGGATGTTGACGCGGCGTCTACTGCCACAAAGGCGAAAATATTATTTATTCGCGCCGGGCAAATTGAGCTTGAAAATGGCGCAGTGAAACGTATTCAGGCCGTCAAAGGGCAATTGCCGCGTGCGATGGAATTACACCTTGTTTATAACGGGACGCGGAAATTTCTGGCTGAATTTGAACGCCTCGACTTGGATAATTTTGCCAAATCTTTACTGGAAATTTATCAGGAGGATCTTGCACAGGTGGATCGGGATCAGGCAAACATCGCGGGGATTCAGCTTGATTTGGATGTGCCGACGAGGTTATTGCCACGCTACGCAGAAGCTTTGATAAAGCTGAAAAAAAACCTTCCACCAAACATAAAGCTTTCGATTACTGGTTTACCGACTTGGGCAAACTCAAATGAAATCAATTCAGTCCTGAATGTCGTGGATTTTTGGATTCCGCAATGTTACGGCGCAGAAATTCCAACTCACATCACAAAACAAATACCAATTTCTTCGCCAACTAATGTAGCGCGAACGATCAATAAAATTCGCCAGCTTAACAAACCTTTTTACGCGGGATTGTCGGCGTACAGCTATGCGATTTTGTATGCGAAGGATGGTTCGTTGCTTGAATTGCGCGGCGATCTTGATCCGGCTTTAGCGGCGCAGAGCAAAAATCTGGAATTGCTTGAAAGCCAGAATTTTAAAGGCGATGACAGCGCAGGTGAACGCCGCTATGTGTATCAGGCTAAGAGTGATTTTGTGCTTGATGGATTGATTATCAACGCAGGTGAATCATTAGTCTTTGATCTGCCCAGTGCCGCAAGCTTACGCGAATCTGCACGTGCCGTCCGCGAAAATGCCGGAGAAAAATTAATGGGAATTTGCCTCTTTCGTTTGCCGAGTAGCAAGGATGAAACTGTGCTGAGCCTCAGCGAAATCACCGCAGCAGTGAACGATGTACAAACTCAAGTAGCGACAAAAATCACTTTGAGCCGCGACAAAAACCAACACTTGAAATTGATGGCAGAAAACATCGGAACGGCGAGTGCTTTGATTGGTGAAGACGCCCTGACGATTGATCTTGAAGTACCGGCGGGAAGTGTCAAAGAAGAAACAACTCAGGCAGGATTTGCAGCATATCAAACACTTTGCCGAATGCCAGGACAGGGTTTCGCTCGCCCGTGCAGCCAACGCCGCGCCAGTGTGATCCGGCTGAAAAAGAATTATTGGAAGCCGGGAAGTGTAGCGATAGCATCATTAATGTTGAATGTCGAAACGATGGAAAAAATATCAGTGACGGCGACAACGCGAATTAATGACGGACGTATCGAACAGGAGAAAAAAGAAATCATGATCCAGAAAAGTGAGAGGTGAGATGAACATTCAGATAACAAATTGGAATGCAAAAGTTAAGATTATCGCTTTGCTTTTCTTTGGTGTAATTGCTGCCGTAACGGTAGTGTGGGCTTGTGGATGGAGTGCGACCACTCGCCACTCAGTACGCTTTCATTCCTACGGTTCGGATAAGGAATTTAGTCGCCTGCCTCCATTACCTTATCAAGTTGATCATAAAACTGGGAAGTCGAAATTTACACATGACTTGTATGAACATGATGATGAGCGAACTTATGAACAAGAGGAAAAGGATATTGCCGAAATAGATAATGTTTGGAAGCAAGCGAAAAATGCTGAAATGAACGGTGACTATATTAGAACGGCTCAACTGTTACAGGAATATTTACACCTCAGTCAATTTGTTCGAGATCAATATTTTGGTCCAAAGAACTGGCAAGAGCGCAGAAACACCGCCCTGGATAAACTGGATGCGCTGAGTGCTTTGAAGCACCGATCAAAGGCAGATGCGGTTAAATTGTATCTTGAGGCACGCCAAAAATTTTATGAGTCAACGATTGTTATTCCTTCGGCACAGGAGCAGGAGGAAACAAAAATCTACCAATCTGAATCTTCTGTTTCTGAGCTTCTGGAAAGAGGAACAACTGATCACAGCCTGAAAGATAATTACGCATATTTACGTGCCGCTATTTTGTACAAGGAGCTAAAATTAGATGAGGCACGAAAGGCTTTTGATACAGTTTTGCATTTTCCAAACAGTGAAAAACGTGAAGCGGCAAGTTTTATGGCAGCGGTCTGTGCGATGAAACAAAGCTCATTATTCGTCGCAGCCAGTGGAGATGATGAACATCGGATGGAAGATCGGAATGCGAATAGTACGAAACCTGAAAGTAAGTGTTGTGATGAAGCCTGGCGTGATGCGAAAGCCCGGTTTACGAAACACCTGCAAGAATATCCGCAAGGCAGGTACAGCAATAATGCACGAGGCTGGTTGGCGTATTTATATTTACGCAGCGGAGACCGCGCACAAGCCATGGCAGAATATTACCGCTTGCTGGGTCAACAAACTGACCTGAATGCACGAGTTGAAGCTGCCGTGTCTCTGTCGCTTTCACGTCCACATGCGACCGAATCTGAGATGGAGCAGGTCGAATCCATACTAGGGCATGAGCCAGCAGCAGCTTTGGCTTATGCGTACCATAATATTTACAACTACGCGATTGATCCACGTTGTCCCTTAATGGTGTTCTATGCAGGGGAACATGAACAACAAAGTGAAGTAGATAAAAAACGACTCTCGAAAGAGAATGCAGCATTAGTAAGAGTCGCAAAATTCGCTACGCAAATGATGCAACGGTATCCGCATGCGAAAGTCGGAGGAGGCTTTGCTTTGCGAGTAGCGCAAGCCAATCTCGAAAGCGGCGATAATCAAAGCGCACGCAAGTTGGCGCAAAAAGCACTTGAATTAGGCATCGGCGGTGAACAGCGCGAACAAGCGTTATTAGCGAAAGGGTTTGCAGAACATCGAATGAAAGATTTTGGGGCTGCGCAAAAAACGCTCAATGCTTATGTCAGCTCATATCCGCAGGGCAAATTTTCAGAAGATGCACGCCGTTTATTGGCGATGACAGCAGAAGATTCAGGTGATCTGGATGCAGCATTGGAACAATATCTAGTACTGGAGTACTGGCAGGATGTCGCTTATTTTATGGATGTGTTGCTGAAGCCTGAGCAGCTTACTCATTTCATTTTCAATCATCCGAATTTATCGCAACAAGATGAGCTGCTTTACGCTCTCGGCTTGCGTTATATGCGTGAGGAAAAGTGGGATGAAGCACGGAAAATATTCATTCAGGTAAGAACTGTTGAATGTCGTACCACTGAGAGTTCTTATGGATCAAGTTATACTCAGAAAAAAATTAACCCAAAATACGACATGAACCCATCTGCTGAGTCGAAAGGAGGCATCTGCGATTGCTGGGTGCAGAGGGATTTGCAAACCGTCAAAGAACTTCAGAGTTTAGAATCAGGAATTGAATACGCAAGTGGTGACGAAGCTAAAGCTGAGGCAATGTACCAATACGCCAGCCATCAATACGATTCGAGCAGGTTGACATTTTATAATTCATCAGCCTGGCACGGTGGGCGATATGAATTACTTTCATCCATTTCCACTCGTGCCACAAATGAACCTTCTCTTCTATTTGAATACATGCAAAAGCATGAGCCGATTGCACGTGCTCTACCAATCTATTTGGATATTGTAAAAAGGTACCCAGCGACAAAAGCTGCGCGAGATGCCCTTTATACTTCTGCGGTTATTCACGAACGATTAAGTGATTACAACCCATATTGGCGCAACGTTTACGAAAAGGGGTTACATCCTGGAGAACGACTTGTGAAATATTCAGATGTGAAAACTGCTTACCCTAAATATCAGTTGCCGCGTGGGACTTATGGCTGGGAGGCTTCTACGCGCACGGTCAATGGCGGCCCTGGCTGGGCTGCTCCGCCGAAGCCGCTCCCAAAACTGACGTGGGCGCAAAAATTCAAACATTACCTCCGACGATTTACCAATGCTTTTCAGACTAATGTTCAGCCTAAAGTTGATGGTGCGGTGGAAAGTTATACGACGTATTTGTGGCGCTGTCTCTATGCCGTTCTGATTGCTCTTGGGCTGGTTTTTAGCTGGTATTCAGCCGTGCTGGGATTACATTTTTGGAAATTGCGAAAACCAGTTTTGGCACAGGAATTGTCAATCATTTCGCCAGATGATTCGCCGCCTGTGTCCTTGCCTGATTCCGCCAGCAGAGTTGAGAAAATTATTAACGAGAAATAAGCCCCTGGTAAAATCACCTCGTCGCTACGGCCCCGGGTACTGTACTGCGAGTCGTAGCGAGTCGTAGCGAGTTGGGTTCCTGCTATTTTATTTCCCGGCTCTTCGCCACTCTTGCTCCAAAGCCTTCCTCTCCATTATCGTTACTCGCTGAATACGTTTTCTCCACCTTAGTTTTTTTAGTTATGCCCACACAAGTTTTTGAAGATGCAAATTGGCCGCGTGCCAAAGCCTGGTTGGCGGGCGAACACTCCTTTGCCACACTGGGCAAATTAGCCGTGATTGGCGCTCCGCTCCGGCTGGGGTCAATCATCCCCAGGCGGCCTGATCTGGCTCCACAGGCGGTGCGCGAGATTTTGGAAAAATTCAGTTGTTACGATGTTGAGGCAGATGTTGATTTGTCGTTGCTGGAAGCGCGGGATTTCGGCGATTTGAATCTGGCTGAGCTGCGGCTTGAAGAAGTGTTTGAGCCATTAAGCAAAGTTGTGCAGCATGCGCTCAAAAGCTTCAATGCGGTGATTTTGTTAGGTGGGAATAATGGCGTTACGCGGCCTGGCTGTCAGGGAGCAGCAAAATCACTGAAATTATGCGGGTTACTGACCTTCGATGCACAGTTTGCTTTACGTGATCTCGGAGGTGGGTTATCGAATGAGAATTCGGTGCGATCATTGCTGGCGGATGGTTTACCGGGCGCTAATATCGTGCAGCTTGGCATTCAATCTTTTGCCAACTCGCGCGTTTATACACAAATCGCGTGGGAAGCCGGAATCACATTTGTGACGATGCAGCAAATTCGTGAACAGGGAATTGAAGGCGTTGTCCGCAACGCGCTTGATCAACTCGCAAAGCACGTCGAAACCATCTATGTTGATTTTGATCTGAATGTGCTTGACCGCGCTTTTGCGCCCGCCTGTTCCGGGGCGCGTCCGGGTGGCTTAACGGCCTGGGAATTAAAACGGGCGGCGTGGTTATGTGGCAACCATCCAAAAGTGCGCGTGCTGGATTTGGTCGAGGTTGATCCAACTCAGGATGTATCCGAGACCACAATGATGACGATGGCGGAATGCTTTCTGGCCTTCGCTGCGGGTTTGTTAAGCCGTTTGATTGGGGTAGGAAAATAGTCCCGCACTTGCGTATTTGGTCGGAATCGAACATTCTATGCCCGTTCACATCAACTTACATCAAAGGTTGTTTAGTTGCTCAACACGACGTGTAAATCAGCAATTAAAAAAGAAACTGAAATTTTTCCGTAAGCCTTAGTTTACGGATTTCATCAATGACAGGCAGCCACGATGAGGCTTAGTGGCATTCATCACTGGAGGTAGAGTATGGATTTACAAGGATTATTAGGACAGGTTTTGGAGGGGAATAACCTCGAAGCGATCAGTCAATCAATTGGGGCCGATCAAAGCACCACCAGCACCGCGATTCAGGCAGCGTTGCCGATGATTCTGGGTGCACTGGCACGTAATGCTTCGACCCCTGATGGCGCTGGCGCGTTAGCTGGCGCACTTGGTCGGGATCACGACGGCAGCATCCTGAGCGACATCGCCGGGGCTGTCCTGGGTGGACAAGCTGCCTCAATTGGCGGTGGCATTCTGGGCCACGTGTTTGGCAATCGCCAGCCCGCCGTCGAGCAGGGCATCAGTCAGGTCAGCGGTCTGGATGCCGGAACGGTTGGCAAGTTGCTGGTGACGCTGGCGCCAATCGTGATGGGCGCGATAGGCAATACACAAAGACAACAGGGGCTGGACCCGGCAGCATTGGCCGGGATGCTGGGGCAACAGCAAGAGCAGATGCAGGAAACCCATTCACCAATAATGGGAATGTTATCTGCCGTGTTGGATTCCAATCACGATGGCTCCATGGTTGATGATGTCATCAGACTCGCGGGTGGCTTTCTGGGCCGTCGCTAATAGAATGTGTGGAGCAGGATTTCTTTCTGCTCCACTACTCTCTTCCACGCAGTACTACACCGAAAATTTCATGCAGACGATACCAGGCGGAGCGCTGGTGACGGTGACCGCGCCAGGATCGTGTGTTCCTGAATGAAAGCAAAAAGGATCGCCCATGACACATTTCAATTGGCTGCTTGATGGCAGCATTGTCGGACTGTATTTGTTGGTGACGATGGTCGCCGGATTGTGGGTACGAAAATATGTTGGCAAAGTCGAGCATTTTCTCGTGGCCGGACGCGAGATGGATTTATTTCTTGGTATCGCCTCTTTGGCAGCGACAGAATTCGGAATTGTGACGTGCATGTACACGGCGCAGAACGGATTTCAGAAAGGCTTTGCGGGAGCCACTCCCGGACTGCTGATGGCGGCGGCGATGTTGATTGTTGGCGTCACCGGGTTTTGTATCAAGCCGTTGCGTGATTCCGGCGTGATGACTTTGCCGGAGCTGATTGACAAGAAATTCGGCCCCAATATTCGCTGGGCTTCAGGCGTCGTCATTGTGCTTGGTGGCCTTTTAAATATGGGCGTTTTCCTGCGCGTAGGCGGTCAGTTTCTCGTGCTTGTTTCAGGGATGAATGTTGGCTACCTGGAAGTGATGATGACGGCGCTTTTGATTGGTGTAGCCGTTTACACAATTCTCGGTGGAATGCTTTCGGTGCTGGTGACGGACTTCCTGCAATTCATTGTGATGAGCATTGGCTTGATCGCCGTCACGATTCTGATTTTGATGAATGTCGGCTGGGAAAATCTTGTTGGCACGGTCGAAAAAAATTATGGTGCGGGTGGTTTCAATCCATTTGTGGCGACGAATTTAGGCTGGGGTTATGTGCTGGCACAGGGGTTTTTAAATACGGCTGCCGTGTTGACGTGGCAGACGACGATTGCGCGTGTACTGGCGGCGAAAGACACGGACACGGGGCGAAAAATTTATTCACGTACCAGCTTCTTTTTTGTCTGCCGTTTTTTGATTCCAGGCATCTGGGGAATCGCTGCGCTGGTGCATTTCGGCCCCATCGCGGATGATGCGGCGGCGCTTGAAGCGATGCCCAGATATTTAGCAGTTGCTGTCCCGTCAGGATTGATGGGCATCTTGATTGCCGCGATGCTGGCGGCGGATATGTCAACGGATTCGTCGTACATGTTGTCGTGGGGCAGCGTGATTTATAACGACATTATGGCTCCATTTCACAAGGGGAAATGGTCTGAGAAAAAAGGCCTGATGATTAATCGTTTCATCGTCGCGCTGATTGGTGTATTCCTTTTGTTTTATGGCTTGTGGTACAAAACCGAAGGCGGCTTGTGGGATTATTTGACCGTCACAGGAACAATTTATCTGGCGAGTATTTCTGTTCTGTTAATCGCTGGATGTTATTGGGACAAGGCGAATAGCTGGGGCGCGGCTGCCGCAATTTTTGTCGGCGCAGCTATCCCGATTGCGTATCTGGTCATGCAAAAAATGGACAGCGCGGGAGCGAAAGAATTATCCAAAGCTATTGGCCCGAATTATTCGGTGATCGCCGCATTTGTGGGCGCGACTCTGGCGATGGTGATCGGATCATTGATTAAACCGAAAGCGCAAAATATTTAGGAGGCTCATTATGACAACTCATTGGTTTTGGTGGGGACTCACGATGGCTTGTGTCATCTGGTATTCGACGGTTACCGTTTATGTTGCAATCAAAGGCGCAGCCGATATTAAAAGCATGCTGGCGCGGTTGGCTGAGAATCTTGAGGAGCCGGAAAAATGAGCAGGCAGCACGAGGTAATTAGCTGCCTGTTGAACTGACGGTCTCCCCTTCGGTCACGCAGGGTAAATAGAGTTTGCAGGTTGCGCCCTCGTTAACGTTGCTCTCCACAAATATTCCACCGCCGTTTTGCCGCACAATTCCATAAACAGTAGCGAGTCCGAGGCCGGTTCCTTCGCCGGATTCTTCGGTCGTAAAAAAAGGCTCGAACAGGCGCGCCTGAATTTCTTTACTAATCCCTGCACCGTCATTGCTGAACGATAACAGCACGTATAAATTTCACGGAACCCGGCTTCACTTTGTCGTAATATCTCTTCAGTCTTTTTCAGTTCATAAATTTCCGGCACCAGCGTGGTCAAAGCAGCGAGTGGTTCGATAACGTCGTGCTGTATTACATTTTTGTATAAATAAATACCGATGAAAGCGAGGCCGCCGACGAAGGCTAGGGCAACGAAGCCGAGCCAGATTTTCCCGCTCTGCCAAAACAGGATTTGTGGCTGATTAAGCAGCATAGTGATGAGCCGAAGGGTAATGATGCTGCCGCTTGAAATTGCGACTCCGATTAAAATCAGGCCGAAAGTCAGGCGTTGGCTAATAGTATGATTCTTCATACGCACTTTGTGGCAAACCAATTATTAACGCTTGGGGGAGTGGCAGTTCAAACGGTAAATTGCATACACCGATTTCTCAGCGTATCTTTACCAGCTTACTAAAATTATTACGGGGCAGGTGGTCACGACTCCGGTACTACAAAGCGCAACCTTGTTTTGAGAAACTATCACTTTAATAACGGAGCAGGATAAAATGAAACACGAAATTCACAGTCGAAGAGAATTTATGAAAAAATCTGTCATCGCTGGCGCAATCACCACGCTTGTTAAGCCTGTCGCTGCGAAAAGCACAACAAAAAAACTCCCCCCGCTCGGCGTCAAACTTGGCTTTGATAATTTTTCAATTCGTGCGTTTGGCTGGAAAGCGCCGCAGCTAATTGATTACGCCATCGCACAAAAGGTTGATGTGTTGCTGATGTCCGATCTGGATGTCTACGAAAGTTTTGACGAGCAATATCTGCGCGGCTTGAAGGCCAGAGCCGAAGCTGGCGGCCTTGAAATACATGCCGGAACGGGCAGCATTAATCCGGACGCAAAATCGTTTGATAAGAAAAAATGGCAGAGCGGCGAAGCGCATATTTTACAAACGATCAAAGTGGCGAAACTGCTTGGTTCGCCCGTAGCGCGTTGTTATCAGGGCACAGTTGATGATCGTAAATCACCGGGTGGCATCGAAGCGCGCATCGCAGACATGATCAAAATTTGCAAAAACGTGCGCAGCCAGGCCATTGATGCCGGCGTCAAAATCGCCATTGAAAATCACGCAGGTGATATGCAGGCGTGGGAACTGGCAATGCTGATTGAAGAAGCGGGTAAGGATTACGTCGGCGCGACAATGGATTGCGGCAATGCCACGTGGACGCTGGAAGACCCGCTGGAAAATTTAGCCATCCTGGGCAAATACGCCGTGACGACGGGCTTGCGCGATTCAGTGGTGTGGGAAAATGAAGACGGCGCAATAGCGCGTTGGACAGCGGTCGGCGATGGCGACGTTGATTTTAAAACCTACGCCAAACAATTTATCGCGCTCGCTCCGCACTGTCCTTTCGTGCTGGAAATTATTTCCGAGTTCCAACGACCAATGCCGTATTACCGCGATGATTTCTGGCCTCCATATGCCAAAGTGCGGCCACGCGAATTTGCGAAATATGTCCGCCTGGCAAAGCACGGCAAAGAGCGTCCCGCCTACGTGCAGCCGACAGGCGCAGACAAACAACAAAAATTAGCCGCGTATCAAAAAGCAGAACTGGAAAAAAGTTTAAAATACTGCAAAGAGGTTTTGGGTATTGGGATGAAGGCGTAGAAGCTACTGCAAGCAATCATAACTTGAGCTTTTTCAACGCAAAGGGGCAAGGAAGCAAAGGATCAAAGA
>JANMKB010000102.1:0-2249 GCA_031371805.1 Blastocatellia bacterium | reverse complement strand
TCGACCGTTACGGGTATGCCGCCAACGGTTGCGCTGACGCTGGTCAAATCGCTGCGGAAACGCACGCCTGTGCCGTACAGCACCAGCACAATTTCATCAGCGCCAAAATCAATCGGTACAGCGACAAATTTTCCTGCCGTCGCGTCCCATCGTGCGACTGGTTCAGTGCTTTGCACGTTGCCTGTTTTGATCCGCACGATTTGCGCGGCGGCCAGTCCCTGACCATCGGACGAAGCGGCGAAAATCGCGGGAGCGACAGCGACCACCTGCACCGTTCCTCGGGCGACGGTTTTGCTGTTGTTAATGACTGTCACAGTTGCCATTCCCGGTGCGCTGTTCGGCGGAATCTGGTAATTGATTTGCGTGGGCGAAACGTAAAACAATGGCGCAGCGCGTTCGATTCCCAGGCCATCTCTCACTATCACATTTGTTCCAGCTAAAATTATTGGCAGGGGAGTTGTTGTCGCGGCTTGTGAAGTGGTTGCCAGTCCCTGCCCGAACAGTGAAACAATCGCTTCCTGTGCGTTGTCATGCCCGATGAAGCTTGCGCCGGAAACAGTCGTTGCCAGAACCGCAGCAAAATTGTCTCGATACCAGCGCGCAATTTCGCGTAAGGCTTGCGGCGGATTCGTGGGCGCGGGCTGGTTCAGCACGACATCAGTGCGATTGACGCCGTGACAGTTGGTGCAGGAGCGCATCTCTCCCGGCGCAAAAGTTACCCAATATCTTTCGCGCAAAACAGGCGAGCCATCAGCTTTGTTCATTTGCCAACTCAGCGCCCGACGCGCCGGGACAAGCGCGGCGACGCTGCCATCGCTGGCAATTTTTATGCTGCCGAGCGGATTGTCTGCGGCGGTCAAACCATCGCGCATCACCTGCGCTATTGGCCTCCGCCCTTTGTTGCCGAGCGAGCCGTAATTCGTGTAACCACGCACCAAATCACCCTGCATAAATTGCACGTGCGAAACCTCAATGGTCGGCGTGCTGCCATCACTGGTTTGTTTCGCACTGCCAAAAACTTTCAGATTGTATTCCTGTTGTTTGTCGGCGCGGCGGGTGACATCGCGGCTCACGAGCAAAGCTAAATTACGCTTCTGCAAAAAATCACGCAGCGCATCAATTCCTGTTTGTCCGCCTAATTCTTCGCTGAGGATTTGTGTTTCAATCGTCGGCAATGGATCGGCGTGTTTGTTCGGACGGGGACGCGCACGAACTTCGACCGGATCAAGTTCCCACAGCACGCCGCTGTAACTGACCTGTGAATAGGGCTGATTGTCCCAATACGAAATGCTTTTCGTGATGCCGTTGGGAATGATGCGCTCGACTGGCGCGTAGTAATTTCCACTCAACTGCAAACGCGATAAATGAAAATCATACTGCGAAGAAAGCAGGCCGGACGGAGTTGTATCCTGGACTGCCGAAGTGGTGCGAACCGCAATCAAACTGCCATCACTGAGCGGCGTCGGGTTACGAAAATGTCCGATTGGATTGGTGGCGGCGGTGCCGATTTCGCGTGTCATCGGATCGGTCACATACACAGCCTGCATATCGTCAGCGTTGATGCCTTCGGCTCCATTCAGGGCAACGATTTGTCCGGCGGCGTGCGTCCCGAATTCGGGTGCATAAGTGCCGTAAAAATATCCGGCCCGCAGCGGGTCTTCCTTCATCTGGTAAATTCGGGTTGCCGTGCGGCGCGTTTCGGCGGGAATAAATTCAGGCAAGCCAGGACGCTGCGACGTGAAATAATTGAGCAACTCATGTCGTCCAACGTGGTTGAGTGTTTCAAGTCCTGAGCCGTCTTCGTTGACTTGCCACGGAATAAACTGATTCATCGTGTGACCGTAATTTTGCGGGAGAGTCCGCGATTCGGGAAAGATTTCGACGTTCGTGCTGAGCTTCGTGGCGCTGTATTCCGAATTGTAATTGAACGCACCATAATTCAATGCGCCGTCATTGTTTTGCTGATCGCGTTGCAAATGATCCCAGCGCGTAAAGATGACGCGACCATCCGAGGCTACGATGGGAGTGAAATCTCCTGAGACCGCGTGGTCGAGCAATTTTAAATCCGTGCCATCCGCCTTCATTGACCATAAGCCCGTATTTGTTGGTTGTGATTCGTATTCGTCAAGTTGCGGATACAAATTTCGATTGCCGTTGTGTGGGCGATCAGTCGTGAAAATGATGCGATCATCTGTGCCATATAGCGGCGAGACATTATTGTAATTATCCAGTTGTGGCAGCCGCACGAT
>JANMKB010000099.1:0-7136 GCA_031371805.1 Blastocatellia bacterium | reverse complement strand
AAGTAAACTAAGCTTTTTCATATTGATACTGTTCCTTCTCATTGGAAAAACGATTCGGAGGGCACAAGAAATTTTCGGGGCGGCAAGGGGGTCTTTGAAGTTTGGCAATGATTGGTCATCTGCCTAATCACTACACGAAGTGCGTTATTTTCCCCTATCTCACTCATATAAATCAAGTTATTTTTTTTGCGCCTTGCATCTGACTCGTTTCTTTTGTAGCTTGCACCTGTTATGACCACACTACATTTTCTGGGCGCAGCCGGTTCGGTAACCGGCTCCAAATATGTGCTGGAATCCAATGGCTACCGCGTGATGATTGATTGCGGGTTGTTTCAGGGACTGAAAGAATTGCGGCTGCGCAATTGGGCGCCATTGCCCTTGAATCCGGCCTCCATCAACGACGTAGTTTTGACGCACGCGCACATTGACCATACAGGTTATTTGCCGCGTTTGGTGCGCGATGGATTTAATGGCACGGTTTACGCGACCTCGGCAACAACGGATTTGCTTTCGATTATGCTGCCGGATTCGGCGCGGATTCAGGAAGAAGATGCCGAGTATGCCAATCGCAAAAAGTTTTCCAAACATCATCCCGCGTTGCCGCTTTATACCGAAGCCGATGCCAAAGCTGCGTTGAAATTACTCTCCGGTGTAAATTACGAACAGCCGATAAAATTAAGTAAATCCGTAACGGTGAGCTTTACCCAGGCCGGTCATATTCTGGGTTCGGGTTGCGTCAAAGCAGAAATTAGCGAACCTGGCAAAGCACCGTTCAGCATTTTATTTTCCGGTGACCTGGGGCGTTACAACGAACCAATTTTGAATGATCCGGCGCCGATTCACGAAGCGGATTATTTACTGGTTGAATCAACGTATGGCAATCGCCTGCACGAACAGACGAATCCCAAAGAGCGCCTCACCGAAATCATCAACGAAACGGTTGAGCGCGGCGGCAAAATTATTATCCCGGCGTTTGCCGTTGGTCGCACCCAACTGCTGATTTATTACCTCCGCGAACTCGAAGACGAAAATCGCATTCCGGTTATTCCCGTAATCGTTGATTCGCCGATGGGAGCTTCGGCGACTAAGCTTTATATGAAGCATCGGGAAGAACATGACATGGACATGCAGCAACTGGCTGATGAACATCGCAATGCACTCTCGACACGTAATTTCAAACTTGTGCATGGGCGCGAAGGCTCGAAGGCCTTGAATTTCCTGCGCGAACCGGCAGTCATCATTTCAGCTTCAGGAATGGCGACCGGAGGGCGTGTGATGCACCACCTGTACAATAATTTGCCGGATCCAAATTCTTCAGTTGTATTGGTCGGTTATCAGGCCGAGGGAACACGCGGCAGGCGTTTACAAAATGGCGAAAAAACGTTGCGCCTGTTTGGCGAAGAGGTTCCCGTCCGCGCCAAAATCGAAACGATTGGCAGTCTGTCAGCCCACGCTGATTCGTCCGAAATTATGCGCTGGCTGGCTGGCTTCAAACGTCCGCCGCGCAAAACATTTGTCGTGCACGGAGAGCCGGAAGCCTCATCAGCATTGCGCGATTTGATTGTCAGTAAATTAAACTGGCACGTTGAAATTCCCCAATATCAGGATGTTGTTGAGCTGGATTAGGTAAAAATCAGTAACGGCTTTGGGCTTTGGGCTAAGCACTATTTATTTGTCTGTGGCGGCAGTAAGGTGAATGTTAAGGAGCGGGACAAGGTGAATATTTTTAGTACTTCGCCAAAAACAAAGCCCAAAAGCCAAAGCCCAAAGCTCTCATTAGTCACAAAAAATATTAGTGTAATGCGGCAGCTTTTGGTATATTGCGGTTTCATCTTTTTTTCAGCCGTAGTTATCCCCCATTTCTGTTGTCGCTTTGCTGGTTGTCTGTGTAGCAATAACAACCGCAGGGATTTCGCTTTGAAGTTGGTTTTGTTTTGAGTCAATCGTTTGCTGGCGAGCGCGGTAAAGTCTCGTATTACCAGCGGGATTTTGTTAATCAAACGATACTTCTTACTAATAATTTTCATGCGCCCCCAATAAGGAAACGATATGAGCCACTGGTTTTTCCTGAGCTATGCCCGTGATGACAATAAAGACGGGTACGTCAAAAAATTCTATGAAGATTTGCGTCGCGCCGTGGCGGGCAAAACCGGCACCATCAACGAAAATGAGGCAGGGTTTTTTGACGGCGAAGCAATTGAACCTGGCAATAAATGGTCGCAGGAATTAGGCGACGCGCTCCAGCAAAGCCGCTGCTTCATCAGTGTTTTTTCTCCGACGTATTTCCAGAAAAAGTTTTGCGGGAAAGAATGGTCGGTGTTCGATGAACGGCAGGCAGCCTACGCCGCAACGCTGGCCGCTGGCGCTCCATCACCAAATTTGATGATTCCGATTTTGTGGGAAAAGAAAAAATATGTGGAGCCGGTCATCCCGTCGGCCTTGAGCGCGATTCAGTTTAATCATGACGACTTCGGTGATAAATACACCGAGTATGGGTTGCGGCAAATGATGAAGCTCAACAAATTCAAGGACGCGTATGAAAGTTTCATAGATGTTTTTTCTGACAAACTAATTGACACGGCCAGAACGCATCTATTGCCGCCCTTACCAAATCTGGCCCCACTCGAAACGATCACTCCGGCTTTTCCGGCTTCCATCGGATCAGGCACAATCCCCGTACCTGTTTTAGTAAAACCGAGTGATGGGGCAAATCCGCGCTATGTAAAATTTGTATTTGTAGTGGGGCCGCAGGCTGAATTACAGGCGGCGCAACTCCGCACCAAACTGGATCATTATGGCGCTTCGGGAGCGGAATGGCATCCGTATTTACCGGATGCCCTCGACGATGTGGATATAATGGTGAAAGGGGTTGTCCTCCAGGAAAAATTAAGCCCGGAAGACTCATTTGCGGTAGACGGCGACCTGCTGGACAAGATCGGAGCTGCCGATAAACTTAATCAGATCGTTGTCATTGTGGTGGATACCTGGACATTACAATTGCAAAATTATCGGCAAATCATGAGAAACGCTGACGAAAAATTGCAATTCACCAATTGCATTATGCTTGTTCCCTGGAATGAAAAAGACGAAGAGTCAGTCAAAAATATCGAGAAATTACAAGCTACTGTCAAGGCTGCCTTCGAGAACCGAATCCTAAATAATTCGCCTAATTTCCTGAGTCGCATCAGCAGTGTGGATGAGTTAAAAGCACAACTGAGTGTCGTCTTACAGAAAACGAAAATGAAATTGATTGAACGCTCAGACATTCGCCGGCAAGCCATCGGTGATGTCATCATCTCAAAATCAACCATCACCGGGCCAGGAGGAGCATAATGGAAAAACCGCAGGGTAAAATCATCAGCTTTTATTCTTACAAAGGCGGCACGGGCAGGTCTATGGCGCTGGCGAATATGGCCTGGATTTTAGCCAGTTTTGGCAAGCAGGTTTTGGTCGTGGACTGGGATTTGGAAGCGCCGGGACTGCATCGTTATTTCGCTCCTTTTCTGAATGACAAAGACCTCACCTCAACCGATGGCCTGATTGATATGGTCAGCGAATTTGCCATGGCGACGATCTCGCCACCAGAAACCGCGACCGACGGTAAAAGCAAAACCGAGGATAAAAAGTGGTATGAAGACTATGCGGATATTCTGAATTATGCGATTTCACTCAACTGGGATTTTCCGAACAAAGGGACGCTGGATTTAATGCCCGCCGGACGACAGGGCGATTCGTATTCAGCCCGCGTGAATTCTTTCAACTGGCAGGATTTTTATGATCGGCGCGGCGGTGGTGTTTTTCTGGAGGCCGTCAAAGAAAGAATGCAGGCGGAATACGATTACATTCTGATTGACAGCCGCACCGGAGTCAGTGATACCTCCGGGATTTGCACCGTGCAGATGCCTGACGTGGTAGTCGTCTGTTTCACTCTCAATAATCAGGGCATGAAAGGCGCGGCGGCGGTGGCACGTTCAATTTATGAACAGCGCCTGAAAGAGGGAAAACCCGTCGAGATTTTTCCGGTTCCCATGCGGGTTGAGCCATTTGAAAAAACCAAACTTGATTTGCGCCGCGAACATGCGAAGCGATATTTCGGACTGTTTCCTGCCTCGCTCAGCCAGCCACAACGAGCGCAATTTCAGGAAGATGTGCAGGTGCAATACCTCCCGTATTATGCTTACGAAGAAATTCTCGCGGCGTTTGGCAATAAACCCGGCGATGCGATTTCCCTGCTCGCTCCCTCTGAACGCTTAGCCGAATATTTAACCGAGTACCTGACTCCCGGCGAAAAAATCGGTCGGCTGGTGCTCACTGAGTCATTGGAAAGGCAGCGGGAAATTATCCTGGCGCGTTACGAAGGCAAAGAAATTGAACCTGATGTCGGTTCACCGGAATATTTAATTCGCGTTGCCGATGCCGCCTTTGCCAATCTTTCGCCTGCTGAGGAAGACCTCGCCCGCCGTGCCATCCTGCGCATGATTCGTTATGCCCGACCGGACGAAAGCGACGGCCACGCACGGGTTAAATTGAAGCTCTGGCGGTTCGAGGAAGATACGACGCAAGTCCTCCGCAAGCTCGCCGATTCGCACTTATTAAATCGTGAGGGGGAACCAGGCTCACAGGAGGAAACGGTGCAAATTGCCAGTGATGATATTTTGCGTGGCTGGAAACGACTGAATGAATGGATTGAACTGGACAGTGATTTTTTACTCTGGCGGCAACAATTGCGGGGACGAATGACCGAATGGGAGACAGGGCGCGGAACACTTCTGACCGAAGCACCGCTGGAAATTGCCAAACGATTTTCTGAACTTAGAAAAGATGATCTCAATGAACGAGAACTGATCTATATTGCCGGGAGCATCAGAGAAGAAGAAAGAAAACAAGCCCACACCAGTGCGATTGAACAACAGCTTAAAGACGAGCGCGAGCAAAAATCCAGCCTGGAACAACAAAAACTGAGCCTGGAACAAGCACAATCGAAGCAGTTGCGCAAAAGCCGCTGGGGACTGGCAATTGTAATTCCGATTATCCTGCTGGGGCTGCTGATTATTGCGGCAATTTCCTATCAGGTTTACCAAAAACAAAAACAATTAACGGCGGTGACGGCTGAACAAAATGTTCTGGCGCAGGCTTCATCGCTGACCATTGACGGGGTTGCGCTTTCTAAACAAGGGAATAATGATGCGGCGCTTGCCAAATTCGAGGAAGCGATCAATCTGAAACCAGATTACGCCGAAGCCTTTTTTCAAAAAGCCAATGCGCTGCGCAACAATAAAGATTACGAGCATGCGATTGGCACTTACGATCAGGCGCTGGCACTGAAACCTGATTTTGCCGAGGCGGCGCTCAATCGTGGCCTGGCCTATTCAAGCAACAACAAATTTGACAACGCCATTCAGAATTTCACGCAGGTCATCACGGCAAATCCAAACGATAAAGCCGTCCTGACCGCCGCTTATCGCAATCGTGCCGATGCTTACCAGCAAAAAAATGATTTGGACAATGCCATCAATGATTACAGCGAAGCGCTCAAACTCACACCCGACGATGTTTTGAGCTTACTGGGACGTGGTACCAGCCTGAGTAAAAAGAGTAATAAGGTTTCCGCCACAACTGATTATCAGGCGGCTCTTAATGTTGCCGCCAGCAAAAATGACGTACCCAACAGCGAAAGTGCGAGGGCGGGCTTGAAACAACTTGGGGTAAAAGCACCAATAGCTGCTACCCCGGTGCCCAAACCAGACACCGCGTCGGTTCCTGCCAGAATTTTTTTACATTATCAGGATGCCAAAGATGAAAATACTTTGGATGGAATTTCGCGCGCACTCTCGGCACAAGGTTATGCAGCGCCGAGAAAACAAAAAGTAACGCAGCCAACTTCCGGCGATATTCGCTATTTTTACCCTGAAGATCAGGCAGCGGCGGAGAAAATAAAACAAACTGTCCAAAGAAATCTGCAGCAACAAGGAATCAAACAAAATCTTGAATTAACGTTTCTCAGCAGTTCGGCGGCAAAAGCCCCACGCGGGCAAATTGAAGTCTGGCTGCCACCGCTGCCAGCAGTGGAAACCCAAACTGCGCCAATGGCACAATATCCGCCGCGCCTGAAATCAAAACAACCTGAGAAGCTGGATCAACCGCGATATAAAAATTAGCGTCAATTGGCTACCTGGCTCGCCCACGTTGCCGCGCCAACCAGTCCGGCATTATTTCCCAGCGTCGCCAGAACGATATGAACTTCATTTACATTAATCAAAGTCACACGTGATTGCACCGTGCGGCGAATCGGATCGAGGATTAGTTCACCTGCCGCCGCGACTCCGCCGCCAAAAACTACGCGACGGGGATTGATAGCGGTAATAATGCTGGAAACGCCGATGCCGATATAACTTCCAGCACGTTCGTAAATACCTTTGGCGATGGCGTCGCCGGCCAGCGCCGCCTGACAGACCAGTTCCGGCGTAATTTTATTCAAATCATCACCGCACATTTCCGCCAGACTCGTCGTCAAGCCCTGCACGACGGCCTTCATTCCCATCGCGGCAATCGCCGGGCCGGAAGCGTAGGACTCGACGCAGCCCCGACTCCCACAGCCACAGGCATCGCCGTATAAATCTACGATGACGTGACCGAGTTCTCCGGCTGCGCCACCGATGCCAAGATGTAATTTATTGTTGATGATTAACCCGCCGCCAATGCCTGTGCCAAGCGTATAAAACGCGGCAGTCTCAACGCCTTTGCCAGCACCAAATTTCCACTCCGCAAAAGTCATCGCACGTGCGTCGTTGATAAGGCTTACATTGAATCCTGTGAGCGCCTGTAATTTTTCGGCTAAGGCTACGTTGCGCCACTGTCCCGGCAAATTTGTCAGGAATAATGTCACGCCCCGCTCCATATCAATTTCGCCAGGAACACCAATGCCGACGCCGCCAATATTTTCCGGCGCGATGCCGCTGGCCGCGACAATGCTTTCAACCAATTTTCTCATGTTCGCAATGACCGCATCGTAGCCTTCCCGCGACTGCGTAGGAATCGAAGTCGTCGCACTGATTTCTCCGGTAAGCGTGTTTACCAATGCAGCCTTGATATTTGTGCCGCCGAGATCAATGCCGATGTAGTAGTTTTTCATGATT
>JANMKB010000087.1:0-3644 GCA_031371805.1 Blastocatellia bacterium | reverse complement strand
ACAACCGTAGTGTTAATCCACGACGATTTTGGCATTCCGATTATGCAGGGCGCGTTTTATCTTTATTTTCAATCGTTCATTACCGATTGTTTTGGCGCGTTAACGATGATCGGGATTTTGATAGCGGCGTACCAGCGTCTGATAACGAAACCGGGGAAATTGGTTTATACTGACGAAGCAGTATGGATTTTAGGCGTGATTTTTGTCATTGCCTTCACTGGGTTTTTGATTGAGGGGTGGCGCATTGCGGCTACTCATGATCCGTGGGGAGCGTGGTCGCCCTTTGGTTATTTAGTGGCGAAAATTTCTGCTCCGTTCATGAATGAAAGTGCACTCCGCCTGGCGCATCAGTCAATCTGGTGGTTCCACGCGATTTTGGTTTTTGGTTTTATTGCCTGGGCGCCTTATACAAAAATGGCGCACGTTGTGATGGCTCCGCTGAATATCTACACCTCATTGCTCAAACCAATTGGCGCAAACCTGAAATCTATTGATATTGATAAGGCGATGGAAACAGGGGAGAAGCTCGGCATCAATTCGCTGGCTGGCTTTACATGGAAAGACTTGGCAGATTTTGATGCCTGCACCGAATGTGGACGCTGCACGGATGTTTGTCCTGCGCATACTGTCGGGAAAGAGCTTTCGCCACGTGACATTATTCTTGATTTGCAGGGCTTGCTGCATGCGAGAGGGAAGCTGAAAGGCGAAGAGGATCCGTTTGCCGCGCCGATTATTGGCGCTGTCTCGGCAACTTCACCGGAAGCGTTATGGCAATGTACGACCTGCGCCGCCTGCGTCGAAGCCTGTCCCGTGTTCATCGAACAAATGCCAAAGATTGTAGACATGCGCCGTTTCCTCGTAATGGAAGAAGCAGACTTCCCAGACACGATGCAGGATGCAGTTACTTCGATGGACACGCGTGGACATCCATTCAAAGGGACGCAGGCGACACGAGTTGACTGGACGGAAGGATTGAATGTTCGCACGATTAATGAGGCGCGTGACGCCGAAGTAATCATGTGGGTCGGTTGCGGCGGCGAATTGATTGAGCGCAATCAAAAAGTTACTCGCGCACTTGCGCAATTGCTGACCGCAGCCAAAGTCAATTTTGCAATTTTAGGCAGAGAAGAGAAATGCACGGGAGACCCGGCACGGCGCATCGGCAACGAATTTTTGTTCGAGATGCTGGCGAAAGAAAATACTGAAAAATTGAATGGTTACGGCGTCAAAAAAATTATTACGTCCTGTCCGCACTGCTTTAATACCTTTCGCAATGAATATCCGCAATACGGTGGCAATTACGAAGTTTTTCATCACAGCGAATATTTGGCGAAACTCGTGGCGGAAGGGAAATTAAAACCTGAAGCGCAATCAGACCAGAATATTACGTTTCACGATCCGTGTTATTTGGGCCGTCACAACGGCGTTTATGATGCGCCGCGTGAACTGGTGCAAATTTCTTCGCGCAAAGGATTAACCGAAGTTGCCCAAAGTAAAAACAACAGTTTCTGTTGCGGCGGTGGTGGCGGCATGAGTTTTGTAGATGAGCCGAAAGACAAACGAGTAAATCAGGAACGCGCCCAACAATTACTGGATACCGGAGCCGACATCGTAGCCGTTGGCTGTCCCTTCTGTACGACGATGCTCGAAGACGGCATCAATGCGCGCAAAGGTGACAGGGAGGTGAAAATCATGGATGTCGCTGAAATTTTATGGGAAGCCGTTAAATCTTAGTTGGGCGATGAACATAAGTACCCTATGTCAATTCCTCTAAAGTCCAAAACCTATATTAAGCAAATATACAGGTTTCTACCCTCTACAGAATTGAATACTAGGGTAGCTCGTCTTGCTGTACTCTATGAAGATCTGAGGATCGAAATGTTCGCAATTGCTGAACCCTCTATACCTATTCTGGATTACACTGACGAAAAATACAGACGTCTCTATTTTATTCGTCGTGCAATAGCCACATTAGAAGAATTTAGAGGTGCCCTCACGCGTATAAACCAGTGCCCTGAATTTTCGACAATCAAATCACGCTTTACTCCCGAAGAACTGAGTCAATGGCAAAATGCACACATATTTTTTGAGACCAATAGAGAGTTTTTCAAAAAGGTTCGTGGCGATATCGGAGGCCACTTTCAGGAAAATGTCGCTAATTATTCTTTGGATAATATTATGCCAAGCTATCCAGCAATGGTTCAATTAGTCAAAGAAGAGGAGGGAGCGGGCATAAAACTTATGTTTGTTGGCGAACTCGTCGCAGTTGCAATTACAAGGCATAATGAAAATCAATCAAGAGAAGAATATTTTGAATTGTTAATAGGCTTAATTCGGCAGGGGTTTGAAAATGCACTAATACCCACTCATATTATTTTTAATCACTATTTGCTTGAGAATTTTTCGTGAGTACAAAAATTAAGTTATTTTCGCCTAACATCTATTGCAACGGAGTCGCTTTCCGCTGCGAGGTTCTTGGGTGCTGGACGACGCGACCCGTTGAATTTGTCGTTGGGCGATTTTTGTATCCTCGAAGTAATGATAAACTTAGGCAGCATAAGGAGGTACAGGTTTTATGCAACATCGTACTGAAACGAAGGTCGAATTGAATGGAACTATTATCCTGCGCGACCTGCCTTTCCACGAAGGAGACAAAGTTGTCGTTGTTATTACCACGCGCCCGCAAAGCACGGCTCAACCAGCAGCCTATTCGTTACGCAGTCTGCCAGTGGAATATAAGCATCCTTTTGAACCAGTGGCAGAAAATGATTGGGGTACTCTGTCGTGATTGTCCTTGATACGCACGTCTGGATTTGGTGGGTTCATAACGATCCGCTTTTACCGGTGGACGTGGCACAAGTGGTGGCGGCGCACGAAGTGACGGGCTTAGGGATCGGCGCCATTTCCTGCTGGGAAATTGCCAAACTGGTGGAGTACAATCGCCTGCGCTTACCTTTACCGATTAACGACTGGATGACGCAGGCTTTATCTTATCCAGGCATCAGCTTACTAGAGCTTAGCCCTGAAATTGCAATTGAGTCTACGCACTTACCGCCACCGTTTCATAAAGACCCGGCAGATCAATTGATTGTGGCAACCGCCAGAATTCACAATGTGCCATTGGTGACGTGTGATCACAAAATTCGCGCCTATCCGCACGTTCAGCTTTTACCGTAAGACTGCCCAACATTCCTGGTGTTATGCAACAACTGACTTTTATCAAACCAAGCGTTTTGGAGTGGCACGAGGCGGCACCTCCGCATCTGAAACCAATAAGGGCATAATGTTTGTCGGTCATTACAGCGTTAGTTTTGTGGCGAAAAGCGTTGAGAAATCAATTCCGCTGTGGGCACTTTTTGTGGCGGCGCAATTGATAGATATTGCCTGGGCGATATTTGTTTTTACAGGGATCGAAAGAGTTAGAATTGTTCCGCATTTTACGGCCTCGAATCATTTTGATCTTTATTATATGCCCTACACGCACAGTTTGCTGGGCGCTTGCGTTTGGGCGATTTTGGCAGGAGTCGTTTATAAATTCTTTTCCGGTGCGTCAGGCAGGACCGCAGGCTGGGTATCGCTGAAAGTTGTTTAGCACTGGTTCAATTATTTTCTTGTTCATAAGCCGGATTTGACGTTGTGGGGCG
>JANMKB010000438.1:0-4714 GCA_031371805.1 Blastocatellia bacterium | reverse complement strand
AATTATGGCTGACCGGAATTGTTCCCTTTGCAGTGGGATTGGCAATTCTTTTCAACGGATTCTTTGTCAGCAAACGAATTGTCAAACTTAAGCAGGAAAAACAAGACCGGCTACAAAACCTGACCGCGCCCAATCTCGCCGCCACCAGTACAAATCCTTTGCCGGAAGCTGAGACACCTGTACTTCCGAATTACAGCGTTACCGAATCAACCACCTATCGTTTGCCACAGCCGCCAAATAAAGAAAGACAGTAGCCGCATTTTTAATTCGTGATAATTCGTGTAAATTCAGGGCTGCTATTTCTGCTTATATCTCTGGAGGATTCCCCAAAGTATGTTTTGTACTTCCTGCGGTGAAAATGGTCGTGAAGATGCACAGTTCTGTCGCAAATGCGGAGCGGCGCTTGCTAATCCATTAGCGCAACGACCTTCGATTACGGAAGCTCCAACCGCTCCGTTACCAACCCAGAATTCAGATTATTACTCGCCCCTGAGCGAGCAGCAAAATAATCCGCCCAACTATACAGCGTATTTAAGCCCCAATACCCCAGCGCAAAATCCGCTGGCGAATCCCAGCTACGCGGATTACCGACCGCCCTTGCCAAATTCCGCCAGTGGCCGTGCGACTGCTTCGTTAGTAATCAGTATTATTTCCTTATTCACTTGTACGTTGCTTAGTGTTCTGGGAATGATTCTGGGCAAGATGGAAATAAACGACATCAATAATGGGCGTGCTCCGCAGGCGGGCATGGGTTATGCCAAAGCGGGGTTTTGGATCGGCGCAATTATTACGGGACTGCAGGCGTTGGGAATAGTGGTTGCGATTTTTGTGCTCTTCATTAAGTTGCTCTTCAGCGCAAATTAAATGGAACCTGAATTGTCAAAACAGACGCTGGAATATTCGCACCGCGATCAGGCGCAATACGTCGCGCTGTCGTGCCTTGCGAGCATTGTCTTAATTATCGCACGCGTTTTACAACCGTCAGTCAATGGTGTCGGGACGCATCAACAGCTTGGTTTGCCGCCGTGTTTTTTCTTAAAGCTGACTGGCATTCCCTGCCCTGGTTGCGGATTGACGACGAGTTTTGCCCACACGGTCAGATTTCATTTTTATGAAGCATTCGTTACGCAGCCGTTTGGCTTGATCGCCTGCCTCATCACCGCCGCGCTAATTCCGCTGTGCGGTTTACTGATGTATCGTCGTGTCCCCTGGCTAAAAGCACTAACAATGCGCGGGGCAGATATTTTTCTTTATGTGATGATCGTAATGTTTCTGGCGGGCTGGGGCTATAAGATTTTTGCGCTGTGGTAAATGCATAAGCCCGCACGAAGTAAGGGCGACGATGTACACTTACTGCGTACGTGTTTCTGCAATTTGATAAAACAAGTACTTGAATGCGGTCTCTCTATCGCGGATAATGGCTCGCTCTAATTCCTGGGCGGTAGTTTAAGGAGGCTCGTTATTATCAAGTTCAAGTATCCCGCTTTTAAATTCGCAATTTTACTTTTCCTTTTCTCTCTTCCTGCATTCGCCAAACCACAATGGCAGCAAACAACGCTTAAAAATGGCTTGCAGGTTATCGTAACCGAAAATCATTCGGTTCCGCTCGTAACCATTGAACTGGCGGTGAAGAACGGTTCATACACCGAGCCGCCGGAATTCAATGGCTTGTCACATTTGTACGAACATATGTTTTTCAAGTCGAACGAGAAATCCAAGACTGAAGGATATTCCGACGGGGCGGGTGAACTGGCAATTTTTCGTAATGCCACGACCCGCGAAGAAGTAGTCAATTATTACGCCACTGCCGTCAAAACCAGCCTGCGTCCGGCGATGATAATTATGCGCGATGCATTGCGGTATCCGCTCTTTGATAAACAGGAGCTGGATCAGGAAATCCAGATCGTGCTGGATGAATTTTCGCGCAACGAAGCCAATCCATTTTATTTTCTGAATCACGCGATTGATGAAAAGATGTGGTGGAAATATCCTTCGCGCAAAAATCCGCTGGGCGTTCGTTCTGTCATTGAAACAAGTACGCCGGAAAAAATGCGCACGATTCAAAGTAAGTTTTACTTACCCAACAATACCGCATTGATTGTCGCGGGTGATGTCAACACACAGGAAATTTTCAGGATGGCACAGGAGATGTACGGCGATTGGGCAGCAGGGGAAAATCCCTTTATCAAAAACCCGCTCGTCACGCATCCGCCCATGCCAAAAGACGACGCAGTCATCGTGACGAAGCCCGTACAGGCGGCGACGATGATTATTGGCTTTCATGGCCCTTCGACCGACACCGATGCAGCGTCCACTTACGCCGCCGATGTTTTCTCCTTCGCCCTGCGCCAACAGGATTCAAAATTCTACAAAAATCTGGTTGATAGCGGGTTGATGACTGGCGTGTCTTTGGGTTATTTAACGCAGCGCAATGTCGGGCCGATCCAGTTCATCGCACAAACCACACCGGACAAACTCAAGGCTTCCGTCAAAGCCGTAAATATTGAATTGGCGAAACTGGATTCGCTTGATTATCTGACCGATGAACAGCTTGAAAGCGCCAAGACTTTGCTGGAATCGAACGAGATTTTTGGACGGGAAAAACCGTCAGAATACGCGCATACCGTCAGCTTTTGGTGGGCCAGTTCCGGGCTGGATTATTATGCCAATTACATTGAAAACTGTCGCAAAGTAACCAAAGCCGATATTCAAAAATATGTGCGCAAATACATCAAAGGCCAAAAGCGTGTCGTCGGCGTTTTACTTTCTGATGAAGAGAAAAAACGAATTGGATTAACTGAACAGGATTTATTGGTAAAGTAATAAAATGAATTTCAAATCTCAAAGCTCAATTTTTATCGCTCAATTTTTATCACTCAATTTTTGTCGCTCAAATCTCAAATTGGCCTTCACGCTTTGCCTGCTGGTTCCAGGGCTGGCGATAGCTCAGTCTGCCGCACCTGCGCCCAGTGTGACCCCGCAATCAGCCGCTGACATAACCTCTGATTTCACCACTACCAACGGACTGAAAGTTATTGTGCGCCGTGTTAGCGCCAACGAAGTCGTAGCGGCGCGCGTCTATTTTAAAGGCGGTTCGCGTAACATCAACGAGAAAAATGCCGGGATCGAAAACCTGATGTGGGAAACGGCGCAACTCGGCACTAAAAATTACAACAAGAGCCAGATCAACCGTGAAAAAGATCGCATCGGCACGGTCATTAGCACAGGTGGCGGTTATGATTTCAGCACCGTTGCCACGTTGTGTGTACGACAACAATTTGATCGGACGTGGAATTTGCTGGCGGATATTGTCTTGAACCCGACCTTCGAGGAAAAAGAAATCACGCTCGAACGCGACAAGATGCTGAACGGTTTGAAGCAGGAAGGCGACGACCCGGAAAATTATGTAACCTCGCTGAGCGATCAAATGCTTTACGCGTCACACCCTTATCGCAATCGTCCCTTCGGCACAATTGCAACCATCGGCAAGCTCACGGCGGCTGATCTTAAGGCTTATCATGCCACGCAGTTAATGGCTTCACGGATGCTCGTCGTCGTCGTCGGTAACGTCACCGTTGAAGAAGTCAAACGCAAAGTCGAAGCAAGTTTTGGCAAGCTACCAAAAGGCGATTACAAACCCGAACCGCCACCGGTTTTCAAAGATGTAGACAAACCTAATCTGAAAATTGTTGAGCGTAGTGTGCCTACAAATTATATTCGGGCGACGTTTGCTTCACCTGCCATCGGCGATCCTGACTATGCGGCAATGATGGTCGCGCAGAGCATTCTCAACCAGCAGTTTTATTACGAAGTCCGTGTGCGCCGGAATCTTTCTTACGCACCAAATATTGATTTGCTGACGCAGGGCACGAATACCGGTTTCATCTCTGTAAGTACCCCCAAACCAAACGAAGCCATCAAGGTGATGTTCGATCAAATCGAAATCGTGCAGCGCAACATCCTGCGCTCCGAAGCGTTGCCAGAATTCATCACCGGATTCCTGACGACTTATTACCGCAACCTCGAAACCAACGATTCCCAGGCCGCACGTTTGGGCGAATACGAATTGCTGGCAGGTGACTGGCGGAAAGCGCTCAAGTGGCTCGACGCCGTGGCCAAAGTCACTCCCGAAGACATCAATCGCGTCGCTAACAAATATCTCAGAAATTTTCAATTTGCTGTGGCCGGTGAAGCGAAGAATTTTGACCGTGAGTTATTTTTGTCGAAATAAAAAAAAGTGCTGAGCCTGCTGCCAGTCCATAAATTGCGGCAGCAGGCTCAACACTTTCTTCTCAGCACTTCTACTATTTCGCCTTCTCAAACACAATAAAATGCTGAAGCGGTAAAAAGTTTTTCGTTTCTTTCCAAACCAGTCCCACTGCTTCCATTTCCTTGCGCGCCTGCGCGACAGTCATTTTATGAACCTTTTTGATTGGCACGGTCGGGTCTTCGCCACAATATTCAATCAACACCACACGCCCACCGGGTTTGAGGCTTTTGACGATGCTCTGCATCATTTCAAGCGGATAAGAAAACTCGTGATAGGCATCAACCATAAATGCTAAATCTACTGCTTCCGCAGGCAATTTTACGTCCTGCTCAGTTCCCTGCACAGTGATGACATTATCAGCCTGCGCCGCCTTTTTCCGCGCCTCCATCATCGCCAACATTTCCGGCTGAATATCTACGGCAAAAACTTTGCCCTGCTTTACTA
>JANMKB010000012.1:0-4610 GCA_031371805.1 Blastocatellia bacterium | reverse complement strand
GCGACCTCCTGATAAATTGCCGGCGCGGGAAATCCCACCACAAACCGTCCAAATGGTTGACCGTTAACATTGAGCGGTGTACTGACTTCGTAAAGCCTGTTTCCGCGCCGTAATTCCAGCCATTGCCGCAGCCAGTTTTTCTCGTTCAGTTTTTCGATGGAAGTGGTGAGGGGCAACTGGCGATTTTGTTGCGGATCAGATTCGACAATCACGGCATTATCCGCTGCCAGAATTGCCAGGTAGGAAAATTTTTGATTGCGCCCACTGGCGTCAAGCCAGACTTTTACCTGTGGGTCATCCTTGATTGCCGCCTGGGCCGATTTTTGCGGATTGTTATTAATCGCCTCCTGCGCAAGGGAAAAAACATTGATCGCAATCATGTTTCCGACCGCGCTTTTCGCCATCAGTTGTGCTTGCAATAAACGCGAGCATTGAAACGATGCCAGCGTTGTGACAATCAATAAAATCAGGGCAATGATGACGATCAGGTAACGAGCGCGGACTGACATAGGTGATGCCGGGTGCGACCGGAATTTTTAACTGGATATGATGTACCGGCTGCGTATGCTGCCAGTGCTATTTGATGCAGGGGTGACTTACAGCCTGAGAAGCTATCTGTTTCGCTGAAACAAGTCAATTCCGCCCGTAATCATCCTGCAAACGCACAATGTCATCTTCCCCAAAATAAGTGCCGCGCTGCACTTCGACAAAAATCATTTTTTCAGCGCCGGGATTTTCGATCCGATGGGCTGTGCCCTGTGGAATGTCTACGGCCTCGCCTGCTTGTAAATGTAAGTCTTTCCCATCCAGCGTGACAGTGGCAATACCTGCCACGATATACCAATGCTCGGCGCGTTGCGCGTGTATTTGATAGCTCAATCGTTTGCCGGGCAAAACCTCAATGCGTTTGACTTTGAAAGTGTCAGCCTCGTCAAGGACAGTAAAATTGCCCCAGGGGCGTTCGTCGTATTTGGGTGAATTAATCATAATTAGGATTTAGGAGCCAGGCTTCAGGATTCAGGGTTTGAGGATGAATGCTCAGGTGTCAAAAAAATTATTTCGCCTTTGCGCTAAATCCCAAATCCTAAATTCTGAACCCTCTTACACCGCCGTCATTCCACCGTCCACCGCAATCGTTTGTCCGGTGATGTAATTTGAGGCGTCGGCGGCCAGGAACACAGCGACGCCTTTTAATTCGCCTTCTTTGCCAACACGTTTCATTGGCGTCGTCGCCGCCAGTTCGTTACCGTGCGCTGCCATAGATTTTTCGGTCATGCGCGAAGGAAAAAATCCCGGCGCAATCGCATTCACACGAATATTATGTTGCGCCCATTTCGCGGCTAACTCCCGTGTGAGCGCAATCAATCCGCCTTTTGCCGCGACATATGCTAAGAGATGATGATCCAGTTCCGGCATGGTTCCGATCATTCCCAGCACCGAAGCGATGTTAATAATGCGCCCATATTTCTGCTTCATCATTTCTTTGCCAGCCGCCTGACAAAATAAAAACGCGGCAGTCAAATCAATTTCCAGCACCATATTCCATTTGTCGAGCAGAAGCTCTTCGGCAGGTTGTCCCCACGTTACGCCCGCGTTATTGACCAGAATATCTATCCTGCCAAAGGCAGCCACAGTCCGCGCCACAGTCGCCGGAGCGACATCAGGATTGGCGACATCACACACTGCACCTTCGACTTTGAAACCGCGTTGTTTGAGTCCTTCGACTGCTGGCGATAACCATTGCTCACGCCGCGCCAGCAACATCAACGCAGCTCCGGCTTCGGCCAACCCTTCCGCCATTTCCAACCCAAGCCCGCGCGAACCGCCAGTGACCAGCGCAACTTTGCCAGTCAGATCAAATAATTGTTTTAGTTCGGACACAATGAATTCTCCTCTTGCAGATGCAGCCCTCAACTCTCAACGCGCAGATTGTAAATCGTTTACGCCTAAGCGACAATGACGCTGGGCTCGTTATCTTCCAACTTCAGAAAGGAAATTTTACATGTCAGCAGAGTCACCATTACTTATCACGCTTGAAAACGGTATCAAGCGCATCACTTTCAATCGTCCCCAAGCGCGCAATGCGATCACACCCGAAATGTTCGGGCTGTTTTCGCAGGCAATTCTTGCGTCCGTCAATGACGAATCAAAAGTCATCATCATCACCGGAGCCGATGACGCCTTTTGCGCCGGCGCCGACCTCGGCGGATTTAATGCCATGGATTCCGCGCATTACGATGTCACGGAATCGCTGCGCAACACGACGAATCCCGCGATCCTTGCGATGCGTGCCACGCCTAAACCAATCATTGCTCGCGTGCACGGCTTTGCCGCTGGCATCGGCTGTAATTACGCGCTGGCCTGCGATTTGATTATCGCTTCGGAGCAGGCCAAATTCGCGGAATTGTTTGTGCGCATCGGCTTGATGCCGGACGGCGGCGGAACGCATTTTGTCCCGCAATTGGTGGGTTATCACAAAGCTTTTGAAATGATTGCGCTGGGCGAAACCGTCACTGCGCAGGAAGCTCTGCAATTAGGCATCGTCAATCGCGTCGTGCCTTACGAAGAACTTGACGCCACCGTGAACGCAATCGCCGAACGCTTGAAAGCTTCACCCGCGATTTCACTGGCTAAGATTAAAGCCGGACTCAATTATGGCCTGACGCACAACTTAGCCGAGTCGCTGGAATTTGAAGCAGTTAACCAGGCCGAATGCTTCCATTCCGCCGATTTCCGCGAAGGCGTCCAGGCCTTTGTGCAAAAGCGCAAAGCAATGTTCATAGGCAAATGAAAGCAAAAGGCAAAAGGCAAATATCAAAAATAAAAAGGGGCGGAAGATAGTTCCCTTCCTATCTTGAAAAAAGAAAATCTTAAGCGCCGCCCTTTTGATATTTGCCTTTTGATTTCCTATGAATTTCACTGAAGCTCTCAATTATCTTTACACTCTTGGACACGAAATGCTGGCGATGAAACTTGGGCTGGACAGCATCGCTGCGTTATGCCGCGAGCTGGGCGAGCCGCAACTGCGCTACAAAGTTGTCCACATCGCCGGAACCAATGGCAAAGGCTCAACGGCGGCAATGGTCGAAGCCATTGCCCTCGCCGCAGGTCATCACATCGGGCTTTACACTTCGCCGCATTTAGTTTCGATCACGGAGCGCGTTCGTGTGAACGGTCAGGAAATTGCGCCGGAAGATTTTGCGCGTTTGGCAAACCAGGTTCGTACAGCATGTGAAAAACTTGTGGATAATAAAACATTGCCTGCGCTGCCGACTTATTTTGAGCAGGTCACGGCAATCGGCTTTTTATATTTCGCCGAACAAAACATTGATCTGGCAATTCTGGAAGTAGGATTAGGCGGTCGCCTTGATGCCACGAATATTTGTGCGCCAACAGTTTGCGCCATCACTCCGGTCAGCCTGGATCATCAGGAATATCTTGGTCATCAGCTTGCCCAAATCGCGGCGGAAAAAGCCGGCATTATCAAAGCAAACGTTCCTGTGATCATAGCGCCGCAGGCAGAAGAAGCAGCGCAGACAATTATCGCACGTGCGACTGAGCTCAGCGCACCGCTTATTTTTGTCGAAGCGCCGGAAAATAAATTGCTCACCGATGAAGCTTCGACCGGGATGTTTCATTTCAAATATCACACGGCTCTGACCGATTACTCAGTCCAGTTAAATTTGCGCGGCGCACATCAAACGATCAATGCCCGCACCGCAATTCACATTGCCGAGCAATTGCGCCAGCAGGGTTTGTGCATGCCTAAATCAGCGATTGAAGCAGGCCTCGAACATGTTAACTGGGTCGGACGCCTGGAAATTATCACCGTCGAAGGCAGGCAGGTTTTGCTGGATGGCGCACACAATCTGGCAGGCGCAAAAACCTTACAGGAATTTTTGCGCACTTACGAAGCAAACATTCCCATCACAATGATTTTCGGTGCGATGAGCGATAAAGCAATTTCCGGCATGGCGGAAATGTTGTTCCCCTTCGCCACAATAATTATCGCTACGCACATCAACAACCCACGGAGCGCCAGCCCCATTGTAATTTCCAACGCAGCTACACAACTAAATATTCCGTCAATTCAGGCAGAATCTGTCGCTGAAGCATTACGCGAGGCATTGCAACGAACGCCGTCGCACGGTTTAATTTGCGTCTGTGGTTCGCTGTATTTAATCGGAGAAATTAAACAAATAATCGAAGCTTCGGCTTGAATTTCGAGCTTCAGTCATAACAAGCGGATACCAGCCAAACAGCTTTGCGGTTAGTGAAAAATAAGAGGAGGAGCAATGGAAGGCAAAAGAGTTATTACAAGCCTTGAATCAGGAGATACCGTTCATGACAACTGAAGTAGCTCCGCGAAAATGCTTCTCGTGCGGGTACGAAACCACGAGTGCGATCCGCCTCTGTCCACAATGCAACCGGGGCTTGCGAACGGTTCAGCAAGTGCGCGTGACCGGGATGGCGTTGGTCATAATCGGCGCAGGCCTGTCGGCAGGAATGGCGTATCTGATCCTGGTCATCGCCAATATCATGCGCGAACGTGGCAGAGGCTTAACCACCGCATTTACAGGGACACCACGTGAGGCGGGGATGATCTTTGG
>JANMKB010000731.1:0-2410 GCA_031371805.1 Blastocatellia bacterium | reverse complement strand
CCTCAAACGCTGGGACGCGGCAATTGTAAGGTTGGACGCATTGTCAGCATCCGCGCCGCGTCAGGAAATGTGGCTGGTGCAACGCGGCGAAATCCTGCGGCAAGCGGGTCGCAAAGCTGAAGCCCGGCAAGCTTTCATTGCCGCTCAGGCAGCCATTGCTGCGCTGCCTGAGCCGTTGCGAAAAACGAAAGCGATGACAGCGCTTGAGGCCAAAGCGTCTACGCTACTGAGCCAGACAAGACAGGATTAACAAAATGTACAAGATGCACGTAGCAAGCCGATGAAGAGACAGGTTTCCTTAATCCTGTCTATCTTGTTAATCCTGTCTATACCTACTTAGAAAAATCGCAGCGTGTAACTCACGCGCACACCACGCCCGATTTCCGGCGCAAAATCTTTCAGAAACGAAAGATGATTGCGGTATAACTCATTCCCCAAATTAAAAGCATTCACCGAGATAATTTGCGCCAGATGCTGCGTGGCTATCGTATAAGAAGCTGTCAATCCGAATGTGGCATAGCCATCCGTTTTAGTCTCGGTCGGAAACAAGCGCAATTGTGAGCCTGAGAAAATCACTTCCGGGCGTAAATTGAAGCTTTTATATGTGGCATCAAGTCCGATCCGTCCACGCAAGGGTGGAATGCGCGGCAATGGCGTCTTGTTCTGGATCAACTCCGCATTCACGTAATCAACACTCGTGTTAAGCCATAGGTTGTTATGCAACGAAACGTCAAAGCGCACTTCCGCCCCGGTGTAACGGCTTGTGCCTTGCGCATAATTGGCAATAATTAAATCTGATGCCGCGTCCCTGGCACCCGTCGGAGCCAGAAAAACAAAATCGTTGATGTGATAAAAAAAGTAGTTCACCTCGGCGCGAAACCGTGCCGTCGAGTGGCGCAACGAAAGATCAATGCCATCATTGCGTTCGGGCTGTAGATTGAAGTTGCCAATTTCAAACGTCAAATTGCCGCCGTGGGGGCCGTGGTTATAAAGCTCTTCCAACGCTGGCGCGCGAAACGAATGACTGTAATTTGCCACGAACGCGCCCCCCTCCCATAAAGGCACACGCACTCCAACTGCCCCCGAAAACCCGGTGAAGGAGCGAGGTTGTAAGCCGGTCGGATCATAACCGTTATGCTCAAGGCGTCCACCCAATTGTAACGAGGCCCGCTTAAAATCAAGCGTTTGTAAGGTAAAAGCAGCGAAAGAATTCTGCTTCACAGGTGGCGTCAAAGCCTCTACGCCGACGGATTGATAATCACGATGCAGCCCCCAGAAACCAGAACTGCCGGATAAGATGCCCGCTTTTTTCTGCTCAAACATGCCCCGATAGACAAACGTTTTATTTTTGAAAGTCGTATTGACCTCGCCCGTCTCGCCATTAATTTCGCGATGCTCGTAATCGTTGTATTGCGTGAAAAATCTAGCCTCTTTGGCAAAGCTAAAGGGATCGTGCCAGCCAAAATTAAAAACGCCGCTGTGACGATGCATATTCAGATAGACCTTTTCGGGATCAGCTTCTCGCGTGTCTAACGGTACGCCATAACGCTGGTGCGCGTAATCATAGCTGCCACTGAAATAGGCGTGCTGGCCGAAATATCCCACGCCGCCTGAACCATCGCCGTTGATGGCATAAGAGTTCTTCACCAAGCCGAGCGGCGAATGATAATCGTCCGCGTGAGAGCCGCTGGCGTTGCCCCAAAACAGCCATTTGTCTGTGCCAAATTCGATGCCGCCGCTGCCACTCGCCTGATTTGTATTCGTACTGCCAATGCCCGTCAAATAACCATGCACACCTTTGTGCGCCGAGTCGTGACTGGAAATGGCATTGACGACGCCGCCAATCGCGCTGCTGCCATAAAGCAACGTGGCAGGGCCTTTGACGACCTCAATTTTATCCAGTGCGAGCAAATCTATCGGCTCTGCGTGATCGCCCGATTGCGAACCGAGCGCGCCGAGTTGCATGCCGTCCTGCAAGACCAGCACGCGATCCCCGTCAAACCCGCGCACCACAGGCCGCGACGAACCCGGGCCATTGCTGCGTTTCGCAATGCCTGATTCATGGTCTAATGCTTCGCCCAGCGAGGTGGAGTTTTTTTGCAGCAATTCAAGCGCGCCGACTGAGGTCACGGATTGGATTGAATTGAAGGTGGATTCTTCGTTGCCGGAAGCGGTGATCGTGACTTCGTCTTTCACGCCGGTCAGCTTAATTTGCAAATCGGCAGTGACGGCACTGCCCGCCAAGACCTGTACGGTTTTGATAACGTCTGGAGCCAGGTCGAGGTGCGCTTTGATATCGTATCTGCCGGGCGGTACGTCTTTGAACTCGTAAACACCATTATCGTCCGTCACTTCGGTGCGCTTGAGTTGCATAATCGTAACAGCGACCTGATGCACGGCCTGTCCCGAA
>JANMKB010000641.1:0-2624 GCA_031371805.1 Blastocatellia bacterium | reverse complement strand
CCGCTGATCTTTGAGTTCAAAGGCGAAAAAAAGCCCCTGCGCTTTTGTCCAGTCGCCGGCCTTGACGGCCTCGGATAAATTGTTTAGTTGCTCCAGCGCATTTTGTAATTCCGCCGGAACGCGACTGCTGCTGGCACTGATTCTGGAAGCTGGAGTCTGCAATAATTTCGGACTGGCTGCGACGGAAGCCAGCGCCGTCTCGGTGGCAGATTTTTGGCCGCCGATAAAATTAGAAACCAGAATTAATCCACCAAAAGTTAGCAGCACTAAAATAATTAAAATTGTGGTTGATTGCCTGTTCATTTCCCTGTTCAAGCGAACTTATAAAAGAAAGAAACAATTTTACTCGCAAAGACCGTACCACTTTTTCAATCATCTTTTTTAAGGTTGTGCGGTTTACTTTGCCAATCGGCGCTTTCCTGCTTAACATACGATTAATATGTCAACCGCACTCATCAGTACCAAAGATTTTTTACAGCACGACACGGGCGAACATCCTGAATGCCCGGCCAGGTATGCAGCGATTATTAAAGGAATCCAGGCCGACCAGGATTTAGCTGAGGAATTATTGGTGCTTGCCCCCGTTGCCGCTACCGATGAAGACATTCTGCGTTGTCATGAGTTGCAAACTATTTCCGCTGTGGAAAGTGCGTGTGAAGCCAGCAATAATTCACGCGTTCGCCTGGATGCCGATACCGTCGTTTCACGCCAATCTGAAGTCGTAGCTCGCTTAGCAGCAGGCGGCGCTTGTCTGGCGGTTGATAAAATCATGCGGGGCGAAGCTGAAAATGCTTTCGTTGCCTGTCGTCCACCCGGACATCATGCGACCGTTGATCATTCGATGGGGTTTTGCTTATTTAATAACGTCGCCATTGCCGCTCGTTATGCGCAAGCCAAATACCCGGAAATCAAAAAAGTCCTGATCGTGGATTTCGATGTCCATCACGGCAACGGCACACAGGATATTTTTTACGAAGACAATTCTGTCTTTTATTACAGCCTGCATCAATATCCCTGGTATCCGGGCACAGGCTCGGCGCAGGAAATCGGGCAACGGCAGGGCGAAGGATTTACACTCAATATTCCGCTTGCTCAGAGAACTCCGGCCCAGGACTATCTGCGCCAGTTTGAATTAGGGCTGGAACAAATCGTCAAAAAATTTGCCGCCGATTTAGTTATCATTTCCGCCGGATTTGATGCTCACCGCGAAGACCCGTTAGGGCAATTAATGTTACAGGATAAGGATTATCAGGCGATGACCAGAAGTCTGAAAAGCCTTGCCGCATCATCGGCAAATGGTCGTCTGGTTTCGTGTCTGGAAGGCGGATACAATTTACAGACACTGGGCGCAACCGTGAAAACACACATCGAAGCGCTCAGCAAATAATTTTATGATAGAAACTACAGCAAATAATTCCGTCGCGGACCAGCAGCAGGAGTGGGAAGAAAACACGCTCCAGCCAGCGCTGCAAAAATTGCCGGAAACGCAAAAAGAATTTTCGACAGTTTCACTCAAACCAATTGCGCGGCTTTACACGCCGAACGATTTGCGCGACACAAATTTTGCGGAAGAAATTGGCTTCCCTGGCGAACCGCCTTATACGCGCGGAATTCATCCGACCGGGTATCGGGGAAAAATCTGGACAATGCGCCAGTTCGCGGGCTTCGGTTCTGCCTTCGATACGAATCAACGCTTCAAATATTTACTGGCGCACGGACAAACCGGATTGTCTACGGCGTTCGATTTGCCAACGTTAATGGGTTATGACGCGGATCATCCGTTGGCCGAAGGCGAAGTCGGAAAATGTGGCGTCGCAATTTCTTCGCGACAGGATATGGAAGTTTTGTTCGACGGGATTCCGCTGGAACAAGTTACGACTTCGATGACCATTAATTGTCCGGCTTCGATGATTCTGGCGTTCTTTTTGGCGACGGCAGAAAAACAGGGCGCGAACTGGCGCAAGCTGGGTGGCACGTTACAAAACGATATTTTGAAAGAATACATCGCCCAGAAAGAGTGGATTTATCCGCCGCGTCCTTCGATGCGTCTGGTGACTGACACCTTCAAATTTTGCGCCGCCGAAATGCCGAAGTGGAATTCGATTTCGATCAGTGGTTATCATATCCGCGAAGCCGGCTCCACTGCCGCCCAGGAACTGGCGTTCACGTTGCGCGATGGCATTGAATACCTTGAATACGGCATTCGTGAAGGCCTCGACGTAGATGAATTTGCGCCGCGCCTCTCATTTTTCTTCAATGCCCATAACGATTTTTTTGAAGAGATTGCCAAGTATCGCGCCGCCCGCCGAATCTGGCATCGCGTGATGACGGAACGCTTCAACGCTAAAAATCCGCGCAGTTGGCAAATGCGTTTTCACGCCCAAACCGCCGGAGTTTCCTTAACCGTCCAGCAGCCAATCAATAATATTTCACGAGTAGCGATTCAGGCGCTGGCGGCGGTGCTGGGCGGCGCACAATCTTTGCACTGCGATGGTTATGACGAAGCGCTGGCGTTGCCGACCGAACGCGCCGCCTTAATTGCGTTACGCACACAACAAATCATCGCGCACGAAACCGGCGTTACAAATACAGTTGATCCGTTGGGCGGTTCTTACTTCGTAGAA
>JANMKB010000615.1:0-2369 GCA_031371805.1 Blastocatellia bacterium | reverse complement strand
GGTTTCACTCGCCCACATCTTCCTGCCGCCGCACAACGACGACGGTGCTGTCATCAAGCACCCGAAAATATTCCGGCTGACCGCAATCAAAGATGCGATGACAAAGCGTGTTGACTTCGCCGCTGTTGAATTCATTTGTCATCCGCTCAATTTCTCTGGCGCCATTTTCGCGGTCTGAAGCCAGTCCCGCATAAGCGCCATCGGTATACAGCAACAGCATATCGCCCTTTTGAAAATCCAGTTCGTTTTCGGTGAACATAATATTTTCGTCTGCGCCCAGGGCCGCCGCATTGTTTACCGGAACTGTAAATACTTCGCGTTTGCTGACGTGCAGCGTCGGTAAATGCGCCGCGTTGACATAGTGTAATTTCGCGCCTTCCCAACGCGCCAGCACGCAGGTCATCTTTTGCGTACCCTGAAATTTTTCCCGGATATGAGCATTTAATTCTGTAGCAATTTCACTGAGAGATTTTTGTTGTTCAGCCAGGCCAGCAATTTTGTGCTGCAATTGCGCAACAATCATCGCCGCCGCTAATCCCTGCCCCATTAAATCCGCCAGCATCACCAGCGGCCCACGCGGAGTCTCAAACGCCTGATAATAATCGCCGCTCGTTTCTGACCCAACTGCATGTTTGTAAGTCACATATAGCCCTGGCAAATGATATTGTACGGGCGGCATTAAATGTTCATGCACCTGCGCCGTTAATTCCGTAGCCTTCTCTTTTGCGCCAAGCTCATAAGCTTCCCTCGCCGCCTCACTCGCTGCATTGACCAATTCTTTTTTTGGCTTGCGTGTTACAGCAAATGCCGAAAACCCCATCGCGGCGATCAGCAACCCGCGCAACAAAGGAAATGATCCGATAGCAACTACACTGAGGATTGCATAAAAAACAATGATAAAAATCACAACCTTCGCCAGCAGCAAAATATCCATCCGCCTTGCCACCATTGCCAGCACAGGGAAATAGCATAAAAAAATTATTGCGCCTTTGTTGATCAACAAGCCCTGCCACGCACAACCAAGCAAACCCAGGCTGATAATTGCCAGATCAAAATAAAGCAGAAGATTCCCTGAACCTGACTGGTTTGTCTTCCCAAACGCCAATGCGACAAATATCCAGACCAAAGCCATGCCCAGATAAATCATTTTGATCGCGCCGGAATCGTTCCACGACCACAAAAAAGCGACGGCGAAGATCGCGCCCAATATCCAGCGCAAAAGATTGGCAAATTTATCGGCGGATGTAACGGACAGAGCAAATGCCGCGTCTATACGGTGCGGAATCTGAGCGAGAATTTTCTGCATGGTTTTGCGGTTCCTGATGAAGTAACAATGATAAAAAGTAAGGCGAGAGGATACCGCAAAACACCGCCGAAAAAAAAGGGAGTGAATTATCCCGATGCTGTCCTGATAACCATTCGACATTTATTAAGTGATGTTATAACTTTAGCGAATCGCAAAACATTCTATTCCGTGAACCGGAGAATTTATTATGACAAGATTATTTGCATCGTTACTGTTGCTCGGAGTTGGCTTGCTGTTGACTGGAACCGCTCAGGCGCAGGATTCTGAAAAGCGGGTCACAATGAAAAAGCTCCCCGCTGCGGTTCAGCAAACTGTGCGTGAGCAAAGTAAAGGAGCCACCATCAAAGGCTTCGCAGCAGAAAAAGAAAGCTGGCAAAACTTTTTACGAAGTCGAAATGACTGTCAGCGGCCACACGAAAGACCTTCTGATTGATGCCAACGGAACTGTCGTGGAAGTTGAAGAAGAAGTAGCGCTCGCCACACTGCCAGCCAGCGTGAAAGCAGGTCTCGAACGGGAAGCAGGCAAAAATAAAATCCTCAAAGTCGAATCCATCACCAAAAACAATGCTGTCGTTTATTACGAAGCAGAAATCAAACGACGCGGCAAAGTAGCAGAAATAAAAGTTGGGCCAGATGGGGCGGCGATGAGCGGCAAGTAAGCCCCTCCCTCACTTCATCACATACTGGCAAAATTAATTGTGCTTAAGAAACTGCCTCGGATGATTAAGACCATTTCGCTGATAAACTGCATACTATTGCTTTTGTTAAGTTGTAAAGGTTATGCCCAAACTACCAATCCGCCAAGAAATATTGTTCTGGCACGCGACGAAGCTGTGCGGCTGGCACTCGCACAGGCCTCAAATTATCAACAATCACAATTCAACGAACGCAGCGCCGCCGAAGATGTCCTTCAGGCGCAGGCTGCGTTCCGGCCAAAATTTGTCGCGACACCAACGCTCATTTATAACTCGCCTTCAATCGGCGCAGATTTGCCGCACATGCCCAGTTTCATTGGTTCAAACGCAGTAACGGAAATTCAGGGACTGGTCGGAGTCACAGGCGA
>JANMKB010000611.1:0-4776 GCA_031371805.1 Blastocatellia bacterium | reverse complement strand
CAGGATACCCGTTTTTTCTATCGTTCCTGCTGTCAGTAATCTTTTTGGGAGCAGGCGGAGTAAGTACAGCTTACGCACAAATTACTATCACTCCTGTTACCTGGAGTGTTATCGGGCTGGATAGTAATGACACCACCGTTGGTCCTGACCTGTTTCCTGTTGGCGTCCGCGTTGTCAGTGGCGCAGCCATCACCAATCTGACCATCAATTTTGTTTGGGACAGCACGAATGCAAATGTCAACCTTGATGGCTTAAGCACTATCAACGCTGGAACAACAGGTGCAGGGGTCAGTCGGGATTTTTACTTTCTGGTGCGGATTACACGCACAAGCGCGGCCTACAATACAAAGCGCAGCTATCACATCACAGCCAGTGACGGAGTAACAACCGTCAGCACACCGACGCCACGCGAACTGTATGTCGAAAAACTTGTCTCACAAAATCGTAATTCCGTGACTTCTATTAGCGGCCCTTCCACGGTTTATGTTGGTGGCACTTATACAGTTACGCTGAATGCTAACACCGCAACGAATGGCTATGAACAGTTGGAAGCTTACCTGCCCTTCCCCGCCAGTATCTTTGAAGTCACAGCGCTCACCACCACGTATACAGCCCCAGCAGGAGGCACCAACACCAAATTCTATGCGGATGCCTGTGGCTGGGATACCGTTCCCACCAGTGGAACCTATCGCAGTTGTATTGGGCCAACGCAATTCGGCGGTAAAGCAGGCGGCACAATTTCCACCACCTACACGGTACGCATTATTGGCGCAGGAACGACAACCTTATCTGCGCTGGCCTATGATTTTTCCGGTAGCAGCTACCATTACAACAGTGATTATGGAAATACCGTTCTTTCTATCACTGCACTTAATGTGCCCGATATGACCATCGCCAAATCACATACCGGGAACTTCACGCAGGGACAAACGAACGCAACCTATCAACTCACGGCGACAAACAGTGGCGGCTCGGCAACCGCAGGGACAGTGACAGTGACAGATACACTGCCGACCGGCTTGACGCCAACCGCAGCCACCGGAACGGGTTGGACGTGTAGTATTGCCAGTGCAACTGTCACTTGCACGCGCAGCAATACACTAGCTGCAAGCACAAGTTATCCGCCCATTACTTTAACCGTAACGGTAGCTTCGACAGCCGCCGCAAGCATCACGAATCAAGCCAGCGTTTCCGGGGGCAGCGAAATTAACACCAGCAATAATACTGCCAGTGATCTCACTACGATTACTGCAGCTCCATATTTGACACTTACCAAAACTGTCAGCCCAACCGGCGATCAAAGGCCAGGGACTGAGTTAACCTACGCCATCAATTTCACCAACACAGGCGGGCTTGCCGCGCAACAAGTGGTCATTGTTGATGGTATTCCTGACAATACGGATTTCAAACTGAGTTCTGCTACCATCAGCCCCGGTTCGACGGGCTTAACATTTACCATTGAATATTCCAGTGATTATACAGCGGCAAGTCCCGGCAGCGCGACGTGGGGTTATGCGCCTGCCAGTGGCGGTGGCGGTGCGGCGGCTGGTTATGATCGCAATGTCAAAGCATTACGCTGGCGTGTGACGATGGGGAGTCTTGGTTCTATAGCACCGAATAATTCCGGTGGGGTTGGATTCATGGTTACGATTCGATGAAAATACTGGTCGCAGAGCTGAACCTGAAATTACCCTTTCAGGCTTCTGTCGGGTGGGTGCTGTGACAATTTATTATTCCTATTTAACCGCTCCGATTTTCACTAATTCGGCTCTGACCTGGGCATTGGTTGGGCGCTCATAAGTCACCTGATCGAACAACCGCGCCGCAACAATTCCCTCTTTGTTGATGATGTACGTGATGGGGTACGGAATCCCATTGGGAATATGTGTATTCGTTTTAGGATCAAGCTGTTCTTCTGCCGGATTGTAAATGCCGTACTCATCAATAATTTTGTGCGGCGTATCGCTTAATAAAGTCAGATCAAAAACGCCCGGGTATTCCGGCTTATCGGTTTCATAAATCATCTTGCACGAATCGTCGTGCGAGTCCCGGCTGATGGCCAGAATCTTCACTTCTTTTTTTTCTGCTTCCGTTAGTAATGATTTCAGCCCACCGAGCTGATGCTGGCAATGCCCTCAGAAAAATCCGCGATAAAAAATCAGGATTACATTTTTCTTACCCCTGAAATCAGACAAATGAACAACTTTTTTGTTCATGTCTTCCAGCGTAAAATCCGGCGCCACCATACCTGCCAGGACACGATTCAAATCTGTTCGGCGGGGATCAACTTCCGGCGGAGGCGTCGGAGATAACGTCGGCGTGGGTGTCGCCGTCGGCAAAGGTTTGGTCAAATCGCTGACTGTTGCTGTCGGTTGTTCGCAGGCCGTCAGAAGCAAACAAACAAGTGTGATGGACAAGCTGAAATAAATTGTTTTCGGGAGCGACAATTTCATTTATGACCTCAATTTTTAACTTCAGTAACCTGGACGCCGTGCCGGGAAATCTTGTAATTGATGACCTGACCGCCTGCCGCAGCCAGCGCTTTTTCGACTTCGGCTTTGCGCCCGAACTCACAATAAAAGGCGACACAACCACCGCCGCCGGCGCCACATACTTTAGCCGATTCCGCGCCATTTTGCCTGGCGATAGTAATCAATTCATCAATTTTTTCCGTGGAAATATTTGGCACCAAATCGCGGCGACTGGCCCATTCTTCGGCAAAGATCGCGCCGATTTTATCAAAGGCTTTGGCGGTCAGGGCCTGTTCGATTTTCAGGGCCGTCGTGCAAATCCGCGCAAATTTGGCGAAGAGGACTTTATCACCGTCAATATGCGTCTTGAACATCTCCCAATTATTCGCGCCTGAATTACGCGGCGCGTGGCTGTAACAAAGCGCGATGCGATTTTCCAACTCCTCCAAATCAGTGGGAATTTCAGCGCGAATGACGCCTTCAATTTTCAGCTTCACATTCGAGACGCTGCCATAAACGGCAGGAAAATAATCCTGATAACCAGCGGGCACGCCCAGCACCTGCGTCTCGCAATTTGCCGCGAGAAAGGGCAATTGTTCCAGCGTAAACCGATTTTCAGTCAGGTGATTGAGCGCCGCGCAAAGTGCGATGTTCAGTGCCGAAGAGCCAGCCAGCCCAGCCCCCGCCGGAGCCATACAATCCGTCGTAATATTCAATCCAGTGTCAGGTTTGAAGAAATGAACAATTTTGGAGATGAGTGCTAATTCCTGATCGTCGCGCAAGGCGTCGTAAGAATTAATCTCGACTGTTGTCCCGCGATCTTTGGATGCAAACACAAACCGTTGATCAGAGCGCGTTTCAATGCGGCAGCGTGCGTATTGGTCAATCGCAAAATTAACGGTTTGTGCGTTTTCATGAAATAAATAAAGCGGCCAAATATCAACTGTGCCGCCGGCTAAATCTATGCGCGTGGGCGCTTGTGCTTCGATTATCAAAGTCGTTTCACCTCTGCCTAAAAAAGTGTGGTTATGCTGCCTGTGATTTGTTTTTTATTTTGCGCTGCTTGCGACGCAGGGGAATAATTTCGGCTTCGGATTTTGTACTTGCAGTTCTGTGCGAATCGCGCAAGCCGAGAATACCCAGTTCAGGAATCTTATTCACAACCCAGTACCATTCAATCAAATAAACCAGCGTGGCGACAATAAAGGCAATCAGCAAACCGACCAGCAAAATTATCCCGACGCGCTGGATGCGTCCGATCATTAATTCAATTGCTTCGCTGAAAAAATTGCCGATGCCCGCCATTAACCCTACCCACAGCATGCAACTTGCCATCGTGACCGGAGCGAAACGGCGATAGCGCATCTGGGCAAACCCCCAGAACACGGCGCTGGCGGTTCGCATCCCATAAATATATTTGACCAGGAAAATTGAATAGATGCCGAAACGCTGGCAAAGTTTTTCCAGGCGTGGCTGTGCTCGTTTGATGAATTCGGCCTTGCTAATTGGACGTTTGCAGGTGTGCCCAATTAAATAGCCAAGTGAATCACTGACAAATCCGCCCAGCGTCCCGCACAAAAAGACTTCGCTAAAACTGAATAATCCGTAATGCGATAAAACTCCCGCAAACAACAGCGTCAACTCACCTTCGATCATGACTCCCAGCACCACTGCCCATAAGCCGTATTCGCGGATAAGGTTTTCCAGCAGTTGCAACAAGTGTTTGACCTCCGTACCAGCTTAGTTATTTACTATCACCTTAATAGCCATCGGAACACGAACCCCCATCATCAACCCCAGCTATTAAAACAAGCTTTCCCAAATTCAGCATTAAATTATTATCGTCGGTAAGGTTTCGTAAAGATGATTAGCTACCCATATCAATTTGCACAAAAGGTGGAACTAAGATACTCGAAGCCTGAAAATTGAGCAAGCCGTATGCAGCGGAGCATTTGGAGTGCGGCGGTCTTGACGCCGCTTTGGTGTTCGCGATCAAATTTGGTGACAACAGAAAGTTTCCGCGCTGAACGCAAAGCGGTGTCGAGCCACCGCACTCCATAGTTGCCGCTTTATCCAGGGCTTGAGCTTAATAAAAAAGGACTGAGTTTGACCTCAGTCCTTTATCACTGCTTACATTGCAGCTTATGTTAATTCCTAAGTTGCCTTAGACATCATTAGGACTTGGGCCATTGTAGTACTGGCAATCAGGCATGAATTGCGGAACATCAACGCGTGAGCGACCAACCTGTGTTTTATGCAGAGTGCGGATGCCGCTGAACGTGTTTTTGTTCGAGGTCATTAACAG
>JANMKB010000606.1:0-5911 GCA_031371805.1 Blastocatellia bacterium | reverse complement strand
GCGACCTTCGTTGCGATTTCATCACAGCCAAGCGGATAATTGCCGATGACTAAATCACGATTGAGCGTGTGCGCGACGACTCCCGGTGCAATGAAATTCACGCACAGACCAACCATCGCGCCGTAAACGTGCAGAAATCTTTCCGCCGCAGTAACTTCATTTCGCATACCATTTTGCAGGCAGAACAGCGGTGTGCTGTGCGCATAAACTTCACGCAGCTCGTGTACGCATTGCGCTGTCTGTGCGCTTTTGACGGCGAGCATTAGCACGTCATCTGCTTGTGGGTGGATTTCATACGGAGAAGTAACCGCTTTGATTTTAGTAATGTGTTTGGTGGGATGATAAAGCGAGTGAATTATCAGCCCGGTTTGATTGATGATTTCAGCCTGGGCTGGACGAGCGATGAAAATAACCTCAGTGCCAGTGTCTCCGAGCAAGCCACCAACCAGGCTGCCAACTGTTCCGGCTCCATGAATAATGTAGCGCATAGGTTAAAAAGGGGATAAGAACAAAAAAATATTGGTACTCCCGACTGGGCTCGAACCAGTGACCCTCTGCTTAGCTTACCACCCTGGATTTCCCCAGGCTCATTTTATTGAGTTGTGGTCTGGACCATATCTTAGGCAATTTCAGCCTGGATGCGTATGGCCTCTACGGATCGCCTGTGATGACTCACAGGATTTCCTCGGTGTTGTCATAAAAGCCCGCAAGCTTCCTTAGAGATTCACCGATACAGCACCCTCCACTGTACGAATTACGATTCTCCATACAGGCTCCTACTTGAAGGCAGATGCTCTATCCACTGAGCTACGGGAGCACAATTTAATAATTTACGGGATTGTAGCGATTGAGGCAAGAGATGATCCGGGTAAACGCTGAAAATTGAGGTTCCTGACTAATCTCCTGTCGCTATGCAAATAACTACCAGCCAAACGTTCTTTGTTGTAAACTCTCACCCGCTAAAAAAATAGTTTGGGCAAGTAATCGTCTATGTTAATTTCTTAATCCTAAGTTTTTGGAAACTCTGCCCCACAGAGGAATGGCACATGGCCTCAGATTTCAAACCAATCGGAACACTCCGGGAGTCTCCGTTCATTGAGTTAGCTGGCAGGATCAATCAACAGGGTCTGAGCGGCAGCCTGTATCTGAATGACGGCAGGTTGGAATTGAAAGCCGAGCGGATAATTTATTTTGCGGAGGGCGAGGTTTACGCCGCCGCCAGTAATCTTGCCGTGGACTCAGCGCTCGCAATTTTAATTCGGGCTGGGCGTGTGACAGAGGAAACAGCCGTCCGCATTCAGCAGGAAGTCGCAACCGGACGTTCCTTCAGCGAAGCACTGGTCTATTATCGCTGTGTCTCACGCGATGAATTAACGAAGCTTAGAGTTGAGCACGTCAAAACTATTTTCAATTCATTGTGCGAATGGTCAGGCGGCGAATACCGTTTTACCGCCGGGGATAAAGTTGCAGGTGGAAGTCTCGGCTGCAAAACAAAGTCGTTAATTTTGGAAGGCGCACTATTTGCCCGCGTGCCACAAAATTTTGTGGAGATGATGGCGGATCACGGAATGTTGGTTTCAGCGAACCAGGCGGTCACGGATGATCTGAGATTAGAACCCTTCGCTTATTTTTTGTTAAGCTGCCTTAATCAGCCACGCAACCTTGTTGTGCTATCTGAAAGCGGACGGCTGGATGAATCAGAGCAGGATGTCTTGCAGCAACAGTATGGTCTTTATTGCGCGGGATTGGTTAAATTCACGCAGGCAGCAACGAATCCGCTCTTGCCTGTTGCACCAGCAGTCGAAACAGCAAAAATTATTACCAAAGCGGTTGCGCCGCCAGCTCGCCCCGCAGAACCTAAGATTAATACAGCGCTGACCTGGCCGATTAAGCCAGATGCTGAAACCGTTAGGAAAAAGCGCCTCCAGGAAATCAAACGCGACGTTAAGAAGATGCGGCAATTGCTGTCTGCTGCTCCTGACGATTATTACGTTTTGGGTTTATGCGCCGGAGCGACCCCTTATCAAGTCAAACACGCCTATCGAAATCTGGTGAATTCTTATCATCCTGATCGCCATCACCATCACGCTGATCCGATCACGCTGGCAACACTCAGCGAGGTTCTGATGGCGATTCGCTCGTCTTATGAAACGGCGATTGAGCATGCCTTACTGAATGAAATAATTTCATCGAATACAGAGCGGTATCAGTCTACATCGCGCACCACTTATCGCACGCGGATTGAAAAAATACCCACGGCGTATCCGACCAAAGCAAATCAGGTCCCGCAAACTCCGGTTGAAAAAAACCAGGCAGAGAAACTGACTGCCGAAGCGATTAGAAGTCGCAATTTGTCGTTAGCTGACATCAAGCATCGCAAATCTTTGACTCAGCTCTCACGCGGCGAATACGAAGAGGCAATCAGGTTAATGAATGATGCGGTCACGCTGGCCCCGGATTGCGCTCGTTATCACGGAGATTTGGCCGCCTTGTTGGAAAAAGTTCCCATGCGTCGTGAGCAGGCGGAACAACATTTATTGCGTGCGACGGAGCTGGAACCCAGCAACATGTTTTACCATTTACAGCTTGGCAGTTTTTATCGTGCGATTGGCTTGCTTTCACGCGCCGAACAACAATTTATTCTCGCGTTGAAACTTGACCCGATAGACCGCGCCGCCGCCACTGCGCTGGAAGAGGTCATGAGTTTGAAAAAGACACAGGTTGTCAGTACGCATTACGGACGTAAGCGACCGCCGCAACGACAAGGATTCTGGTCACGGATTCTTGGGCGAACCGGTGGTTGATAAAATCCGGAATAAATTTAGAAAAGTAAGGTTGAAGGAGAAAATACTTAATGCAGAGTCAGCGCATTGTAACCGCTGAAGTGAGTGCCGAAAATGTTGCCCGCCAGGTGATGGAAGCGCAACTGACGGAACTTGCCGCCGAAATAGATCAGGTTGAATCATACGCAACCCCACATGCGACGTTCATTGCCAGAATGGCGGAAGCGCTGGGCAATCATTTTGGCTTACGGGATAGTGATTTAATGGCACTCAAACAGGCCGCCCTGGCGCACGATTTAGGCGAGCGTGTAATGAACCGTGAATATCTGGCGCGGCAGGGTGAATTAACATGGGACGAGAAATTTGACCTGTGGCGACATCCGATTTTAGGGGAACAAGCCTCTGCGCAACGTGAATTATCACGCCAGTCACAACTGCTCATTCGCTGGCATCACGAATGGTGGAACGGACGCGGTTATCCCGATGGTCTTTATGGCGAAACGATTCCCCTGGGAGCGCGCATTCTTCGTGTCGTTGACACGTACAGCGCCCTGATTTCGGATCGTCCCTACCGCGAGAAATTTGACGAAGCCACCGCCCGACAAATGATTGCCGATAATGCTGGCATCGAATTCGATCCCCAGGTGGTCAAAGCTTTCCTTGATTTAATGAACAATCAACGCTGACACTCACCATCAACTGTTAATCACTATGAAAAATCGCCGCTGGCTGGGCTACGAGCTAAGCGTACTCCGCCGAATCAAATTCAACTCCATTGCGATCCCCTTTTCCGGTCAGCCCAATCTGGACTGGTATCTCAAATTCTGGGGCAAGCAAATCTTCAGCAACGACATTTGTCAGTGGGCATGGTGGGCTTCGCGGGCGCTGGTTGAAAATCAGCAGGAGGTTCTTAGCGAAGCCGATGTCGCACATATTCTGGATAATGCCTATGTGCCGCGCCGCAAAATGAATAATCCTGCGCTCGGTCAAACGATGGGTGAAATGGATGCCTGGTGGTTCGATAACGTGTGGGTCAATATTCAGCAGATCGAAAACCCGCATCAACGGGCGCTCGCCTATTATCACACGCTGGGCGTTGGTGATTACGTGCATTCATTTACGCCTGCAACCGCAGCCTTGCGGCGTCCGCTTTCGGAAGTATTTGAAGACCTCTGGCGCAAACAGAATAAAGTTAACAATAACGAAAAAGAAAATCGCAGCACGAATTTTGAGGCCGGTAAATTTATTGCCTCGGTGCAATCTGATCTGATGTATGCGAATTTTCCGCGCCCTGACGGATTAGCTGCGCAACGCGATACCGTGGCTGGCTGGCGCGAAATCTGGATTCGTGGCTCAGCCACCGGCTTCGACACTTTGCTCAATCAAATTGAGCAGGGACGCGGCGAGTTCGGTGATCGTATCGGTTCCAAAGGTCGTTATCTTGATTTGATCGGTAGCTTTCTGGAAAAGGCGAAGCATATTCCGAAATGGGCGATTGCGCATCCTGAAGAAGGGTTTGTCACGACGGGTGAACTGGGCGAATTAATTAAAAGTTTTCGCCCCGTTGAAGTCACTTATGCCAAAGATTTTTCCGAGGTTAGTGGTGGCTTGAATACTTACATCATTGTCGCTTAAAAAAAGACAGGATTTACAAGCTGGACAGGATTAAGATTTAATATCGCCATCCTGTCAGTCTTGTAAATCCTGTCTTTTTTTCTTTTCCTATGTCAGCAGATTTGCAGTCTGACAATCAGCGTTTGCGTGAGGAGCGCGATTTATTACGTCGTCGCCTGGCCGAATTGGAAGAAGATTTTGCGCGCAGTAATCAGGAAGTCTTCGAGATGAATGAAGCTCTGCTACAGGCCAATGCCCGGCTCAGTAATCTGGACAAGATGAAAGATACTTTTCTTTCGATGATTACGCACGAACTTCGTACCCCGATGACGGTGATGATTGGACTGGCAGAAAATCTGGAAATGGGAGTTTACGGCCCGCTCAGTGAATCACAGGCTGAGAGCATAAAAAAAATTATCGAAGGCGGCGCGCGGTTGCGCCAACTCGTCAATGATTTGCTTGATCTTTCCAAAATGGAATCGGGGATGATGCAATTGCAGCGCGAATTGCTTGATCCACGTGCCATGGTGGAGGCTGTGATTTATCCGGTTGCATCCTTAGCCCAGCAAGCCGAAGTCAAACTCATCAATCGCGTCGGCTATGACCTTCCCGAAGTATTTTGCGATGGCTTACGCGTCGAACAAATCCTGACAAATTTAATCAGCAATGCCATCAAATTTACGCCGCCAGCAGGGGGTATCACTGTCACCGCGAACGTGCAGGAGAATTTTGTAGTTTTCAGCGTAACAGATACAGGTTGTGGCATTCCGCCCGAATCGCTTGCCAACATTTTCGATAAATTTACGCAGCTTCATCCAAACAAAGAAGACCGAACAAAAGGTACAGGTTTAGGTTTGTCAATTGTGAAGCATTTGACTGAATTGCATGGTGGTCAAGTCGGCGTAACCAGCGAAATTGACAAAGGCAGTACGTTTTACTTCAGCCTGCCAATACCAGCAGATTAAATCGGGACTACGCACGTGCTGAGAGCGCAGTTACGTTCGATGTTTTAATGGCAAATCTATGAAGATACTAAAAAAATTATCCCTTGTACTTTGTGTTTTTACCCTTGTCACGAATCCACAGGCACAATCAGATGACCTGACGAAGATACTTGCTGCACCACAAGTTCGCCGCGCTTTGGAATTCATCAAAGATTACGAGCCCAAAACTATCGAAGAGCAAATCCGTACCTGCGAAATTCCTGCGCCACCTTTCAAAGAACAAAAGCGCGCTGAATATTACAAGCAACGCTTCACCAAACTTGGATTAAAAAACGTCCACATTGACCGCGAAGGCAATGTTATTGGCGAACGTCCAGGCACGAACACCGCTACATCATTAGTACTTGCGGCACATCTCGACACGGTGTTTCCTGAAGGCACAGATGTCAAAGTAAAACGCTCCGGCAATGTGCTGACGGCTCCTGGCATTGGCGATGACTGTCGTGGCTTGACGGTGATGCTTTCCGTGATTCGTGCGCTCAATGAAGCAAAAATTCAAACGAACGGTTC
>JANMKB010000597.1:0-3976 GCA_031371805.1 Blastocatellia bacterium | reverse complement strand
CCTGCGCATAGGCGATGTAATATTCCTGTTTCGCATAACGATTGCCCGTCACGCCATTATTGAAAGGACTGGCAGCGCTTAAGTCACCGCTGTATTGCACGGTTGCCGCTGTATTCGCTAGAAAACTGTTCAGATTGGAATAGCTGTAAGTTGTGCCTCCGAGACGATCTGTGTAAAGACGCACGAAGCGAAGTTCGCCGCCAAATTTCAGCGAATGATTGCCGCGCAACCAGCTCAGGCTGTCCACCAAACCAATTGTGTATGGCGTGTACGGCGCACCACGTCCGTTGGTGGCAGAGTTCAGCCGGAACAATCCGCCGGGAATTGAAAGACCGGAGGAGCTGCCCTGCCCGGCAATACCAGAGTTGGCGACGCTGCCGGAAATGTTGATGGTGACGGCAGAAAGATCAATGCCATTGATGGTTGGCGCAGTCCCGAAAACGCGGGAAAAAGCTGAATTATAACCAAGTTTGAATTCGTTGATTTTAGTTTGTCCAATGGTAGTTTGCCACGCCAGCACACCATTTTGCGGAACTGAAGTGTAACCAGCGCGTGCGCCGGAAACGTTCTGCGGTTGATCGTTAAAGCCCTGATCGCGGAAGAATCGTGCGTAGGCCGAATTTTTCTCATTGATCTTATAATCAAAGCGCACTGAACCTGAATTTTCGTTGACCGGAAAACTCGCTTGCAGTTGCGCAATATCAAAATCAGGATTGGTTGAAGCTCCCGCCAAAATCACTGCCTTTGCATCTTTGAAAGCTCCGAGGCATAAGCCTTTAATCGTTGGATCCGTCGCCCGACCACAGGCAGCGGCGCTTGGCACACCTTCGACAATGTTGATGCCCGAACGCAGACGATAACCTTCATAGCTGCCGAAGAAAAATAATTTGTCTTTGATAATTGGGCCGCCAAGCGAGAAGCCAAATTGATTCAGTTTCAGCGGCGATTTGCTGACGCGATCAAACCAGTTGCGTGCGTCCAGTTTGTCATTGCGCAAATATTCAAAGACTGAGCCATGATACTGATTGCCACCTGATTTCGTGACGACGCTCACCTGTCCGCCGGTTCCAGTTCCATATTCCGCCGGGTAGTTGTTGGACTCCACGCGAAATTCCTGCACATTTTCTAAGGAAGCTTGCAGGCGAAACGGTGACGCAATTTCTCCGTTCAAGTTTCCTGGTGAAGCGTCAATGATGGCTGATCCTTCGACGCCATCATAACGAACCGCATTTTGCTGCACCGCACGACCCGAAAAACGAATGTCGCCAAACGTGCCCGTGCCGCTGTTGAGCGCACCCGGAGCCTGCAAATAAAGCTGCGATAATTGACGACCATTGAGCGGGAGCGATTGCACTTCGCGTTCGTTGACATTGGCTCCCATTCTGGCTGAGGACGTATCCAGTGCTGCTTCATCGCCGCCGATGATATTGATGACTTCTGTTGCGCCCGCTGGCCTGAGTTCAACGTCGAGGTTCAGTGCCTGTCCAACGACTAATTCGACGCTGCTATAGTTGCTCACTGCAAAATTCGCGGCGCTGACGGTGATTTTGTAAGCCGACGGTTTGAGGTTGGTGACGACGAAGTTTCCTCCGGCATTGGATGTTACGGTGCGCTCTTCGCCAGTGCGTTCATTTTTCACCAGCACGGTTGCATTGGGAATGACAGCATTTGTTTGATCACGTACGACACCGACCACGCGTGCCTCAGTTTGTGCGAAAACTGATAAGCCTGAACAAGCTGTAAGTAAGATGGTTAATAGTAAAATAAATCGGTTACGAGGACTTAGCATATTCTCTCCTTGTTTTTCTCCTGATAAAACAATCTGTCTGGAACGACGGAAACACTTTTCCATCGGGCAGAATTGTTGGTTGTCTAAAACCCGGCAAAAGCCTTGTGTTTGTACATTCTGTAGATGTACCTGAGTCTGGATTATCAATTGGTTGTGGTAAGGTTAAATTCAAGCGGGAAGAGTACAAGCAGGAAGTTAAATAGGGCTAAGGTGAACCTTAGTTTTTTCCTAAATCTGACTTAAATCCATGTAAAGTGTTAGGGGAAAGTGTCAGGACTGGATAGATTTAATGAAGGCCTTCAGCGGCTTGCGAAACAGACGCTGACCAAGTTTGATTGCTTCTGCCGCATAGTTTGCCTGACAGGATTTGATCAGTTGATCAAGAGTGTGAAGTTCGGTTCCCTGACCACTTTGATTTAGTTTCGAGAGACGTTGCGACAAAACAGTCAGGTCATGTTGTAAACCAAGTGTTCGTACCAATGCCTGACTAATTTTTAATGCTTTGTTCACCGTGCCGATTTTCATGGTGCGCAAAATTTGTAATTGATGTCGCAGGTGATTAACCTGTTTGCGCCAGTCGTGAAAGTTTTCTGCCTGTGGCTCCGCCCGCGTGTGTTTCATCGTGTGTCGACTTTTTTTAGAAGTTTTTCGTAAGGCCTTTCGTAATTCGATCTGCTCACCAAATTCCAATGGCCAGTTTGCGATGCGAGAGCGAGCGATTTTGAGTTTTGGCGCAATTGCCGCCATCACCTTTTTCCTTGCCGGACTGTGCTGTGTTCTTGCCAGGTCTTTTTTGATTGTTTTCCAGGCGCTGGTAGTCAGTGTTCGCGGGAACTGTTTTTGCAGGCTATCAAGCGTTTGCCCGACGACGGTCGCGTCCCGCAGTTCAGAAAGCTTTTGCCCGAGGTTGCGCAGGTATTGATTGTCGCGGTCATAGATTGTTTTGCCCACTTCCTTTTTTACCAGCCTTAGGATTACACGCAGGCGCTTCAAACAACGGCGCGTCTCGTGAGCGGCGATGTCAGCGTTGTGCGCAGGATTCGTAATGTAATCCCGCGCCAAATCAATTTGCCGGAGTGCAAACTGGTGGAGGAGTGGGGCGACAGAAAATTTATGTTGGTGATTACCGGGTTTCATTATTTAAGGGAAAAGATGTACAGCTTCCATCGTACAAAAAAGGGGAAAGGTTTTCACCTTTTCCCCTGCACCAACCAAATAAATATTATTCGTTAATAGTTGCCAAATACAGACCGCATAATTTTGAAGAAGACATCTGTATTTTCCTGCACGCCGACAAATAACTGATGCGCACCACGCTTGCTATACGCCGCAATCGGTACATCCGAAGCCGTATGCACCGCCTGGCTTTTTCCCTGTGCCTGGCCGCGCAGGAACATCCCTGTCTGTTTGTCAGACGCACGATCTGCCGGGCTATCAACATAACCCTTGCCGCGCAATTCGGTTTGAATCGAACCGGTCAGTAAACTGTCTACAATCGGTAGCGGCTTAGTCAGCCACGTTTCATAGCGATCTGCACTGCCGCCAAAGCCGACTAACAATTTGCCATCAATGTCGAGCGTTTGCGGATACCCATCGGCGTTCATTTTGTATTGTGGGAAACCTGCTGCGTCATATACACCGACCAGTTTCTGGCGCTCCGGTTGTTTGTCTGCATCTAAAACCCCGTTGTCCGCAGGCGTCGTTTGTAAAGCTTTGACAGTGCCGCTAAGTGCGCCAATCAAACTAAAACCGGAGCATTCATGATCGGCAGTGACCAGCACCAGGGTTTCGTCATTTTGTGCGGCAAAGTTTTGTGCGACTTCGACGGCATTATCAAATTCGATGGTTTCCAAAATCGCCCGGTCGGCATCCATCGCGTGTGATTGCTTATCAATGTGCGCGGCTTCTACCGTCAGCACAAAACCTTTGTCGTTTTTGCGCAGGACACGAATCGCCGCTGCTGTCATTTCCTCTAACATCGGCTGATCCGGTGCGCGATAATCATCCACGACATACGAAGTTGATCCCTCCAACGGGATATGACGACGTTTCGCCAGTTTATCCAGCGCGGTATTCATATTGCCATAGCCAAACAAGCCGAGCAGCTTGTCAGGGGGGGTGATCATTACATCACCCAGCGTCGCCGCGCTATCGGCATAAGCAAAGCCGGAATTCCTGAAATCCTGT
>JANMKB010000564.1:0-1631 GCA_031371805.1 Blastocatellia bacterium | reverse complement strand
TCAAATTGTGACTTTCGGCAATATCAATCTGACGCCGGAACTCATGAATTACTGCCTCCAACAGGGCATTGATGTCGCTTTTCTCTCGACGACTGGACGCTATAAAGGGCGCTTGCAATCGGAACTCGCTAAAAATGTAATTTTGCGTCACAAACAATATGAGTGCGCCTCTCGTCCAGCCTTTGAAGTGCAAACCGCGCAAGCCATCGTGACCGGCAAAATTAAAAATATGATGGTGATGTCCCGCGTCCAGCGACGGTTGCGCGACGATGGGCGTTCACCCGCCAGCGAGATGCAGCAACTATTGCCAAAAATCACACAGACCAATTCGCTGGAGTCATTGAACGGATATGAAGGCGTGGCTTCTGCCGCTTATTTTCGCGCCTTTCGTTCCGCACTAAAAGGCGAATGGGAAAGTTCCTTTCAAACGCGCCAGTATCGTCCGGTGACTGATCCTGTCAATGCCTTATTAAGCCTGGGCTACACACTGCTCTACAACAATTTTTACGCGGCGATCAATATTGTCGGACTTGACCCGTTTCTCGGCGTCTATCATCGTCCGCATCATGGACACGCTGCCCTCGCCAGTGATTTGATGGAAGAACAACGCTGCGTGGTGGTTGATCCATTAGTCCTGACAGCGCTCAATAAACGCATTCTGGTGGCGAGCGATTTTGTGACGACCCCATCGCAGGAAATTCGTTTAGTGCCGCCTGCGCTCAAGAAATTTCTGGCTCTTTACGCGGAAAAAATTAACGAACAGGTTACTTACCCGCAACAAAATATTCGCACCACCTATCGCCAGTTGTTTGAATTCCAGGTACGCCATTTTGCCCGTGTCATTCTGGGCGAAGAAAAGGTATATCAGGCGTTTCAAGTAGACGGTAGTCGGTAGATGGTAGGTGTTAGTTAAGCTACCGTGTAATTACTATCTACTGTCTACCGACTACCGACTACCGTCTACTCAGGGAGCAATATGTTCATTGTTTTAGCCTACGACATCGCGGATGATCGCCGCCGCACACAGCTTTTTAAAACCCTCAAGCGGTTCGGCTTTGCCGTGCAGGAATCCGTCTTTGAATTTCACCTGAATCACGGTGAGTTACGCATTCTTAAACGAGCAATCCGTGCGATTATTGATCCGAATCTGGATCAGGTGCGGCTTTATAACCTGTGTCCAACCTGCCATCACCGAACGGAAATGACTTACCCCAGCCGGGAAACCGCTAACCCCTTTGTTCTTATTGCGTGACCTGTGGGCACATGCCTGACTCAATTCGTGTCAGAAGCAGGAAATACTTGCGGTGAAATGACTTACGAGGAGTTTGGGAGAGTGTCGAACTGCCCGGTGTGAACTCCAATGTTTGCAAGCATTTAGGTCATGTAGCAAACGATGTGCCCACCCTTTTTTGCGGTTCGTCGTGGCGATGTGCCCAAATGCCTTTGCAATTATAAGAATCTATGATACTTACAAAGGTGGCTGTCGGTATGCTTATCGAACCTGAGAGGAATTGAAACTCTAATGTCAGCCCAATGATGCTGGTATCTTTCAAATGTCGGAATGCTTATCGAACCTGAGAGGAATTGAAACTGTCATAGCTGTGAGTTTTCACATCTACCACAACCTGGTC
>JANMKB010000555.1:0-1638 GCA_031371805.1 Blastocatellia bacterium | reverse complement strand
TGGTATTACACCGGAAATCTCGCCGCCAAAGATGGGCATCGCTTTGGCTATCAACTGACATTTTTTCGCGTTGGCGTAGACAAGCAACCAAACAATCCTTCGCGTTGGGCGGTGCGCGATTTGTTTATGGCGCATCTGGCAGTGACCGATATTGACGGCAAAAAATTCAAATACGCGGAAAAACTCAATCGCGCTGGAATCGGCTGGGCCGGAGCGGAAACCAATGTTTATCGGGTCTGGAATGAAGATTGGGAAGCAAAGCAGGACGATCAGCAACGCACTTTGCTAACCGCTGACGATGAAAATTTTGGGATTGAATTTGCGTTGGAGCCGGGCAAGACTCCCATCATTCACGGCGCAAACGGAGTCAGTCAAAAAGGTGCGCAACCCGGCAACGCTTCGCATTATTATTCGCAAACACGGATGCCAACGCGTGGCGCAATTACGATTGATGGGCAGCGGTTTGAAGTTTCCGGCGATAGTTGGATGGATCATGAATTTGGCACAAGCTTTTTGGAAAAAGAGCAGCGCGGATGGGACTGGCTGGCGCTTCAGTTGGACGACGGAACGGATTTGATGTTGTATCAATTTCGTCGTCAGGATGGTTCGCTTGATTTGCACACAAGCGGCACAATCATTGATGCAGCGGGAAAAGCCGAAAAAATTGCGGCTGCCGATTTTGTTCTGGAACCAGCCAATAAATGGCGTTCGCCCAATACCGGCGCAGCGTATCCAACGCAATGGAAAGTCAAGATTCCGTCGCATAACCTTGCCCTGGAAATCACTGCGACGCTGGAAAATCAGGAACTGATAACGAACGGATCAACCGGCGTCAGTTATTGGGAGGGCGCAATTTTAATAAGTGGAAAAAATAATAACCGGACGGTTAAAGGACGCGGCTATTTGGAAATGACAGGTTATGCGGGCGCGGCAATGGGGGCTGTGTTTGAGTGATTGAAATGTCCGGGTATACACTGACCCCGACGGCGCTCGCTACGGCTCGCAGTACTGTCAGCTTCTCCGCAACGCTAAAATAATTTGACTGGCGGTCAGGGCACATACCCAAATTATCAATGAAGTCGCGCTGATTTCCTGGCTCATGGCGCGGATGGAGGCTGTCACTGCAAATGAAGTAATTTGCAAAATCCAACTGCACAAAAATAACGTGAAGGCAAAGCGTCGTGCCCATTTTAGCTGCGTCAGGACGGCGTTCCAGCTTGATTCTTTACTGAGGAAATCATCATTGCGCAACAGGCGCTCAAAGTATTCAGCCTTGCGCGTCGCATAATTTCCCAAGCCTTTTGCGCCGGCGTTTTCGGCTCCACGCACGATTTGATTGTAAGCATAAACCGCCCGCGCTGCCTGACCATCCTGCAAGGCAATTCCGGCTAAACCCAAATTCGCGCGGAGCCGCACAGGATCAAGTCTCGTCGCCATTTCAAAATATTTTCGCGCTGTTTCCAACTGGTGAAATTCAAAAAATGCTTCACCAACTCTTTCCAGAATGCGCGAGCCCTGAAACGGTGCTGGGCGTAGCTGCGATGTCGGCCGGAAGTTATACCCTGCCCACGCCGCATTTCAACCGCTCCGATCAGGCCAGTTCTACCGACCTGAGCTTTCCGTTCGGTACAGCTGATC
>JANMKB010000520.1:0-1744 GCA_031371805.1 Blastocatellia bacterium | reverse complement strand
GTTTCCTTGCGATGCTGAATTTCAAACCACGAAGGAAAATTTAAGCCGTCTGCGCCTTGTACGGTGACATCCCAGCGGCCAAGAATTTTATCAGCGTAGCCAACGGGAGGTTGCTGCGCGAATACAGCAAGCGAGAAAATGAGTAACATAAATGTTAATAGTAATAGTTTCATTATTGAGACTCCTGTAAATTAATGATGGTCAGGAAATAAGATGTTCGTCCTTATCTAAACTTTCCACTTTTGCGGCTTTCTACAAGCTGCATCAGATTTTCTTTGTCAAAGTAATTGCTACTATGCGTAACCTTTAGTAAATCTCTAAAAGACTTTCTTACGTCTCGCTGTTTGCCATCCACGATCTGGTTTTGCATTTGTTTCCACATTTCGTAAGCACAAAAATCAGCCGCCTGTAATGGTAGGGCTGGCCGTTTATCCTCAAATGAGAAGCCGCCATATCTAAGCAGGGTTTTATCTTTCTCATTTTTCTTAATTGCTTGAAAAATAGCATTTACCTCTGATTCTCCCTCTGCGCCAGATTCAAAAATATACCGAATAGGTTTATTTCCTGAATACTTATCCGCCCAATTAGTTATGTGTCTAAGACAATCTCTGACACAGAATGTGTAATAATTTCTTCCGTATTCATCGCGCAACTCATTCTTAATAATTTCATCATAGTGAGCTTTTATTAGCCCAGATGCAAAACCTATATTAGTACTCTTGAACGGATGATTCCTTGTGCCTGCTGGATAACTCTAATTTTTCGAGGGTCATCCCAGCCTCTGAATTCCTTCTTCAGGCTCTCTAAATCAGTTCTGTGGAAATGAGAAATCCCTTGGTCTTGTAATAAGTCGTTCCAATTTTGAGAAAATTCTACCCATTGCTTATCTGTAGCAATATATCCTGCTACAACAATAGCTGAGTTATTATGTGTTCCGCTTTCATCAAAATATGCAGTAAACATTTTTCTTTCTCATTCAGTTCTTTTTAATCACGACTGCCGGAATCTCCAAATCTTTCACGCCCTTATTAAATGCAGGTACTTCCGCCTGCAACACATCATCCAGCTTTTTCAATTCTGAATCAATCCTGGAAACTAAATCATCGTATACCTGATACGCCTGATCGGTGGGAGCGTTGTCAGAACCGCTGACTGATCCGCCGAGCGCAGCCAGTTTATTATTCAAGCGAATTGGATAATTCAGCGGGTCCTGGTTGCTTTGATTTTTGGTTTGGTAAAGGGCTTCTTCAATCGTCGTTAATTTTGCGTTGAGGGCTTTTCCAGCATCAACCACGGCTTTGGAATTTGGTTGTGAAGCGAGGCGTTTTGTGACGTCATCAATCTGTTTGCGCACATCACGAATTTTGAGAATTGCGTCGTGTGTGTCGCTCAGTTTGGTGCGAATCTTCCAGAGTAAATCAAATTGCTTAGCGAAATCTTCTGTCGAAGTCGCAAGGCGTGGGTCTTTTTTAAGTTCGAAATTTTCGGTCAACGTTTTGCCGCCCACGGTGAGCCTGACCTGATAATTTCCGGGTACAGCTTTCGGCCCCGTCACGCTGCCAGCCCACATGATCAAGTTTGGGAATTTCGTAGCATCAGCGTAGTGCGTATCCCACACGAAGCGGTTCAGACCCGCGTCAGTATTGAGTTTTGGCGTCCCTCCGCCTCTGCCTTGCGGTGCGTCGTCATCCGCGACTGTCGGAGTTGGTGCGCCTTCTTCCGGCTTAGGTTTGCTCGTAAATTT
>JANMKB010000478.1:0-31266 GCA_031371805.1 Blastocatellia bacterium | reverse complement strand
CAGTCGTCTGGGTTCAAAATCCATCCGCGAGGAATTAGGAAGATTGACGAAAAACCTGCTGCCCAGTTCGCGCGGACAATCTGGCAGCGATGAATTTTTTGCGCTGAAAGAAGTAGACCTTGCGATTGAGCGCGGCGAAACCGTAGGCTTTATCGGGGCGAATAGCTCCGGCAAAAGCACGCTGCTGAAATTACTGGCACGCATCATTTATCCGTCGGAAGGTAAGCTCACCGTGGGAGGTTCGGTCGCCTCACTTATTGAAGTCGGCGCGGGCTTCCATCCTGAATTAACCGGACGCGAAAACATTTATCTTTATGGCTCAATCATGGGCATGAAGAAAGCTGAAGTGAAAAAGAAATTTGATCGCATCGTGGCCTTTTCCGAAATGGAAAAATTCATTGACACTCCGGTCAAACGCTACTCTTCGGGCATGTATGTGCGCCTGGGGTTCGCGGTTGCGGCACATATTAATCCGGCGATTTTGCTGGTTGATGAAGTTCTGGCAGTAGGGGACGCAAATTTCCAAAGTAAATGTCAGCAACGAATAGAAGAATTACGAAGGGGTGGCGTGACTATCGCTTTTGTGTCCCATGACATGCCTGCCGTTGAGCGGCTTTGTGATCGCGTAGTCTTTATTTCCAAAGGGGAAATCAGGGCGGTCGGTAAACCGCAGGATGTCATCAGCATTTATTACAACGAAGTTTTATTTACCAAAAAACCGACCGCGCAAACTGCACAAAATAACACTGGCCTGGCGATTGAATCGAAAACTTCGGCGTATGGACAGGACGCAGAAATTCTAGGCGTGAAGTTTTATAACAGCGAGGGGCAGGAAACAGATACGATCCTGACAGGCGAAAATTTAACGATGCGCATTCATTATCGTACCTACAGTTTCATCGAAGACCCGGTTTTTGAATTGTTGTTTTACTCGCCGGATGATCGCTTGTATTCGCATTTGACGACCGCCATCAACGGCACGGCAATTACCTCTTTGCCAGACGAAGGAATGCTTGAATTTAATTGCAATGAATTCGGACTCTCGCCGGGGATGTATAAACTTGATGCGATCCTGAGTAAACGTGGCTCGGTTGCGCCGTATGATTTGAAACCGCGCCAGTACATTCTGAAAGTGCTGCCAGGCAAAGCAGTACGCGGAATGTTTTACGCGTCGCAACAATGGCGCTTGTTACCACCGAATGAAGCGATTGAAATGCACTCCGCTGATTCCAATTTCGTCTAAAACTTATCTGAATAAATAACCAGAGCCTGCTGGCAATCAATGCCGGCAGGCTCTTTTTTGTGCGTATTGGCAGAATTTTTAATTAATACGCACAAGCTGAAAGTTATCAACGACTGTCCAGTAATAGCTGGTCGAATTTCCGGTTACTTTGGTATAGATCCCAACTTTCCCGGTTCCGGCAGGCACTGTAAACCGAACTTTCAAGGGCTGTCCTGCATTGGCTGTTGCATATTGTACGAACGGCCCATCGGCGTAATTTTCCCATTTCACGCCTAATGCGGCGGCGGCGCGTCCATCAGTGCGAAGGGTTGCACTTACGTCGTACGTTGCTCCCGCCGTCAGTTGTACCCATTGGAAAACTGACGATGGCGAAGCCGAATTCGCATACAACAACGCTGCATACGATCCGTTCGTCACGTAACTGGTCGTGTAATATACATAACCACTCGTCGTCCAATTTGTCAGCCCACTCTCAAAACTCGGATTAAGAATTGCGACAGTGGCAGGTGGCGTTGGTGTTGGCGTTGGTGTCGGTGTTGGTGTTCCCGAAGGTGAAATCACCTGATCCACATAGCCGCCAAAATCAGTTGTCCAGTAATAACGGTACGTGGATGCGGTGTTGGCTACGCGTCCGATGCCAATCACTTGGTAATTTGCATTCAGCATATTGGCGTTGTGCCCCGCCGAATTTTTCCACTGATTGAAGGTGTTTGCAGCGTCGCTATAACCCGCCGCAATGTTCTCGCCCTTGTAGGCATTATAGTTGTAGCCAAAACCTGCCATCCGCACGAACGGATCACGTCCCAGGCTGTCGGTATGGCTGAAATAATTTTTTGTCGCCATATCCGCGCTCATCCATTTCGAGGCATTGGTGAGTGATACTGATGCCTGCAACGACGATAAGCCATTTTGCTGGCGATAATTATTGATCAGGGTAAGAAACGCTTGTTCTTCGGCATCAAGCGTAGTGGTTGCCTGTGCGTGCTGTGTCGGGGGGAAAATAAAACTGTAGCCGAACGCGAATGTCGCTACTAAAACGATGATGGATAAATAACGAAAAAGGGGATTGGCACACAATTGCGCCGTAAATACTTTCAATCTCATGTAATTCTCCTAAACAGGGATAAGTTAAGCCGCACGAGGATGCAGCTACACAGATGCTTTATTTCAGCATCTGCCAAAATGAATAGAGTATTGAGCTACGACAACCGGGAGGTAAGGTCGGATGCACAACTGGAAAATTGAACTTCAGGCGCAATTGCCATCAGTCGGAAAGATGAGGGGAAAACGTTCAAATAATTTGGGCTTATATTAATCAGTGTCTAATTGCAGGGTGCGACGTTTTTAGCATGATCAGATGACGAATGCAACCCGCATATTTTGCGGCGGCTGCCAGCGACATAGTTAAAGCATTTATGGCTTAATTTTCTTCAGCAATTGGATGTCTGCCGGTTTGAAGACTCTACGCAATATGATGCTTACAGCTTTATATCCTCCTGCTCAACAGATTCCCACTTATGCTAAAATTCCTGAGAGAATTAGCCCGACCCCGACAGCAAAGACAAACATTCCGGCACGATAGAAAATACTAACTATCACGATTCAGCCAGCTAACAATATCCTCAAGTTATGAAAAATATTGCTCTCCCCTTCCCCTTCCCGCTGCAATTGTTTGGTTGTCTGCTTTGTCTTTCAATTTGGAGTGGCAACCTTTCTGCGCAACATACAGTGTCGGGATTTACACCAGCAAAAGAAAAGACAATGATCGAAAACCCTGTTCCTTTTAGCCAGCGTTGGTTGAAAATAAAAAGCAATGAGGGGAAGGTCTTTCTTTTTGCTCCGGTCGTCGAAAAAACGAATCATCGCCTGGAATTTCGGAAGCGATTTAAGACGGGAGAGGATCGCATTTTTCCAGCAAACATTTTGGATTATGTGAATATTTATCAAGTAGATGGTGGAGCATTAGTTACTTTTCGGCTTGGATCACCGGGTGCAAAAGCTTTGCGCCTAAAGCTCTCTGAAGTTGATCTGCCTGAAGGGGCGCAAATGTTGGTATATGCCGCAACCACCTTTTCCATTGCGCCGAATCTAAATGGATTGCGTTATGCCTATCTTCCCCTGGCAGGACAACATTTGAAAATTTTGCAGGAGCAAGCTCAGCCACTCGGCATTGTTTCAGGCGCCAGTTACACCAAAGTATTTGCGCGTGGAGCCATCGCTTCGATTTTTGGCACAAACCTGACGATGAGTACAGAACAAGCTGCATCGCTGCCGCTGCCAACCACGCTTGAGTGCGTATTATTTTATGCCTCCCCCACCCAAATAAATTTTTTATTGCCTGAATATTCTGTCGAGGCAGAAGAAGAATTTACCGTTTATGTCAAACGAACAGACGGGTATACCTCAATCGGAGAGCTTAAATTCTCGCCTGTCGCGCCAGCGCTCTTTTCTGCCAGCTCTGACGGGCAGGGTGTGGCGGCGGCAGTTGTTCAGCGCGTCAAAGGCGAGGTGCAAACGTATGAGCAGGTAGCGGAACTCAGTGGCGGGAAATTTGTACCTCGTGCAATCAATTTGGGTGGAGACGATGAACAGGTTTATCGGGTGCTTTTTGGAACTGGAATTCGCTATCGTACCGATGTGAGTAACGTGTCGGCAAATATCGGCGGCACGGCCTTTCCGGTTGAATATGCGGGAAATCAATATTATTTTTCAGGTGTAGATCAAATCAATATCCTGCTGCCAAAATCCCTGCGCGGAAAAGGCGTAGTCCCTGTGTCTATTATTGTTGATGGGAAGGTAAGCAATACGACAAAAATAAAAATTGCCCCCTGAAACAGGCGGACAGTAAATAGGTTTTGCTTATCACTTTGCGCATAAAAAAGAGACCCGATGCGGCTGTTTTTTTATTACAGCTTTCAGCGTTTCTGCACTGCACTTTTTTCCGGCGCAAGATTCTTCAGCAAATTATTCTCAAACAATTTCAGAATCCGTTTGTACTCATCTGCCCAGCTCGAAGCCCGCTCAAAGCCATGATCTTCAACTGGATATGGCGCGATTTCCCAATTCTCTTTGCGCAATTCAATCAGCTTTTGCACGAGTCGCACCGAATCCTGAAAATGCACATTTGTGTCCACCATCCCGTGACAAATCAGCAGCGCACCTTTTAATCCGCTGGCAAAATAAATCGGCGAGCTTTGTTTATAGGCTTCCGCGTCGCTTTGTGGATTGTTCAGGATGTTTGCGGTGTACGGATGATTGTAATGTGCCCAATCTGTCACCGGTCGCAAAGCTGCGCCCGCCGCAAAAACATCAGGCTCCGTGAACATCGCCATCAACGTAATAAATCCGCCGTAGCTGCCGCCATAAATCCCGATGCGTTTGGCGTCTACGCCGTGTTCGGAGACGAGGTATTTCGCGCCGTCTACATGATCGGTCAAATCTTTGCCGCCCATGTGACGATAAATTCCAGTGCGCCAATCGCGCCCGTAGCCAGCCGAACCGCGATAATCAATGTCGAGTACCAGAAAGCCACGCTCCATCAACAAATGATGAAACATATATTCGCGGTAATATTGGCTCCACCATTTATGCACATTCTGCAAATAGCCTGCGCCGTGAACGAAAATCACCGCCGCGCCGCCTTTTTGAAAATTCTTTGGTTTATAAATTCGTGCAGGAACTTCTGCGCCGTCGCGGGCTTTGATTTTTACGATAGGCGGATCAATCCAGTTGTAATTAGCGAATTCTTCCAGCGGTGAATTCGTAATTTGCTCTTTCATCGCTGGAGCCGAAGAGATTGTCACCACCGCCGCAATGCCAGGATTCATTTTAGGAAATTGAGGGTTTGTTGTGAGGAATAGTTCAGGCGGCTTGTTACTTCCTGAATAAATTAGTGCTTGCATCGAACCATCTGGCGAAAGCGTTACATCATTTTTTCCCACATGATGCGTCAGGCGATTACGACCACTACCATCAAAATTCCTTGAATAAAAATGTCGTTCGTGCGGGCTAACTTCGCTCGAAGTGAAATAAAATTTTGTTTTGTCTTCAGCAATTTGCAGGTCAGAAATTTCGTATGTACCTTTCGTTAATTGCAGTGCCGCACCGCCATCAAATTTTTGCGTGTACAAATGCGCGTAGCCGTCGCGTTCAGAAACAAAATAAATTGTGTTGTTGTCCGGCAACCAATCGAGCGAATCATTACCAAAACCGCCGCCGCTAACCCACGCGTCATCGTGCAAATGATCCAGCACTGAAGCCTTTGCCGTAGCCGGATCAAATTTCATAATCCAACGATCTTTATTATCTGCTGAACGCGCTGTGATGACGGCTTTGCTGCCATCGTCTGACCATTTCAACCCAAAAAATCGTAAGTCGCGTTCGCGCGGTTTTTCGTTTTTGTCTTCAGGATTTTTGAGAGGCTCTTTGAGGCCGTGATCTATGAACTTTGCTTCGCCCGTTTCAGCGTTGATGACCGCGAGTTTTGTTTTACCTTGCACGTCGCCGACTTTATTGCGCGAAGGAATATCTTCTGTAAAAGCCGATTCGGTCACGTAATTCGGGACAATCGTATTTTTTGTGTCGCGGGCTGGTTCGACGATGGACACGATAGCGAATTTTTCATCCGGCGTGAGCGAAAGAATTCCGGGCGATTGACCGGCTGGCAAAAAATACGGTTTACGTTTTTCCTGCGCTTTGCGTTTGGCTTCCTGTTCCTCGCGGTACTGTGCTTTTTCTTTTACCGCATCAAGTAATTCGCGTTCTTCTTTTTTGATGAACTCCTGACTGTCCGTGCCTTTTTTCTTGTCGTCGGGCGCGGCTCCTGTACGAATGTCTGTGATTTGCACGAGCGTCCCGTCTGTCAACGAAAGCGTGTACAGATTATTTTGGCGCGTGAAATAAATATGTTTTTGATCTTTGGTGAAATGCGGATTGCCTTCGCCGTCCATAGTTTTCGTCAACTGCCGCCGTTCATTTTTCGGGTGATCATACAAAAAGATATCGCCTTCGTCGGTGTACACCGTCAGCGTTTTGTCTTTTGATAATTCACCCGAATCAGGCGGAGCGAGTTTTGCTTCAGCTTCCGTAAGTTTGCGCAAGCCACTGCCATCGCGGTTGACGACGTATAAATCCGGCTGTTTCAAACGCGGCTCGCCGGCGCGTTTCCAGCGAAAATAAATGCGCTGAGAATCACGCGACCAATAAACGCCGCTCGGCGCGTAGCCCACCAAATCAGGGCCGCGCATAATGCTGTCCACCGTTAAATCGAATTTTTTTGGCGCGGGTTGTTGGGCGAAGGATTGGTAGGGGAGTAAAAAGAGACAAAGGCAGAGTGCTGTGAGTTTACGAAGGCTCATAACTTAACACACGGTAGGATATTCAACTGAACTTAGGTTTAAGGTTTTCAGCCTGGCTTTCGCAGACCGCTGTAGCTTCAATCTCAATCAAAAATTCTTTGCGAGCTAATGCCTGTACGCCAATCAATGAACAAGCAGGCGGCTTTGAGACTGGAAAATTTTGCTGAATTAATTCACTAAGTACCGCTGCCTTCTCGTACTGATAATTAACAACATAGATGTTGATTTTTACGACGTCGGAAAATATCGCTCCCGCGCTTGCCAAGGCTGTCGCAAGATTCGCAAATGCTTGCGCAGACTGTGAGGAGAAATCACCTGTTCCAACCAGATTTTGATACTTGTCTACGCCGACCTGACCTGAAATATAAATCGTTTTTACGCCGCGATTTTCGACTGTAACAACCTGAGTGAAAAAATCTTTCCAGTCCGGTAACTCGGCTGGATTGATGAATGTTTTTTGCAAAAATTCCCCCATTTCATCTTTCACACAAATACAACTTTACCGTGGATTTATTTTATAAGGACATCAGGCAGTGAAGCATAAAAAATCATCGCCTCAGAGACAATTTTCTCTGACCCAGCTACGAAAAGCCTTGCCCAGCGCCAGGCGCCCGGAGCTTTTACTTTCTTTCATCACTTCGGTTAAGTGTTGAGCGCTCAGGCCTGGGAAAACTATGCTGGTTGGCGAGGTAAAATACGAACCATCATTTTGTAATAAATGAAAATAAATTGTGTCCCCGTCGTAACGCCAAATTTCAGCAACCCCAACCTGACCATAGAGCGCAAGTTTATTGATTGAACCACTGGTAATATCTATTTCAATCACCAAATCCGGCGCAGGATCAACGCGCAAGTCAATTTCTTGATGGTTACGGATGAGGGCTTCTGATTGAAAATAAAAACAACTATCTGGCTCGAACCCGCTGGCTAAATCTTCGCGCCGGAAAGTAGTAGAACCCAAATCGCGCCACTCAATTCCCTTTTCTTCTGCCAGGATTCCGACCAGATAGGCAAGCGTGCGATTGTAGTCTTCGTGCGTGGGGCGCGGACTCATAATTTCCAGGACTCCTTGATAGTAAGTAAAATGTGGCGAACTTTTGTCCCCAAAGTCCTTGAGCAAATTCTGATAGGTCTCCCAACTGATCGGAGAAAGCACAGTCAACTGCTCATTTACTGTGTGCGTACTATTCTTGCGTAACGGCAAAGTCGGAAAAGATGAAGGTGGGTGTAAGCCAACATTAATAGGCATAGAATAAAATCTTACACAAAAACTACTTTGCTGTCACCTGCGATAACACTGCCGATTTCGTAAAATTCTTCGCCTGCTGCTTGCAGGGAATCTTTCACGAAAGGCGCATTTTCAGGACTCACAACCGTAACCATCCCAATGCCGAGATTAAAGGTGCGCAGCATATCTTCGCGTGGGACGTTGCCGATTTTTTGCATCAGCGTGTACACGGTCGGAATTGTCCAGGTGCTTTCGTCAATTTGCACGTCAACGTTGCTTGGCAAGATGCGCGGAATGTTTTCGACTAAGCCGCCGCCCGTGATGTGCGCTAAACCTTTGATGATGCCTTCACGACCAATGAGTTTATCGAAGGCAGGCAGATAATTTTTATGCGGCTTCAATAATTGTTCGGCGACAGTGATGCCGAGTTCGGGAACTACATCATTAACTTTGTATCCTGCAACATCCAAAAATAATTTTCGTGCGAGGCTATAACCATTGGTATGCAAGCCGAGCGAAGGCAAGCCCAGCACCAAGTCGCCCGCCACAATGCGCGAGCCGTCAATGATTTTGGATTTGTCTACGACGCCGACAATGAAGCCTGCGATGTCGTATTCGCCATCCTGATAAAATCCAGGCATTTCGGCAGTTTCGCCGCCGAGCAAAGCGCATCCGCCTTCACGACAGCCACGCGCCAAACCTTCAACGATGGATTCAATGACGCCGGGTTCCAGTTTGCCCGTAGCAATGTAATCCAGAAAAAACAGCGGTCTTGCGCCTTGCACTAAAATATCGCCGATGCAATGGGCGACCAGATCGTAGCCAACGGTATTGTGGACATCTGTGAGAAACGCGATTTTGAGTTTTGTGCCGACGCCGTCTGCGCTGGCTACGAGGACGGGTTCGCGCAGGTCAGGAAACATGCCGCTAAACATCCCGCCGAAGCTGCCGATGTTGGAAAGCACATTTTCATTGAACGTCGTGTTCGCTAATTTTTTGATGCGAGCAACGGCATCGTTGGCAGCGTCAATGTTTACGCCTGCGTCTTTGTAACTAATGGATTGCGTCATAATTTGATATTGGTTTGATCGGCGTCGCTATTTTTTTGCAATTCTGCTTGTAGTTCGGTGACGCGCTGGCGCGTTGCAGCCGTGCTTTCTTTATCAATAGAAAAAGCGAGAGTAAGCGCATCACCTGCTTGTGCTCCTGCTGGCAAATATCGTAGTGGAAGGTTGAGCATCACAGCTTCAGCAGGATCACTAATTAAAACCGCGATGCCATTTTCGACCCGGTCAATAGATAATTGCAGGGATGGTGTATGCAAATTTTTCATGCTATTCGGCATTGCTTATCTCGACCTCGGATGAAACGTAATCAATGACTAATCTTGTTCCCCGGAGAAGTTGTGTGTCAATTAAAGCATCGTCACTCTCACTAATTACAACGCGGACGGTTCTTTTTTGACCTAACCAGATGACCTCGGTGAGTACAACTTGTGCTTCCATTTCTTCACCGCCGACAAGCGTGAACAGCTCACGTCCGGCTCTGGTAAAAGGAATAGTTGTAACAAAGGAGCGGGGTAGCACTAATTCTCCACGAAATCCCGTATCAATTACACATTCGATAGTTTGGCGAGTTAGCGTGATAAGAGTTAGCGAGGCTTCGAGCCAATGATTAATATTACCTGTTTCTTTGACCATACCCACCAATTGCATCTGCACCCGCAAAGCCAATCCGCATTAAGTAAAATTCGTAACCGGGCATTGCCTGAAGCGCTTCAATCATCACTTTTGTTCCATCATCATCAATAAAATATTTACCGGATTCAGGTTCGATAGCAAGGTATTTACCAATCCTTTCCGGTTCTAATCGAGCTTTAAGATGAAGGTCATAAAATTGCTGACCATGATCTACCAGCGTGCTTGGTTCAAGGCCTTTAGGAATAATTCGTTGCCTAATATTTCTCTTTTCAAGCACCATTATACAGTAGTGGCACGCCAGATCACGGATTCGCCGCTAACTCATGCGCAGGTTGTCGTCCAATCCACAAATCATTCGGATTCGCCTGACGCGCAGGCTTGACGTCATAGTTTTTGCCATCAGACATGATCCTGACTTCACCATTTAAATCCGTACGGAAAGTTTTGATATTTGATTGTTTCAAATGATCAAGCGTCAATTGGGCGGGATGCCCATAATCATTGGTTGCACCAGCAGAGATAATTGCTACTTTGGGGTTGACCGCTGTCAGGAATTTTCCGCTGGTCGCGTGGCGTGAGCCGTGATGACCGATCTTTAAAATGTCTGCGCTTAGATTCAATCCGGCAGCCATCATCTGCACTTCGGTTTCAAATTCGGCATCACCCGTAAACAACATCGCAAACGTACCATAGCTCAACCGCAGCACAACGGAGTTAGCATTCTGCACACTACGCCCGCTGCCGATGTCACCCGCTTTAAATAGGTCATTGCCGGGATTGAGGACTTCAAACTTTACCCCGGAATCCAGTTCGATATTTTGCCCCCGCACGGCTTTGATGAAAGCAATTTTCTTGTCCTTGATTTCCTGGAGCATTTTTTCATAAGTCAAAGTGCTGTAATTTTGCCCGCTATCCAGAAATTTTTTGACGGGGACATTATCCAGCAGCCTTTTCATACCGCCAATATGGTCGGCGTGGGGATGAGTGGCGACGACTAAATCAAGTTGACTGATACCGTAATTTCTCAGTGCATTGACGACATCAGCGCCAGCGTCTACCCCTCCGGCATCAATCAAAACACTTTTGCCCTGGGGAGAAATAATCAACAGACTGTCACCTTGCCCAACATCCAGCGCAAAAATTTGCAGACTGCCGGCGGCAGGAATTTCACTGGCTGACAGTTGTCCTTCTTCAATCTTCGGCTTACAGGCAAACAGCCCCAAAGCCAACAGCCCAATGAATAAAGCGCCGCGCAGTTGTTTCAATTTGTAGTTCATAGAAATTTTCTGACTGCCGGATCAGGCGCGTGATTCGGTCACACTGGTGTTCTCAAACAACGCCCTTTGTCCAGCGCGGGCGCTGGCAATTTGCACCGGCTGATTTTTGAGCAGCGTTGGGTATTCTCCGGTATAACAGGCTTTGCAAAATTTCGTATCGCCAGCATCGCCAACGGCTGCGAGCAATCCCTGCATGCTCAAATAACCCAGCGAATCGGCTTCGATGAATTCGCAAATCTCAGCCACTGATTTTTGCGCCCCAATCAATTCGTCTTTGGTGGGTGTGTCAACACCATAATAACAAGGCGAAATCGTAGGCGGGCAACTGATGCGCAGATGAACTTCGGTGGCTCCTGCCTCGCGTACCATCTTGACGATTTTCTTGGAAGTCGTGCCACGCACTAATGAATCATCAATCAAAACTACGCGCCGACCTTCAATCAAATCGCGCACCGGATTGAGTTTGATTTTGACGCCAAAATTACGAATTTGTGATTGCGGCTCAATGAAGGTGCGCCCGACATAATGATTACGAACCAGACCAAAACGAAATTTGAGCTTCGAGGCTGAAGCATAGCCAATGGCAGCGGCTACGCCCGAATCAGGGATGGGAACTACGATGTCGGCATCAGCCGGATGTTCAAGCGCCAGAATCCGCCCCATTTTGTGACGGCTCTTGTTGATGCTGCGACCAAAGATGAGCGAATCAGGACGCGCAAAATAAACATGCTCGAAAACACAATGTGAGGTTGGTTTTGGTGCAAATGGTTTACGTGTGTGAACGCCATCGGCATCCACGATTACCAATTCACCCGGCTCTACATCGCGCAAATATTTGGCCCCGATTAAATCAAACGCACAGGTTTCCGAAGCGAAAACAGTCGCGCCATCAAGTTCGCCCAACGCCAGCGGACGAAAGCCACGCGGATCACGAACCGCAATCAGGCAGGTCGGCGTAGCGAAGAGCATCGAAAATGCGCCATCGTGCTGACTGAGTGCATCAATGATCGCTTCGGGTAAACTTGCCGTGCGCGAGCGGGCAATTTGGTGCAACACAACTTCAGTGTCAGACGTGGATTGAAAAATTGCTCCAGCCTGTTCCAGTTGCTGGCGATCTTCAATGGCATCAGGAAGATTCCCGTTATGACATAACGCCAGCGGGCCAAAACTGCAATTGACCGAAAACGGTTGTGCTTCATTGATACTGACCTTGCCTGCCGTCGAATAACGATTATGCGCAATCGCGATGCTGCCAGGTAAAAGATTCAATCTCTCTTCATTAAAAATATCACTGACATGTCCCATGCCCCGCTCAGCATAAAGCCTCGCCTCCTGCGCCGTAACAATGCCGGCGGATTCCTGTCCTCGATGCTGCATTGAATACAAACCGAGGTAAGCCAGCCGCGAGGCTTCGGGATGACCGAAGATTCCAAATACACCGCACTCTTCTTTGAATTTATCAAACATTATTAATTAAAGTTAAAATGGTTGGCGAACAGCAAAAATCTGGATGAACGGACCTCTCACCTTTTCAAAAATGCCATGGCTTCAGCGCGCAGAATTTCATCGGTGCGAAAAACTCCGCGTAAAGCTGAGGTAAAGGTCGTAGCGCCAGGCTTTTTGATCCCGCGCATCGTCATGCATAAGTGAACAGCTTCGATAACGACGAAAACACCATTTGGTTTGAGCGGTCCGTCATAAAGCAAATCCGCAATTTGTGTCGTCAATCTTTCCTGCACCTGTGGGCGGCGCGAAAAAATATCAACGATGCGCGCAAGTTTTGATAATCCAACGATGCGCCCTTCCTGCGGAATGTACGCGACATGCGCGACGCCGGTGAAAGGAATCAAATGATGTTCGCAAATTGAGTTGAGGGTAATGTCTTTAATCATCACAATTTCGTCGTGCGCTTCGGAAGGCAAAACTTTCAACTCGGAGACAGGGTCTTCGTAAAGCCCGCCACAAATTTCCGCATACATTTCGGCGACGCGCTGCGGCGTTTCAGCCAGACCCGGGCGATTTGGGTCTTCACCTATCCCGGCTAAAATCAAGCGGACGCCCTCCGCAATTTTCTTCAGGTTAAATTGAGTATTTGATGGTGTGATACTTGTTGCTTCCGTGTTCTGACTCATCTTAAAAGTAATACTTTCCGTGGTCATAGTTGCTAAAAATGTATTATCTGATGGAGGCGGCGAGAAGGCAAATATGTTCCAGGTTAAGTTTCCAGCCAACTCTGTTTATGCGCCTTCAAGACAAATAAAAAGATCACGGTGACTGCCCCTGAATAAATCTTTTTCTTGCTACACCCTGTGAGGGTGGGCTAAACTAAAGTTCTTGACCTTTGTTGTGTGCCCTTCAACGAGACGCTTACATAGCAATACCTCGTAAGGTCTCTGAAAAATCCTTTCAAGCCTCCGCATTCGAAGACGGTTTGCCGTTTGCCTGAAAGATAGAAATACTAACTAAGAAAGATAACCAACGATAGAACATGTATTACCTCACTTGCCGCCTCTTCCACTTTACTGTCATTTTACTAATTGCGTTTGCTTGTGTTTTCAGCTCAGCTTGTAAAGAAGACCCGGTCAAAGCCAAGCTAAGACACTTGGAAAAAGGTAAACAATTTTTAAAAGAAAAAAAATATCGGGAAGCGCGCCTTGAATTCCGCAATGCGTTGATTATTGATAAAAATTTGGCTGATGGATTTTTTGGGCTTTCTGAAGCCAGTATGGGACTGAACAATGTTCAGGAAGCGTTTGAATCACTCAATCAAACTGTACAGCTTGATCCAAAAAACTTGGAAGCTAAAGTTCGATTAGGCAACCTCTACCTCCTTAATACACGCGAAGTAGCTAATTTGAATGAAGCTGATAAATTAGCCAAAGAAGTACTGGATGCCGATCCTAAAAATATTGAAGGCTATATCCTGCGAGCAGGCGTCTGGACGGCAAAACAAAAATGGTCGGAAGCGGAACAGGATTTAAAACAAGCCATCGCCATCAATCCCAAACGGATTGAAAGCCACCTGAGTTATGGTCGTTATTTTGATCAAAGAGCAAAATCAGAGGCATCCTTACCTGAAAAAACAAAGCTGAACACAGAAGCCGAAAAAACCTTTAACCAGGCGCTTGCAATAGATTCCAAATCAAGTCTGGCACATCTTGCCCTGGCCGATTTTCTGTTTAGCCGTCAACGTCTCAATGAAGCGGAAACACAGCTTAAACTGGCCGTCGAAGCAGATCCGAATGATCGTATTGGGCTGGCTGCTATCGCTCGTTTTTATGAAACGCAGAAAAATTTTGGCGAAGCTGAAAAATACCTCACCAGACTGGCGGAAATCACGGGCGACAAAAACGAAGGACGCGCTCAGGTCATTGATTTACACGCCCGCGATGGCAAATTGGATCAGGCCATCAGCGAATATCAGGAACTCATCAAACAAAGTCCCAAATATGCTAAGGCGTATGTGCAATTAGCGGGATTATTACTGAGAAAAAATGACTTCACGAGTGCAGCAAAACAGGTTGATGCCGCGCTCAAACTCAATAAACAGGAAACAGATGCGCTCCTGATGCGGGGCAGAATTAATCTTGCTAACGGCAAAACACGGGAAGCAATCGCTGATCTTGAACAGGTTCTCAAGAATGAGCCAAAGCTTTCGACGGGGCTTTATTTTATGGCGGAAGCCCGCTTACAGGATGGCGATCCTGAACGGGCTAGAATGAATATTAGTGACATGCTGAAGTACTATCCTGACAATCCGGCGGGATTGTTAATGATGGTGCGAATCCTGTTAAGCCAATCGGGTAAACCGGACACCAATGAGGCGATTAAAATTTCAGACAAAATCATCAATGGGGTAGGCTTCCTGAAATCTAACGCGGCGGCCTTGCAGGCTTCGCGGTTGGAACCGGAAACACTGTCTGACATTGAAAGCAAAGGTTACGCCGCCCGGGCTGTCTCAAAAATACAGGCGAAGGATTTTGTCGGTGCTCAGTCTGACCTTGAAAAAGCCATTCAAATTGACCCGAACAACCCTGAGCCGCGTGGCAATTTAGCCGGACTTCTGCTCGCTAAAAATGATGCGCCGAAAGCCAGACAAATTGCGGATCAAACGCTGGCACTTAACCCAACTGGTGAATCAACCATCGCCAATGTTATCAATGTGTATTTAACGCAAAATGATTTTCCCACGGCACAGCAAAAGCTTGATGCCCTGATTGTCGCACAGCCGTATAAAAAAGCTTTCCTGATGGATCAAAAGGTACGAATTTACGTCGCCCAAAAAGATAAGGAAAATGTCGAGAAAACGTTACGCCAAATCCTTGAAGTTGACCCCAATTACCTGCCAGCATATTTCGAGCTTTTTGCCTTTTACAAGAGTGAGCAAAAAATGGATCAGGCGATGAATGAATTGCAACAGGTAGTAAATCGGCGGCCTGATGATCCGCGAAAAATGGCTCAGGCGCTATTACTGCTCGGCATGATGGAAGAAGAGCGCAGTCGGTATGATGAGGCAATCAAAAATTATGAGAAATCTATTAACTTCGATTCCCGCACTCCGTCAGCCTCAATTGCCCTTAATAACCTCGCCTGGGTGATTGCTGATAAAGGCAAAGGTAATCTGGACAAGGCGGCGGAATATGCCCGTAGCGCCATCCAACTGGTTCCCTCGGTAGCGAGTTTCTATGACACACTGGGTTATGTACTTCATCAAAAAAAGCTTTACGGATTGGCTATTGATCAGTACTTAAAGGCAATTGAGCGAAGGCCAAATGAGGCAGCCTTTCAAAAACATATTGCCAAATCCTATCAGGAAAATAACGATAGACTGCGAGCCTTGCAAGCTTACGATAAGGCACTGAAACTGGTAAGCCCTAGCAGTCCTGATGCGGATATGATCAAAAGCGAGATAGGTAAATTACGCTAATAACCTGCTATCCTAAGTCACCTCTTGCCTTACAAGTAATAACTGCTATCGGGTAAGAGGTGGCAAACTCATTTTTGGGTATCCGTTTTACTTTTCCTGCTGCCAAAATTCTCTTAACTCAATCCTGTAACTACAAGCAACCTTTACGTTTAACAAGGGGAATTCAGCTTGACCGAGCTTAAAAGATAGGCTAGACTGCATTCGTCACTGGTTAAAAACAATCAATAGTGATAAGCAAGAGAAAACGAGATTATATTTCAGTAGATCAGTCAATTTTCTTAATGGATTTACATTCAGGAATGTAAGCTTCTTGCAGTGGTTGTTTGCTCACAAAAGCTGCACTGCTTATTTCTTCACTGCTTATGATTATCACACTGCCTAGAGTAAAGAAGGTGAGATCATCAAACCGTTTTGGACTCTGGGTATAGGCATTAACAATATTTGGATTGTCTGCAAAAACTATTTTCAGACAGAATCCAGTTCCTGTGGTCCTCGCAGGGTTTTTGGTTGATCCGGCAACGATCAGGACATTCTAAAAAGGAACCCCCACAGCTTTACCTTTAGGAGAAACCCCATGAAGAAACAGGCAACATTGCTAGTTTTTGGTCTAGTTGCCTTCCTCACGCTCGGCGTGGTACAGGCATTTGCAGCACCGATTCAATTAGTTGGAACAGGCTCCGCAATATTTGGTGGCACAGCAACAACCGCTGGAACAACCTTTACCGGTGCCCCTTCAAAACTTACGGCGACCAATGTTAATGGTTCGTCAACCATTAATTACACTGCTAAACCTAATGAAATCACGGTAGGACTTAATCCAGGCGACTTTCCCAGCCAAATTACGCTGGGAGTTTTTAACGCGACCTCAACTGTTAGTGGCGGTATCTTCCTGAAAGATGCACCAAATTTTTCAGGTGGGACAGTCAGTCTTTCAGTCTCCTTCTCAGTACCCAGCGATGTGAATCCACAAACCTTTAGCGGAACCTTGAGTGGGACATTAACTCAGGATGCCTCCGGGGCATTATTGGTCAAATGGGACACCTCAAAACCGCTCACTTTTGTTTCAGCATCGGCTGGAACCTTTGTGATCACGATTGAAGCCCAGACTCCTGTCAATCCTCCCAGCAGCCCGGATGCCAGCCGCATACGCGGAACAATCCAATTGATTTCCGGCCCTGCTGCACCTGTTCCCGAGCCAGCCAGTCTGGTTCTTTTGGGAAGCGGGCTACTGGGCTTAACGGCAGCATTGCGTAAGAAAAAACGCGAGCAAAAAAACCTGTAACAGGGTGATTAAAGGCTACAGTGAGTCGCAACGAAATTTAGAGTTTTGTGGCGACTCACTTTTACTCTTCAGAAAGGCCTGTTAATTTGTCGCTGAAATCAGCAACTGGCAAATTAAGGGTTGACTAGGCATCTTCTAAGCACGATAATCTGTCTTTTACCAAACGCGAATCAATTATTACCTATAATAACCGCAAAGTCTGTGGAGTTTCGTGTTTTGACAGACAGAGTTGAATCTGCCTCCGCAGACGCTTCCTTGAGCGCCTACGGAGGCATTTTAGTTTAGCCTGAGTTTCGTTCAAGAAGTGAGAACATCGGCTCCCCCCGCCGAACCGAATATCGAGGTCAAGGTGTCCTGCCTAAATTAATCAGTGAGATTTTCTTGCTGCGCCCCTGCTTAGCTTTGGTCGAATTCCCCACTTCGACCAGGGTGACACGGATACATCATTAACCGACAAGACCTTCGTAACAAGAGGTCATTATTGTTATTAACGTGTCTGAGTGAATAAGCTGGAGAAAATATTTCTCCCTCATAGCAGGAAACTAAGACATAATTTGCAAGGCCACTCAGGATTAAAATGCTGAGTTAATTTTCAGGAGAGATGCAATGGCTAGTTTTCGAGTAAGGACCCCAGCCGAATATTTACGGATGTTGTGGAAAAGGAAATTCTTTGTCCTGGTACCAATGATTATTGTCACCTGTACTCTGGCGTATGTAATTTATCGCCTACCAGATGTTTATATGTCCGAGACAATGATTCTGGTCGAACAATCCAGAGTCAGCAATAACGTAGTTGCTCAGCCTACCCAAATAGATATTTCCTCGCGTTTAGGAACAATTCGCAATCTGGTCACGAGCCGCACCGAATTGAAAGGAATAATTGACAACTTCAATCTCTACAGCGATCTTAGAGCAACTAATGTTCCCGAAGAAGAAGTAATGAGTCAGATGACAAAGCACATCACGATAGATGTGAAAAATACCGGTTCAGGAGCAAATGCCTTTACGATTGCTTTCCGCGGCCCGTCGCCTGAAATCGCGCAAATGGTGACGACAGAATTAGCCACCCGGTTTATTAACGTTAATATGACTCAAACCAGTCGTGAGAATATTCGAGTGATGGAACAAATCGAAGATCAACTGGCTCAGCGTAGAAAAGACCTGGAGAAAATTGAAGCTGAACGAGCCAGAATGCAGGTTGAACACCCGGAAGTTTTTGAGGGCAACGAAAAGACTATCATCGGTCAAGTCAGTGGACTACAAATGCAACGACAGTCCATGCAATCCTCAATTGATTCTTTACGAAACAATATTGTGATGCTGGAACAAATGCTAAAAAGCGTTTCTTCGAATGACTACACGCTGCCTGAGTCAAATAACAACTATAGTGGAATGCAAACAGACGCAGTCTTGCGAAGCAAAAAATCAGATTTGGAAGCTAAGCTTGTGACCTTACTAAAAATATATAAAGAAAAATATCCGGAAGTCCAGGAAGTACGAGCACAAATAGAAGCTGTTGATAAGCAAATTGTGGCAGCTAAGGAAGATGCAAAAAAAGAAAAAGCTGAGGCTAAAGACTTTAGAGATAAAGAGATCGCAATAAGGAAAAAACCAGATATAGATGGATTGAATCTTCGTATTACAGGCAGTAATCGTGAGTTGGAAATCAAACAAAATGAACTGAACCAACTACAATCTGAAATCAATCGCCTGAATGCCAAGCTCCAATTAATCCCCACGCTTCAGGCAAATATGCAAAAGGTGCAGCGCGACTATAATACTATTAAGAAAGATTACGATGACCTCTTAACGCGCAAGAACAATGCTGAATTAGGGACTAAACTGGCGGGTGAATTAAGTGACAACACATTCAGATTACAAGACCCGGCAAACTTGCCACAAAAACCTACTGCTCCAACACGTGGGGTTCTTTATCCACTTTCATTATTGATTGGTTTGGCTTCCGGTTTGGTGATCGCCATGGTCATTGAATCTCGTTCGCTGTTTACCATTCAGGATGCCCGCGATGTCGAGCATTACATGCACTTGCCATTACTCGTCACTGTGCCGCAAATTATTACGGATGCTGAACGGCGACAACGTGCAATGTTACGACTAATTCAGGTGGCAGGAGTGTTATTATTGATTCTGGTGGCGATTCCGGTTTTGATTACAGTGATTCAGCGCTCCCGTGTACTGAATATTTTTGCCGGGGTTTATTAAATAATTTGGTGATAATAGCGAATGCCCCAGAGTGAAAGAAAAAGCCTATGTACAAAGAATTTTATGGGTTACGTGACATCCCTTTTAGTCTCACTCCCGATCCACGTTTCCTTTACTTCACGGCTAGTCATCGTGAGGTAATGGCGAATCTGCATTACGGTATTCAGCATGGCAAAGGTTTGATTGCTGCGACCGGAGAAGTTGGAACAGGTAAAACTACGATGTTGCGGGCGATGCTGGCGCGGTTGGATCGCAGTGTTTTGACTTGCTACATCTTCAATCCGGGGTTGACCGTATCGGAGTTTTATCATTACATTGCGACCAGTTTTGGGGTGTCGCAATATGCTTCAAAATCAGATTTATTGATGAAGCTCGGGCGTTTATTGATGACGCGGCACGCACGTGGATTACGGAGTGTATTAATCGTTGACGAGGCACAGGGGTTGAGTAACGAATTACTCGAAGAAATTCGCCTGCTGCTTAACTTTGAAACTTACACTGAAAAGCAGTTGCAAATTATTCTGGCGGGACAACCTGAATTACGACAGGTATTGAATGATCCGGCGTTGCGGCAATTGAAACAGCGCATTAGCCTGCGGTGCGAGATTAAGCCATTACGGGCGGATGAAGTTCCTGTTTATATTCGGGCGCGACTTAAAATAGCCGGCGCTTCGCGGCTTGACCTCTTCACTTCAGAAGCGGTAGCGTTGGTTTATCGGGCTTCTGAGGGTGTGCCACGCCTCATTAACAACATTTGCGACAACGCATTGCTAAATGGCTTTGCGATAGGCGCTAATCAAATCACTCAAAAAATCGTGGGCGAAGTGATCGAAGAGCTTGATTTGTTGCGACCTTCACTTGATGCTGATGAGGATGAATCATTGCTGGGCGGGTTGCCAGCCAGGTCAATTATTAAGGAGGAGGCGAAAGATGACTGGCGGAAAATTGAAAACGCTAATCGTCCCCGTCTGCGAGCGGCGGAGGCGACGCCACTTCGCTCAGCACGACCATCAATCACGCCTTCACGGATGCAGCCAGCGGCTTCCAATTCAATTCAGTCCACCCCACAAAATGATGGGCTGAAAACAGCAACTGGAACTGATGGCAATGGCAAGCCGCCGACTGAATTCGGCGTTGTGACTAATGACTCGGAAAACCGCGTCTAAAATTTATTTAAGTGTTCCCCTACTACAACAGCAAACAGGTGTTTCATGGGACGTGTGCTAGAGGCGCTTCAGCGTCAACAAGATAATCAAGGAACTCCGGGCGATCCGCTCGCTGAAGCCATCAATACGCCTGATCAGGTTACTGATGAGCAAATTCCTCACTTTGTGTTGCCAGATCGAATCGGGACACCAATTGGCCCCCGCTCGAATGATGGTTCAACTCTCACATTTTTTTCTGAGGAAGAATTGAGCAGGTCGGGAGAAGAATATGAAAGCTTTAATTCTGATGCCACACCGATTCCGACGCTCGTTAAATCATCGAACGGCAAAAATAAACCTGCCATTTCAAATGGAATGGGCGGCTTGGTTCCGGTCGCAAAAGCTGCTCCCGCAACGAGTGGGAACCAATCATTCACACCAGTAACTATTGAACCTTCTGTTCCAACGACTGTGTCTTTGGACGAAGGGCGTCTGCATACCAGACTGGTGCTTTTCACGAACCCGCAATCCAGTGGTTGTGAACAATACCGCACGCTTCGAACGCAGGTTTTCCATGCAGCAGAACGGAAATTAACCCAGGTTATTCTCGCCACCAGCGCGGTTGCCGGGGAAGGCAAGACATCAACGGTGCTGAACCTTGCCTGGGCTATCGCACAATCGAAAGAAAAGCGCGTCCTGGTTATTGACAGCGACCTGCGGCGTCCCAGTGTGAGTTCATATCTGGGCCTCGATTTTGAACTGGGCTTTGGCGAAGTCCTCAATGAAGTCAGCGAGGCGTTGCCCTCGATTGTTCGCGTCGCTGACTCGACGCTGTATATTTTGTCATCCAGCCGGGAAGAATCACAGCCAGCCGAATTACTCTCAAAAGAACGGGTCGGCGAAACGCTGGCTGATCTAAGAAAATATTTTGATTATATTCTGATTGACGCACCTCCGGTGGTAGCGTTTGCTGATGCAAGATTATTGGCGAATCACGCCGATGCCATAATTGTCGTGGTACGCGCCGGAATGGCTGGTCACAGTACAGTCGAGCGAGCGATTGAGGCCTTACCCTCCAATCGTATTTTAGGAGTCGTTCTCAATGGTGCCGACCAAGTCTCGGAGCTTGGCTATTACGGTTACTATGGTTATGGCTATGCGAATGGCTATCAAAGGCAAAAAGAACAGGCATCACTGCTTGACCGACTTGGTTTAGGGCCGCTGGTCGAAAGATTCAGGCGCAAACCAACCCAGGAAATGGTCAAGGGGGAAGACGCCAGTAAATCGAATCTATCATAAGTTTGTGAAGTGACGATCAAAGACGGAAACTGATTTTTCAGTTTGTCACCGTCAATAAGTGGAAGGCGAAGTGGCGTAAGGTATGCCGGAAATTGCTGCCACTCATCCAATTATTAATTTGCTGTCACTTAATTTGTTGTCTTGCCCAAAGACGTTAATGCAAGGTTCATTCCGGTCTTCTCACTTAAACGTAAATGGTACGGAGAGATATTTGGCTCAGGACTTTTGCTCTTGTCGCAATTGAGAGCGGGATCATCGTGGCAGCGGTGATGTTAAGCCTTTATTGGCGCTACCCTGAGAAATATGAGGAACTGCTTTTTGAAAGAGGTGGATTTGCGAAGCTTTTGCTGACGGCGCTGATGTGCCAGATCACATTTTATCTCTTTGATCTCTATGATCTGGAGGTCATTCACTCCCTCCGCGAGCTATGCCGCAAAATCAGTCAGGCGCTGGCGGCTTCCTGTTTCATTCTGGCAATTATTTTTTATGTGATCCCCACAGTGCAACTTGGTTACATCAACGCAGAAGACCCGACCGGGGCAATTGGCGGAGTTCCCAGCCGAACAATAGTTATCACGCTGATTTTGATGATTGGCTGGCGAATTTTGAGCCACTGGGTGCTTAGTCATCCAAATTTTGGTGAGCGGGTATTGATCGTTGGAGCTGACTCTTCTGCCATTGAATTAGCCAAGGCAATTCTTGAAAATAAAAATTTTGGTTACCGCATTGTTGGCTTTGTCAGTGAAGACCCAAAATTAGTTGGGCAAAGCCTGTTCAATCCTTCGGTCATTGGCGTTGTTGATGACCTGAACGAAATTGTCAAGCGAGAAAAGGTTGATCGCGTCGTCGTTGCTCTTTCAGATCGGCGCGGTCATCTGCCCGTAGATCAATTGCTCAAGTTGCGACTGCAGGGACGCGCGGTCATCGAAGAAGGTACTTCGCTCTATGAACGGATTATGGGCAAGATCAGCGTTGATATGCTACGCCCCAGTTGGATTATTTTTTCCGGTGGCAGCAAACGCAGCCGCTTCTGGATCATTGTTCATCGCCTGTTCAATTTTATTCTGGCTGTTATCGGCATCATTTTAAGTTTCCCGATTGGTGTGTTGACAGCAATCGCGATCAAGCTGGAATCTTCTGGCCCAATCTTTTATCGCCAGGAACGAGTTGGAAAAAATAATAAGGTCTTCACGATTATCAAATTTCGATCAATGCGTCAGGATGCCGAAAAAAATGGCCCGGTTTGGGCCACCAAAGATGATGATCGGACAACCCTGGTAGGACGCTTTATTCGCAAGGTGCGGATTGATGAGTTACCACAACTGGTTAATGTTTTGTGGGGTGAGATGAGCTTTGTCGGGCCGCGTCCTGAGCGTCCGATTTTTGTTGACCAGTTGACGGAGTTGATTCCTTTTTATTCACAGCGCCATCTGGTCGAACCAGGCCTGACCGGATGGGCACAAGTTAAATATGATTATGGCGCGTCCGTTGAAGACGCCCTCCAAAAATTGCAGTACGATTTGTACTATATCAAAAATGCTTCGCTTTTCTTCGACATCTGGATCATGCTTCAAACAACCAAAATCGTCCTGTTTGGAAGAGGCAGGTAAGTTGAAAATCAGAGGTTTATTTTTTGAGGAGACTGCTATGAAACCAGTTAACTATCGAAATTTATGGTTGCCGTTATTGTTTGTTTTCACCTTATTCTCAGCCCAGGCTGTGGCGCAGAGCGGTCAGGTGAAATCACCTCCGGTAACCGAAGTTGAAAAAACAACGACCAGCCAAAAGTCAGATGAGAAGATGAGCAAGCCCGCTTCTTCTGTCTCCAATATGACGGACGAACAGCGTCAGGGAATACGGGGGCAACGCACTTCAGAAGATGACGCAGCACAGTTACAATATCTGAAAAATTATATCGAAGACTATAGACTAGGCCCGGAAGATGTCATCACCGTTGAGGTTTTTGGCCCCCAGGTACAAATCTATTCACAACAAAACATCACCGTCCCGCCCGATGGAAAAGTGAATTACAAACTGATCGGTCAAATCAACGTTCGTGGTCGCACCGTGCAGGATGTCGAGAAAGAAATCACGGAAAAGCTGAACGAATATATTATTGATCCGAAAGTTACGGTGCAACTGGTGCAATCACACAGCATGAAATACATCGTTGATGGTGACGTTGGGCGGCCATCCGTCTATGAAATGACCCGCCGGATGACCGTTCGAGAAGCAATTGTTAATGCCGGTGGAATTCTCCCCTCTGGCGATAAATCGAAGGTGCAAATTGCGCGCGCCGGATTAATGACACCTATCGCCGTTAACTTTAAAGACCTGGAAAAGGGGAAAGGCCTGGACGAAGCAATTGCTCCGGGCGATATGATCTTTGTGCCAGGCAACAGATTCAAGTCTATTCAAAAATGGATGCAAATTGTTCAGGGGTTCACGACTCTGCCAATGATTTTAATCCGCCGCTAATCGCCGTTATTATATTTGGTCAAAGCTCCGGGCAAATAAGAACAATGTTTCTTGTTTGCCCAATTTATTAGCTCAGTCCCTCACCGCAGCTAACACTGACAACCAGCTACACTTTTTTTACATGTTTTTACGTCGCTCAATTTTCATCTTTTTTCTCTTTATTGCTGGTCTTTTCACGACTCAGGCGCAGGTAATTTCCAATGGTGAGTGGAGTACGCAGGATAGCGGCGTGCTGTCGCGTCTGCTCGGTGTTTTTTTTGCTGATCGCAATCAGGGCTGGATCGTTGGCAGTAACGGTTTATTGATGAGCACGAGTGACGGTGGAGCAAAATGGGAACGCCAAACGATCACGAGCCGCGAAGTTTTGCGCGACATTTATTTTTTTGACCCCCAACGCGGATTTGTCATGGGCGAATATACCATCTTCAATCGTCCAGCGGGAAATATGCCGCTCCATCGCTCATTTTTACTTTCCAGTTCAGACAGTGGAAAGAATTGGAATGAAGCAAGTTTTCTGGATGAGGATTTAAAGCCTGATGATCCGAAGCGCTATAACGGCCTGGGTATCCTGCGCATGATTTTCGTTGATGACCGCACGGGCTGGGCTTGTGGCGAGGCAGGTTTGATGATCGTCACGCGCAACAGCGGGCAAACCTGGCAAAGACAGCCGCTGCCAATCAATAAATTATTTTTTGATGTCAGCGCACTTGATGAAAGCAATGCCTGGACTGTTGGTGGAGGCGGAGCAATTTTACGCACGGTTGATGGTGGAAAAAATTGGAATGAACAAATTTCTGGTGTGACAAAAACCTTACGCGGAGTTCATTTCGCCGACTCCAAACGCGGCTGGGCAGTTGGTTCCGGCGGCACTATTATCTCCACCAGTAATGGTGGTAATCGCTGGCAAATACAAAACTCCGGCACCGAAGAAAATCTAAATACGATAATTTTCACCAGCAAATCCGAAGGCTGGATCGCAGGTGATCGCGGCGTCTTATTGCATACCAAAGATGCCGGCGCCCATTGGGAACGCGCACCCATTAAAACGCGCACTAATTTCACGCGCTTCTATTTCATCGCCCCCGATTGTGGTTGGGTCGTGGGCGCGAATGGAACAATTTTCAAGTACCAGTCCAAATGATTACATTGCAAGATATTCAAGCCGCGCAACAACGATTAGGTCGCGCGATTTATCACACGTCCTGCCCGCTTTCCATCACGCTCAGCAAACTTTGCGGCTGCCACACCTACTTCAAACTCGAAAACCTGCAAATGACCGGCAGTTTCAAAGAGCGGGGTGCGCTTAATAAATTGCTGCAAATAAGCGAGGCAGAAAAACGGGCGGGAGTGGTTGCCGCCAGTGCGGGCAATCACGCGCAGGGAGTGGCCTATCACGCCACTCGACTCGGCATCAAATCAACTATCGTGATGCCGAAACAAACACCGCTGATTAAGGTTTCCAATACGCGTGATTTAGGCGGGCAGGTAATTTTGCACGGCGCGAATTATGACGAAGCTCTCGCCCTGGCGCGTGAGCTGGCAAAAGAGCAAGGCTATACTTTTATTCACGCTTTTGATGATGATGCGATTATCGCAGGACAAGGCACAATCGGGCTTGAACTGCTGGGCGAAGAAACGAAATTCGATGCCGTCATTGTGCCGATTGGTGGCGGTGGCCTGATTAGCGGTTTAGCGGTAGCGATGAAAACTTTGCAACCCGACATTCGCATTATCGGGGTTGAGCCGGAATACGCAGCTTCGATGCAGGCTGCCTTGTCAGCTAATCAACCGACAGAAATTTCTATTAAGCCCACGATTGCTGACGGACTGGCAGTAAAGCGCGCAGGAATTCGTACCCTCGAAGTTGTCCAGCGTTATGTTGATGAAGTGGTCAGTGTTTCTGAAGAAGAAATCGCCAGCGCAATTCTGAAGCTGCTCGAAATTGAAAAAACTGTGGTCGAAGGCGCTGGTGCGGCGGCATTAGCAGCGGTGCTGTTTCATAGAATCACCGGATTAGAAGGCAAAAATGTAGCGATCCTGGTTTGCGGCGGAAACATTGATCCAAACCTGCTGGCCAAAATTATTGAGCGCGGACTGGCCAAAGATGGACGCCTTGTTCGGATTCGCGCCATCGTTCGTGATCGTCCCGGTGAGCTGGCGAAAATTTGTCAAATCGTCGCGGAAACAGCGGCTAACATTATTGATGTCGCACATAATCGCGCTTTCGCTAAGTTAGAAGTTGGTGGAGTCGAAATTGATATGACACTGGAAGCACGCGGTCACGATCACATTGAACAAATTCTGGCGGCTTTTGATGCGGAAGGGATTAATGCGAAGGAATTAGGATGATCGTTGTGCAATTGACTTATCATTACAGCCTTACCAAATTACTCGGCAGTTGCGGCTGACTCGGCTTTCTGATCGTTTACTTGTAATTCATTAATCAGGCGGTGCAAATACTGGCGACTTATTTTAAGATGATTCGCTGCTTCTGAACGCGAACCTTTGCATTCCTGCAAAGCAATTTTTACCAGTTGCCGCTTGTAATCCGTAATCGCATTTTCAAAGGAAAAATCCGGCTGATGAAATAAATTGGCAAATTTACTATTCTCGCTTTCCTTCACCTCAGTCACTGCATCAACGACGACTGAATCACTTGCATTTAACGTCACTGGAATGGTGATGGTGATTGCCCCACGAAGTCTTTCCGGCAGGACAGTTTTATCCAATGTCGTAGCCGAGCTAATCACTACGGAACGCTCAACAATATTTTCCAACTCGCGGATATTTCCAGGCCAGCTATATGACGTCAGCGCATCCAGCATGGCGGGCGTGAAGCCTGGAATCTGGCGACCATGTTTGGCGGCGGCTTTGCGCGCAAAATGTGCGGCCAGCAGGGGGATGTCGTCAATGCGCTCACGTAATGGCGGTAACTCCAAGCTTACGACGTTGAGGCGATAATATAAATCAGCCCGAAAATGACCCTGCGCGACCATCTCTTCCAAATTACGATTGGTAGCGGTGATAACACGAATGTCTACGCTCAATAAATCGCGTCCGCCCAGCCGTTCAAATTGTCGCTCCTGCAGCACGCGCAAAAGTTTGACCTGCATGCTTTGTGAAAGCTCGCCAATTTCGTCCAGAAATAAAGTGCCGCTGTTGGCTAATTCAAATCTTCCCTGCCGTCGTGTTGCGGCTCCGGTAAAAGCACCTTTTTCGTGACCGAACAATTCTGACTCAATTAAATTTTCCGGCAAAGCAGCGATTGAGCAGGCGATAAAAGGCTTATTTGCACGCGGACTGGCACGATGGATAGCACGCGCCAAAACTTCTTTGCCGGTGCCTGATTCGCCGGTAATCAAAACTGTTGCAGAAGTTGCAGCGACCTCACGCGCCTGTGAGAAAATTGCCTGCAAACGGGCATTAGATCCAACTACTTCCTGCCATCCTTCGGCAACCTGCAACTTGTCACGGAGAGCAGCATTTTCGCGCTCTAATTTGATTTGCTGGGCCGCCTGACGAACGATAATTTCGACTTCTTCTAACGAAAAGCTGTCTTTCTGGAAAAAACCATAAGCACCACGCGCAGTTACCTGTACAGCTACGGCCCGCTCCCGGCTTCCGGTCAGGACGATCACCGGCAACGGCGGATCAAATTGTCGTGCGGCTTCCAGCACGGCAACACCTTCCGTAATTTCGTTGACCAGCGGAGGCAAGTGCAAATCACACAGCACTACGTCTATACTCTCATGTTCCAGATGCGCCAGCGCTTCGACGCGCGAGCTTGCCTCAAGCACGCGGTAGCTTTCTTCTAACGCCCAATAAAGTTGTTTGCGGATGCCCTCATGATCATCTACAACCAAAATTGTTTGTTTATCGGAATCCGGCATAAGTTCTTATCGCCTTATTTCAAACATTAGCTGATTGCTTTTCCTGTGCTTTAACGGCTGTCTGGCGCTCGTGAACCAGCGGCAAAATGATTTTGAATTCGGTTCCAACCCCTTCGACACTTGCAACTTCGATCTTGCCGGCATGTTGCTCAATAATGTCACGACAGGAAAATAATCCCAGTCCAATGCCTTTGCTCTTAGTCGTGGCAAAAGGGTGAAACAATTTATCCTGGACAAATTCGGGCGTCATGCCTTTGCCCGTATCGGCGACACTAATCACAGAATTCGCCTCATCAGCATAAGTCCTGATGGTGAGTTTCCCGCCACCGGGCATCGCCTCAAGCGCATTAATAATCAGGTTTTCAACGACACGCTCAAGCGCGGATGAATTCACCGTTGATTTAATATTAGGGGCCAAATCTTTGGTCACTTCATAATGCTCACCAACCTGCTCTGCCGTCCGCGCCAAAATGTATTCAACCAGTTTACCTAAATCTTCCTCCTGACGCGAATCCGTCGCCTGCGCACGCGGATCAGAAAGCTTGGTCACCAAATTTTTTAAATTGCCAACTGAATCCGCCAGCGTTCGCATGGCATCTTCGCGGAAACCTTCACGATCAAATTTACGCTCCATGTTTGAGACAAGAAAAGAAAGTGAAAGAATCGCATTTTTTAAATCATGCGTCAGAACTGCCGAAAGCCTGGCAAATGATTCAAATTGCTTTTGCTCACTTTCCCTGGCAATCATTTCGCGCAAGCGGCTGCTCATCCGATTGAAGGCATCAGCCAGCACGCGAGTTTCGTCGTTGGTTTTGACAAGGATATTTGTCTCCAGCCTGCCTGCCGCAATCGCTTTAGCGCCACGTGTCACACGCTGAATTGAGTTCGTCGTGCCACTAATAATCAGGTACACCAGCAGCGTTGCGACTATCGCCATTAAAACCGAAATAGCCAGCACAATAAGCGCGGCAAAATCCAATCGCCCGCGGCCTTCATCACGTTCAATCACAAAGATCGAAAGAGGTGTGTTCCCCTCGTCCTGATGCAGTCGAATCATCCAATAAGTATTGGCAATAAAATAGCGATCCTTATCGGCTTCCCGCAAAACATTGGCAGTTGCCTGCGTTGCTTTACCGGCCAGCAAATTACTAATGACTTCTTTCAAACCACTCGGCAAAACTTCCTGATAAGGCTTCCCTTCCCAACCTCGGTTGGCGGCGTAACGAACAATCTCCTGGCTGTCAAGAATCAGGACTTCGCGCTGTGAAGGCACAACGTCTTTTGTATTGATATGTGTCAAAGCGGAAGTGCGCGGCCCCACGACACTTTCCAGCACAGGAGTAGTAATTTGTGGCGGATTAATATTTTTAAGGTGATTGCTGATTTCCTGCGCGCGTGTATCGAGCCCCGTGCGAAGCACTGCGGCAATCCTGACGACAGAGGTGTTATACCACACCAAAGTCAACACCAGCATTGGCAGAATGGCAAATACCAAAACGATAATCACGAGTTTTGCGCGGATTGGAATATGGTAATCGATCTTCATTGACCTGCTTTCTCTGACGCCGGTTCCACTTTTGCAAATAACTATTTCGTTTCAGACAATCAGCCCGCACATCCAATTAATTGCAATTAAACCGACTGTGCACGAGAAGCTGAAGCGAGCGCAACCAGCAAAAATAACCCAGCTCCTGCACTGATTATCGAACTGTTGCGCATACTCTTTGACTTGTCGGCATACTACACTTCAGCTATTGAAACTGTCAAAGACGGCTCCTTTTCCAAAACCTGCCTGATTGTCTGGAATTCTTCTTTTACTTTCGCTAAACTACTGAATTATAAGCTACTACGCTAAACATGGCTAAACACTGAACGGCATTAATTCTGTCCTGCCTGCGAAATAATCCGGTGCAAGTAATGACCTTGCTTGGACGGAAAGTAGCCAGGCATAATAGTTCGTTCAGCGACAAGAATTATTATTCACCTGGCACTGTTACGATTACTGAGAAAGGTTAATAAAATGGGGGTAAATCTGGGGTTGAGGCTTTTGACACTCGGCCTGTCTTTAATCTTACTGCTGCTGATTACCTATTATTTCCTGGTAATTAATCGCAATATTTCACCACAGCAAAGCTCTCAACAAACAACGCTCAGGGCACAGGATGCAGAGCGGAAGAAGGCCGATGCGGCCTTAACCAACAAGGTTAAGTTGGCAATCGCCCAGACCAGACGATTGCCTGGATATAGCATCATTGTTGAGTGCAAAGACAATATTATTATTCTGCTCGGCGAGGTGCCATCCGAAATTGACAAGGACTTCGCTGAAGCTCTGGCCAAAGAAACCGCCGGAGTTAAGGAAGTCAATAATCAGCTTCGCATTATCCCAGGAGCAACTCCGCAACCAATTGAAAATATTGGCGGGAAAGCGAATATTTCTGTCAATGTTGAGGACCTGGAATTACAAGCCAATCTGCGCGAACGAATCATGGAGTCGTCCGAACTGAAAAATCAGCACATTGAAATTAAAGTCCAAAACCGCATGGTCACACTTTCCGGTAATGTTGCTTCAGAGCAACTGAAAGTTAAAGTAGAACAGATTATTCGCAACTTCCCAAAAGTCACCTCGGTTATTAATTCGCTTAAACTTAGTGGAAACAGGTCACTCGCTTCAGAAGATAAAACGGAGAAATAAAACGACCGTCATTTGCAACGCAGGGAAAATAATTTAGTGAATGGATTGAGTTTCGTTTTCCGGGGGGATCGTGGTGGGGCGCAATTGTTCAAGCAAAGATTTGCGCAACTCTTTTTGCATTGCGGCATGTGATTTTTCCAGCCGCAGAAGTTGCCCACGCAAAGCTTCATTTTCCGCCGCTAATTCACGAATAATGGTTAGCGCACGCAAAATATCTTCGCGTTGTCTTTTCAGTTCCGAATCAAGCAGGATGGCTGCTCGAAGCGCGTCCCAGGCTTCTTTTATCATCATTGTATGCGTGGGCGTTCGGGTAGCGTTTTTCTAATTCTGCGAGCTGCGGGGCAACCAGCTCGTGCGTTTCGCGCAAGGTCTCGGCACATTGCGTCAATTCTTTGACCAATAAATGCAAGGTTTCCGAGAGCGTGAGGTCAGTCGGTAAAGCTTCCGACAAGATAGGATTACTTTCCATTTCGATTTGTTATTCTCAGGGCGACACAGGGAATTTAATATAAATAAGCGATCCTG
>JANMKB010000460.1:0-23228 GCA_031371805.1 Blastocatellia bacterium | reverse complement strand
GAAGTCGAAGTCGCTGCGACAGAAATTAAGTTTCTCAACGACGCGCAGACGCCTCCGTTTGAACTGGAAAATTGTGTCGCCAGTGAAGAACTGCGCTTGAAATATCGCTACCTTGATTTGCGCCGCGTAGAGATTCAAAAGAATTTTCGCCTGCGCCACAAGCTCACGTTAGCCGTTCGTCAGTATCTCGACCTGCGTGGATTCTTTGAAATTGAAACACCGATTTTGACGAAATCTACACCGGAAGGCGCGCGAGATTATTTAGTCCCGGCGCGTACTGCAACGGGCAAATTTTATGCGTTGCCACAATCGCCGCAGCTCTTCAAACAACTGCTGATGATTGGCGGCTACGACAAATATTTCCAAATCGCGCGTTGTTTCCGCGATGAAGATTTGCGCGCGGATCGTCAACCGGAGTTTACGCAAATTGATATGGAAATGAGCTTCGTCCAGCCCGACGATGTTTTTGACATCCTGGAGCCGATGGTGTGTGAATGCTTCAAAGTCGCGGGAATTGCTGAGCCGGCGCGTCCATTTCAACGCATGCCGTACAGCGATGCGATGAACAAATACGGCTCCGACAAACCCGATTTGCGCTTTGGTTTAGAGATGATGGATTTGTCTGAGCAATTTGCCAGCAGCGCCTTTCCGGTCTTCGCCGATGCCGTCAACAAAGGCGGCGCAGTCAAAGCCATCGTCGTCAAAGGAGCGGCTACGTGGTCACGCAAAACGTATGACGAAATCGGCGAACACGCGAAACGACACGGCGCAGGCGGTTTGGCTTACATTCAGGTTTTGGAAAATGAAAATAAATCTGCGCTGACAAAATTTTTAGGCGCAGACGGAATGAATTCTTTGATTGAATTGACAGGCGCGAAAGCAGGCGATTCAATTTTAATGATCGGTGGTAAATGGGACGTAGCCTGCAACGCGATGGGACAAGTCCGGCTCGAAATCGGACGCCGCGAAAATCTCATCAACGAAGCCGAAAACAAAATGCTGTGGGTCGTAGATTTCCCAATGTTTGAATTTCATCCCGAAGACAAACGCTACTATGCGATGCACCATCCATTCACTTCGCCGATTGACGAAGACATTGACAAGCTCGAAGGAGATTTAGGAAAAGTCCGCGCCAAAGCCTACGATTTAGTCATGAACGGCAGCGAACTCGGCGGCGGTTCCATCCGAATTCATCGCTCCGACATCCAGGCAAAAATCTTCAAAGCATTAGGTTTGGGCGACGAGGAAGCCAAAGAAAAATTTGGATTTTTCTTAGAAGCATTAAGCTACGGCACACCTCCGCACAGAGGCATCGCGCTCGGTCTTGATCGGATGGTAATGCTCTTCGCCGGAGCGAAATCCCTGCGCGACGTGATCGCCTTCCCGAAAGTTGCGAGCGGTTCCGATTTGATGACTGACAGCCCAAGTGAAGTTGATAAGAAGCAACTTGATGAATTGAAGATCAAGACCGTACAATTCTTGTAGGAGGAATTATGGCAAATTCAAATTTAGCTTTACGCATGTCGGATGTCGAAGCAAAACTGGAACAGCTTACGCAGAAAGTAGAAAGTCAGCAAAAGGAAACGTCTGTCCCTTGGTGGCACAAAATTTCGGGTACATTTGCAAACGACCCGGCACACGCTGAAGCAATGAAATTAGGTCGTAAATATCGTGAATCCTTGCGCCCGAAAACCGCTGCCAGACCTAGCCGTAAAACTGTGAAGAAGAGTAATTCATGAGTCTTTACATTCTTGATACAGATCACATGAGTTTGATTGAGAGATTGGATAATCAGGCAGGCTTGCAAATCCAAAACCGGATGGATCAAGTCTTGTCGGCTTCTGATTCGGCAGCAACAACGATCATAACTTTTGAAGAACAAGTTCGTGGATGGATGTCGCGGTTAGCCAAAGCAAAGACTATTTCACAGCAAGTTTATGATTATCAAAAACTGAATCAATTACTTGAAAATTATCGAGCCATCACAGTTCTTGATTTTGACGAAAAATCTGGTTTGCAATATCAGGCACTGCTGAAAGCTCGCATCCGCATCGGTACAATGGATTTAAAAATCGCAGCAACTGCAATTGCCAACGATGCCACTTTGCTGTCGCGCAATTTGAAAGACTTCAACAAAGTACCAGGATTGAAAGTTGAAGATTGGGCGGCATAAAATTACGAGGAAAATTTATGGCAAAATCAAATGTAGAAATACGGCTTGCTGTGCTGGAAGCTGAAGTTACGCAATTGAAAAAAAATGCTGCGGCAACCAACGAAACGCAATCCGATTGGCTGACCGAGACCTTTGGGGCTTTTGCCGATTTTCCCGAATACGATCAAGTCATTGAATATGGGAAGAAGTATCGGGACTCACTGCGTCCAGCGACAAAAGCCAGAGCTACACGGAAATTGCAACCGAATAAACCTGCTACTCAAAAAGTATAATGTACATTCTCGACACGGATCACATGAGTTTGTTGGAGAGAAAAACAAGTCACGAAGCGCAACGTTTATTCTTTCGCTTGTCATCGTTGCGGGCTGATGAATACAGCACAACTATTGTCAGCTTTGAAGAACAAATGCGTGGATGGATGGCGCTGCTTGCCAGTACCCGTTCGTTTGAAAAACAAATTGAGTTTTACGACCAGTTGAAAAATGCTCTACGAAGATACAATAAAATTCGACTTTTTGATTTTGATAAGCAAGCGGTTGAAATATTGACTGACTTACAAAAACAGCGCATCCGCATCGGCACCATGGATTTGAAAATCGCGGCGATAGCCATGGCTAATAATGCGACGCTGCTTTCGCGCAATCTCAAAGACTTCAATAAAGTAACAGGATTGAAAGTTGAAGACTGGGCAGCTTAATGAAAGGGGCTAATCGGTATGTATTATTTACGGTTCCAATTTTTAGCAAAATTTATCTGCTGCACACTTCTTCTATTCGTTAGTAGTCCAAGTTTTGCAAAGCAGCAGGTAGCGCCACCGAATCCTGAGCGAGAAGCGGCAATTAAACTATTAGAAACAGGAAAAAATGCCGAAGCCGTACAAGCGTTCCGAAGGTATCTTGGCAGCCCCCAAAATAGTAAAGATTCCGACGCCCTGCTTTATCTAGGCATTGCGTTCTACCGCAACAAAGAAGTTGGTGCGGCGAAAGAGTCCCTCGAAAAATCGCTAAAACTCAACTCACAATCTGAACTGGCCCATTCAACGTATGCGACTGGTTTGTACGCAGCCGGTAAATTCAAGAAAGTGGAGAAAGAAGTCATTGAGACTCTAAAACTAAATGTCAATAATAAGGATGCGCTCTATCTTAGAGGGGTGATGAGCTATAACGTGGGAGCTTATGCAAAATCGTTTGCGGATGCTGATTTAGTACTGCAATTAGATCCAGAGTATGCTCCAGCGTACCGATTAAAAGCACAGCTACTTATAGTGCGACTTTCGACTGAGGGGAAGGACGTATTTTTGGAAGCTGCAAACTGTATAGAACATTATCTGCAACTTAGGGCTTCGGCGCTTGATGCCCCGTTTTGGCGCGAGCGAATGATCACTTTACGTTTGTATGCGGAGGATAAGTCCGTTTCTGGATGTGAGCAGGCAACCGCTACTGTGCGCCCAGAGGTTACGCACAGAGATGTTGTTCACTATACCGAAGAAGCTCGGTATAGTCGAATTACGGGCACAATAAGATTGCGAGCAATCTTTGATCTCGACGGAAAAGTCAAACATATTTTACCTCTTACTTATTTGGACGGTGGCTTGACGCTCGAAGCGATCAAGGTTACACAGACGATTCGTTTCAAACCTGCAAAGAAAGGTGGGGTACCTGTTTGTGTATCAATGCTTTTGGAGTATGGTTTTTCTAATTTGAACTGACATTTATTTCATGTCCAAAATCCGCGTTCTACCAGATCAACTTGCTAATCAAATCGCTGCCGGAGAAGTCGTCGAGCGACCCGCTTCCATTGTCAAAGAACTCATCGAAAATTCGCTGGACGCCGGAGCTACAAACATCCGCGTAGACATTGAATCCGGTGGGCGTCGCCTCATAAAAATTTCCGATGACGGCGAAGGGATGATCCGCGATGATGCGATTCTGGCTTTTGAACGTCACGCGACCAGCAAAATAAAAACGGCGGAAGACTTAGGCGCGATTGTCACGCTCGGCTTTCGCGGCGAAGCGCTCGCGTCTATCGCTTCGGTGAGTAAAGTAAAATTAATCACGCAAACCAAAGATGATCTTGTCGGGACGCAGGTCGAAATCAATGGCGGCAAATTGCTCAATGTCAAAGAAGCAGCTTTTTCACGTGGGACAGAATTTGAAATCCGCAGCTTGTTTTTCAATGTTCCGGCGCGGTTGAAATTCCTGAAATCTGAAGCTACGGAAAGCTTTCATATAACGAATTTAGTCACGCATTACGCGCTGGCAAATCCGCAGATCGCTTTCACGCTCACGAATAATGGCCGCGAGAGTATTCAGACAACTCCGGTTGAAACCTTACGCGAACGGGCGTATCAATTGTTTGGTGGAGATTTTGTCAACGCTTTGATTGAGGTCTTTGGCGAAGCGGGAGAGTTAAAAATCACGGGCTTTGTTTCTTCGCCTTCTGTTACACGCACGACACGCGATTCGCAATATTTTTTCGTCAATGGGCGTTTTGTACGCGATAAAGTTTTGAGCCGTGCCTTGACCGAAGCGTATCGCGCGATGATGCCGGCGGGCGTGTATCCGTCGGCAATGTTGTTTGTCGAATTGCCGCCATTTGACGTAGACGTCAACGTCCATCCCGCCAAAACCGAAGTGCGTTTTGTCCGCTCGTCAATTGTGTACGACACGGTGCGTGATGCCGTGCGCGTTTCCATCGGTGGAGCGAGGGCTGCGGTGACGCCGATGAGTCCGCTTGATCCGCCGAGCCTGACGCTGCCGAAGGTTTACGAAAGGCCGATTTATGGTGAAGCTCAGCCGCCATCCGGCAACGCCTGGCAACCGCCACAGCTTTCGCGTGAAGAAATGCTGGTGGCATTAGATGCAGAAAGCCCGCTTGCGGAATTGCCCGACAGCGAAGAAACCCCTGAAAACACTAGCGATTCATCTGTTCCTCCGGTAACGACATTTGAACAGCAACGTATCAATCTTACCGAGGCTGAGGCGCTTGAAGACATCCCCGCTGTTACTGCTCAGCAGGGAATATTCACGCCTGTTCGATATGGGATTCGCATCGGTTGTCTGGGGACAAAAGGTTCGGAATCGTCCAATTCATTGCTCAAGCCGGCGAATGATTTGTCGCTGATTGCTGATGACATCAAACCGCTGGGGCAAATGCACAACAGCTTTATCATCGCGGTTGATCGCGTCGGGTTTTTGCTGATAGATCAACACGTGGCGCACGAAAGAATTTTGTTTGAGCAGCATTGGCGCAACCTCAATAATAAAGGCGTCGCTGTGCAACGAATGCTGATGCCGGAAACCCTGGATTTGCCTCCGGCGCAGGTCGCCGCTTTTGATCAATTGGCGCCCGAACTCGAAGCGAACGGGTTTGAAATCGGACGTTTGTCCGGGCGGACAATTGCGATCAAATCAGCGCCTGCGGCCATTCCCAGAGACGCAACCAAAGCGCTGCTGATTTCTCTGCTCGAAGCGATTGAGCAGGAACGGCGCGGCCTGACGATGGATGAGATTCGCGCGGAAATTGCGGCGGGGCTGGCGTGTCGTGCTGCGATCAAAATTAATATGGTGCTCGCGCCGGAAAAAATGCGCTGGTTGATAGACGAGTTGCTGAAATGTAATAATCCAGCGACGTGTCCGCACGGCAGACCGATCATCCTGAGGATTACGGCAAAGGAAATTGAGAAGGCGTTTCAGCGTATTTGAGGGAGATATGATGTCAGCGTTACCAATTACGAAGATGACAGTTGAGGAATATATTGAGTTCGATAAAAACTCAGAAGAGCGATACGAATATTTTGTCGGCGAAGTTTTTGCGATGGCGGGCGGGAGTTCGAATCACGCGCGGATTGGCGGCAACGCTTACGAATCGTTGCAGCGTAAATTGCGCGGGAAAAATTGCGAAGCCTTCAATTCAGATATGCGGATCAAAGTTCCGGCAGCGTTTCCCTATCGTTATCCCGATGCTTCGGTAGTTTGCGGCGAACCAATTTTTGAAAAGCCGCAGGGACAGGAACAATTAGTAAATCCAGTCTTAATTGTCGAAGTGTTATCGCCCACGACTGAGGCTTATGATTTAGGCCGGAAATTTACGGCATACCAATCCATTGAAAGCTTTCAGGAGTATTTGTTAATTGCCCAGGATCGTCCGCACGTGATCCAGCATATTCGTCAGGATAAAGGGCGCTGGTTGCGAATCGAAATTGCCGGATTGGACAGCGAAATTCAACTGGAGTCCTTACAACTTACGCTGACAATGGCGGAGTTGTATGAGCGCGTGAAATTCTCGCCTGAATCATAACTATGCACTTATACCTTTTACGACATGGCATTGCGGCTGATTTGAGCGCCGGAATTATGCGTGATGCTGATCGTCCGCTGACCAAAGAAGGCTGGAAAAAAATGCGCGAAGAGGCGCGTGGGATGAAAAAACTTGGCCTCGAATTCGACTTAATTTTTACCAGCCCTTACCTGCGCACACAACAAACTTCGCAAGCCGTAGCCGATGTTTACGAATTCGATGCGGACAGTATCATCACAATTGAGAACCTCGCGGCGGGCCGTCCCTTCGCGCATCCACCCTATCGCAATCCTGAAGTTTTCGCCGACATCGGGGCGTATGAATTTAAAAAAGCGTTGATCGTTGGTCACATGCCCGATATGTCCGAAATGGCTTCGGTGTTGCTGACCGGAACCGTCACCACAAATATTGAATTCAAAAAAGGGTCGCTGTGTTTGATCGAAGTTGATGATTTGCCGCCACGCCGACCTGGCGTTTTGCGCTGGCTGCTGACGCCGAAACAGTTGCTACGATAGTTCGCGGTTCGCAGTTCCCAGCTGCCAACTGTGAACTGCGAACCGCGAACTTTCTTAAGGAGTAATAATGAATCCCTGGCACGATGTGGAACTCGGTGCGGATTGCCCGGAATATTTTAATGCAGTCATTGAAATTCCGATTGGCTCAAATGTGAAATATGAATTGGATAAAGTCACAGGCTTGTTGCGCGTCGACCGCGTATTATTCAGCTCCGTGCATTATCCGGCGAATTATGGCTTTTTGCCGCGCACCTATTGCGACGACAATGACCCGCTGGATGTGCTGGTGCTGGGACAAACACAGGTCGTTCCGCTGTGCATCATTCGCGCAAAAACCATTGGTGTGATGCAGATGATTGATGAAAATGAAGAGGACGACAAAATTATTGCGGTGCATGCGGATGACCCCGAATATCGCCACTATCGGGATATTTCTGAATTGCCGGAACATCGCCTGAAATCTGTGCAGCGATTCTTTGAAGATTACAAAGCGCTCGAAAATAAAAAAGTCAAAGTCGAGCGGTTTATGGGACGAATTGACGCCTGCCACATCATCGAAAAAAGCATCAGGTTATATGAAGAGAAAAAGGTGGAGTTGTTAGGGAAGTAACAACATTTATGCACCTGCGCCAACGATTTACTTTTGCAATTATTAGTTATGGAATGGTCAGCGTTATGCTGGCTATTTTTTGTAATGCACAGCCAGGCAATTCAAATCAAGACAATCTCACTGTCAGGCAGCAAAGAATCATTAAAGCACTCTATGAACTGAATGGTCCGAATAATCCACCATTTTCAAAATTCAAACGTTCGGAAATTGTAACAGCGCTTAAAATTGCACAACGCGATAGCTATGGACGTAAAACCCGTGATTACGCATATTGGCTGGCTTTATTAGGTGAAAACTATGCGGTCAACAAAACACGGTTGCTCACGGCTATGCATACTTGCAACAAATATAAACCGGGTGATTTGGATTTTGCCTGTGATGAACAGTTAGTGGAGTATTTATATCGGTTATACCTGAAAGGTGATAAATCGTTAGTGAAACCACTGTTTGTGTTAGCGAATGGAAGTGATGGCGCGATGTCGGAATCGTTAGGATCGGTTTATGCAGAGATGATTGAGAAAAATACTTCTTTGTTTTTGCAGGCACTTTCAAAATTTCTATTAACTAAGCAAAAGCATATTATTGAATTAACTATTCGACAGGACGGGAGTTGTACGCCAAAATGCCTCCCAGTAAAAGTTAGAAAACACCTTCGTCAAATCTCGCTTGACCGTGCCAGTCCGCTGCAAAAAATCGCACGTCTGGTTGTCTACGAGATGAATTCTCCAGACTTGGAAAAACACTGAGGTTCAGACTTATTAGCTTAATGCAGTTTGGGAATTTTAAGCAAACCCCGTACAGCTTTCTCAATTACCACCCAATCTTTTGCCTGCGGCGAAATTAACTCAAAATGTCCGGCATTTTCCAGCACCGTTAACGTTACCTGATCGCCTTTATTTTTTGCCGTCGCCGCAAATTCTTTGCCAAGTTTCAGCGGCACGATTTCATCTTTCGCGCCGTGAATTAATCTGACAGGAATTTTTACGGGGAGCAATTCTATCGGTGAAGTTTGTTGATAGCGGTCAGCAAATTGTTCGGGCGAGCCACCTAACAATTTTGTTACTGCATCATCGCAATCAGGACGATATTTTTTGAGGTCGGTAATTCCGGCTAAAGAAATTACTCCGTTCAGCGGCAACGGATGTGCAGCATACAACACGCTGTCGTGCGGTAAATTTTTCCGTGCTGCTAACCATAATGATAACTGGCCTCCGGCTGAATGTCCGATAACGATTACGCGTTTCAGGTCGAGCGGATATTTTTTGGCTAACGCACGTAAAAAATCTGTTCCCTGCGCTACATCCTGAAATGTTCCGGGGAAGCCGCCGCCAGCATTTCCGATGCGCCGATATTCCAGGCTCCAGGTTGCGACCCCAAGCCTGGTTAGCGCTTCACAAAACGAATTCAGATGCGCCAAATCGTATTGCGCAAACCAGCATCCGCCGTGAATGACAATGATGATGGGGTGTTTGCCTTTGCTTTTGGGCAAGCGCAAATCACCAAATTGCAAAGGATCGTTACCATACGCGATGCGATGATCGGCTTGCGGCTGCGGTAATTTTTCGATGTCGTGGAAGGAAATTGTTTGGGCCAAATTCATCTGTGAACTCACGATTATGAACAGAAGTGAAATTGAAAAGAGGAGAAATTGTTTGTGCATTGCTTTCGTTATCTCCGACTAATTATTGGGATATTTGTCATCGTTCCCAACCTGATTGACACGTCTGGCAAAACGATCATAATCAATCGCCACTGCATTAAAATCCAAAACCTTCGACAAGGAGCTTTCATAACTTTGAAGACGCAAGTTATCAGCAACACCTCAATTCGCAAAGTCGCGCTTGCCAGCTTCATCGGCACGACGATTGAATGGTACGATTTTTTTCTGTACGGAACTGCCAGCGCTTTGATTTTCAATAAGCTGTTTTTCCCTAACTACGATCCTTTGACGGGGACGCTCGCCGCGTTCGGAACCTACGCTGTAGGATTCGCAGCGCGTCCCATCGGCGGCATCGTGTGCGGACATTACGGTGATCGCATCGGACGCAAATCCATGCTGATTCTGACGCTACTGATTATGGGCGTCGCGACGTTTTTAATCGGACTGTTGCCGACGTATCAAAGCATCGGAATCTGGGCGCCGATTTCGTTAATTGTCTTGCGCGTCGCACAGGGTTTTGGAGTCGGTGGAGAGTGGGGTGGGGCCGTCTTAATGGCGGTCGAACATGCGCCAAGTGGGCAGCGCGGATTTTATGGAAGCTGGCCCCAGGTTGGCGTCCCCGCCGGATTATTACTTTCCACTTTAGTTTTCAAGCAAGTCTCAAAAATGCCCGAAGCCGATTTGCTGAATGGCGGCTGGCGCATCGCATTTTTGCTGAGCATTTTGCTGGTCGGAGTTGGCATGTATATCCGGCTTGCCGTCGTCGAACCGCCAGCTTTTGCCGAACTCAAAGAAACGAAAACTGAATCGAAAATGCCAATTCTTGAAGTTCTCCGGCAGCATCCCAAAAACGTGCTGCTGGCGATGGGCGCGAGGCTCGCGGAAAACGGCGCATTTTATCTCTACACCGTTTTCGTGCTGACCTTCCTGCCTCGGATTGGCTATTCCAGTGCCTCAGTGCTGACCGCAATTTCTCTGGCAGCAGTCATCGAAATATTTATGATTCCTGGCTACGGCTGGCTCTCTGATCGCATCGGACGCCGCCCTGTGTATTTGTTTGGCGCAATTTTCACTGCCCTGTTTGCGTTCCCTTTTTTCTGGTTAGTCGAAAAATCAAACACGAGTCTGATGATGATTGCCGTTGTGTGTGCGCTCGTGTTCGGACACGCTGCCATGTACGGGCCGCAGGCGAGCTTTTTCTCTGAATTATTCGGCACACGAGTTCGTTATAGCGGGGCTTCACTTGGTTATCAATTAGCCTCAGTACTGGCAGGAGGCTTGTCGCCATTAATCGCCACCGGATTGCTGCGGAGCTACGGTGTTTCGTGGCCGATTGCATTGTTTGTAATTGGGCTGGCGAGTGTAACTACGGTTTCTGTTTTTCTGGCCAAAGAGACTGCGCATGACGCTATACTCGAAAAATAATTTCGTGTTACAGGGGATAGACTGGGAATATTCGAGAGGAGCGCACCGGGGCTCTTGTTTGCCACAAAGCTGTGTTTTTCAAGCTGTGTCCGACGCCGTTGACACTTCTGCAATCTTAGCCTAAATTCGCCATGAGGCAGGTAGCTGATTGTCCCCGAAGTGCCTTAAATAAAATTTTGTAACTCACCTTTTCCGCGCATAACGAGCGAAACAAAAGTTAGCTTCCCTAACTGACCTGTTTATTTTGAGCAGATTCTTTTTTCCGGTTTGTCTATGCCGGAATCGCTGTCCATCAACGAAACAACCAGGAGTAATGACGTATGTTTCATCTCAAAGCTTTGCTGTTAACAAGCAGTATTTTTTTGCTGTTGCCTGGGCTGGCAGCAGCTCAGCAAACACGCCAGCGTTCCGCGCTGGATTATTACAATCGCGGCAATGAACGACAACAAAAGAAGGATTTACAGGGCGCACTTGAAGATTACACAATTGCGCTTGCCTTTGATGAGAATTTTGCCTTAGCTTGGAATAATCGCGGGGTTATTCGTTTCTTTAACCGGGAAATGACCGCCGCCATTGCCGATTACAATCGGGCGATTGAACTTAAACCGGATTATGCCGAAGCGTGGAATAATCGTGGCAATGCACGTCAGGAACAGGGAGAAATCAGCCTGGCGATCAAAGATTATAGTGAGGCCATTCGGCTCAACCCGAAATATACAGTCGCCTGGTATAGTCGTGGCAGCGCGAAGCACACGCAGCAGGATTTGACCGGCGCCATCAGCGATTATTCCCAGGCGATTGCACTTAATGCCAAATACGCGTCAGCTTTTTACAATCGTGGCATTGCGCAAAAGGAGAATAGAAATTTGCCGGGAGCGCTCAATGACTTCAATCAGTCCCTCAAATTAAATCCACAAAATTCCCTGTCCTGGGCACAACGCGGAATTACCTATCTGCTGTTAGGTCAGGAAGCCAATGCCGAACGCGATTTTTCTACCTGCCTGAAACTTGATCCCCGCCTTAAATCATCACTTGAGTTAAGTATTCATAAAACTCAGCAATCACGCCTCGCTGCGCAGTAATTGATGATTTAATACTCTGTAAGCTAAGTTTGAAGGTATTACTCTGACTAGAAACCTTCTTAACTCAGTACTCTCACTGCTTAACTCCCTTGCCAAAGAGTTGAGCAGTGAGAGTACTGAGAATCAGAGTAACTTCTGTTCTTCTTTCCTGATATTAATTATCTTTAATGCGGTGACAATATTTCTGGCCTTTCCTTTGCATAATGTGCTTCCAGAACAATTATTGAAGCTACATTCCTGATAGGTAGCTATTCCCCTGTCTAGTCTGGCTGGATGAAATTCTTATCATTATTTTATTAGTCGGTAGAGTAAATTTATCGGCTTCAGAGGAGAAACTATGTCAGTATTTAAATTTGAAAACAGGTTATCCGGAAACCTGCTCATTTTGCTTTTAGTAGTATGTACAACAGTTAGTTATGCGCAAAATGAGGCGGGCTTGTTAACCGGAAAAGTATCCGATGTGAACGGGGCAATCGTCACTAGCGCAACGGTAACAGTAAAATCAATTGAAACAGGTACGACGCGTACCAATACAACCGATAGCGAGGGATTTTTTAATATTCCCAGCTTACAGCCTGGTTTGTATGACGTTACGATTAAGAATTCCGGGTTTGCAGAGCGTACACAACGTGTTCGTGTTACAGTCGGTTCTGTGCGGAAATTGGACACGCAATTATCTGTTACGCCAGTCATAGAAAAAGAAGAGATTGTCGAAGGGAGTGGTGGCGTAGCGGCAAATTCTCAAAACTATCAGGTGGCTGACCCGATTTCAGGCAATCAGATTCGAGAATTACCCACCATTCAGCGTGATCCTTATGAACTCGTCAGTCTGTCTGGCAACGTGACGCCAGTCAATCCTGTTAATGGGACAGGAACCACGCGTAGTAATGTTTTTTCGATCAATGGTCAATCGCCCAATGCCAATAATTTCCATTTGGATGGCGGCGAGAATCTTGATTCCTCAACAAGCGGTTTGGGTCAGCACATTCCGCTGGAAGCAGTGCAGGAAATACAAGTTATTACCAGCACCTTTCGCCCGGAATATGGACGTGCTGGCGGCGGCATTATCAATGTCACAACCCGTCAGGGAACAAATAACTGGCACAGCTCGCTGTTTGAATTTCATCGTAATAGTGAATTTTCCTCAAACAGCTTTGAGAATAAAGCGCTGGGAATTCCACTGGGTCGGTTTGTCGCGAATCAATTTGGTTACTCCGTCGGTGGCCCCATCATTCACGATAAGCTGTTCTTTTTTAATAGTACAGAAGGTAACCTGGTGCGCAGCCGGGGTAATCAGGTTGCTCTTGTACCCGGCTCGCAGTTACTGGGGCTTGCGGCGGCTGGTACACAAACTTTCTTCAAGCAATTCCCGCTGGGGTCAGCAACTACTGTACGGACGTTTACTGTCAGAGCTATAAATTCCTTATTGGGACTTACCACCACCGCCGGCAATGCCTTCAGCGTCTTACCTGCAACGACGCCGGCCTTTAATCTGGTCAGCTTTAATGTCCCTGGTAATATTGGCGGAGGGAGTCCACAAGATACGGTTTCGACGGTTGGGCGGGTGGATTTTAATCATACCGAACGCAGCACAATGTACGCTCGCTATGCGTTTGAAGATCGTGACTTATATAACGGAACCTTTGCGTTCAGCCCGTATCGCAACTTTAGCGGAGGCAGTCGCGAGCGAAACCATAGCGGAGTCGTCAACTGGTTACAAACATTTGGTCAATCCTGGGTTTCCAACAGCAAGATTTCGTACAACTATCTGAATACAATTCGTAATTTTGGAACTCCTTCGACCCGCTTATTCCTGACCAATGGATTTGGCACAAGTATAGGTGGATTTAATGTGGGCTTGCCGGGCTTCCAGCAATTTTCTCCCAATAGCAATGATCTGTTTACCGGACCGGCAACTTATGGTGGAGCCTATCAGGACTTTACTACTGTCTGGCACAAACAACAGTTCCACTTTGGGGCCAGCTATCATTATATTCAGGATAATCGTACTCTGACAGGACTACAAAATAGTGTCGCTGTGCTGGGCGCAAGCGTACCCCAGGCATTGAACAATCTGATTCTTGGTAATGTCAGCACCTTCCAAACCGCAGTGAATACAAATGGCGTGACGGCAGGCCAGAAGTTTTCGCTGCCAGCGCAACAACCCAATTTTAATCGCAGCATTTCTGAGCACGATTTCGCGGGTTATTTTTCGCATGTCTGGCGTGCTCATCCACGAGTGAATTTTAACTGGGGAATTCGCTATGATTATTTTGGTGTCCCGCGCAGCCGCAATGGACAAATCTTTTCCAACTTTGTTCTGGGCGAAGGAGCGGATCTCTTTACTGCCGTTAGTAACGGGCAATTTGTCACCGTTGGCAATAATTCAGCCAATCGTTTATACCGACGTGATTACAACAATGTTGCGCCACGTCTTGGCTTTGCTGTTGATCTGACAGGGAATGGTAAAACAGCCTTGCGGGGTGGTTATGGCATCACGTATGAACGGACAGCGGGCAGCGCGTTATTCAGCCTTTTCCGTAATACTTCCAATTTCGGTTTAGTAAATCTTACGGCAAATACGGGGACAACGGGGAACCTCCTGCTGCCGTCGAGTAACTTTGGTTTGCTGGGCGGGGCGACCGGAACGGTGCCATTGCCCTTAACCAGTATCAGCGCCGTTGAGCAGAAAATTGAAACCCCAATGGTGCATTTCTGGAATCTTGCTTTAGAACGAGAGATCGCACCAAATACTGTGGCTGCGATTTCTTATGTGGGATCAGCCGGACGCAATTTACTCATTGCTGCCAATGTGAATCGCCCCGGCTCCGCCGCTGCCTTCCTGACCAGCACGAATCCAACCGCCAGATTAAATCCGGCGTTTGGCCCGATCAATCTGCTCTCCAGCAATGGCAGTTCAAATTACCATGCCCTGATTGCCGAGTTGAATAATAGTTCGTGGCGGCGCATTGGTTTGCAGTTTTCCGCGCGTTACCGCTATGCCAGAGCGCTTGATGATGTCAGCGCCTCACTGGGAGGAGCCACGCCTTTTGCCTCAGGTTCTTTAGACCCCTTCAACCCGAACTTTGATTGTGGCAATTCAGATTTTGATATCCGGCACCGATTTATCGGCAGTTTTAACTGGGAAGTTCCCTTTAATAAGATTGGCGATAGATTATTTGGCGGTACTGGGACCGCGATTGCACAACAAATTTTTGGGGGATGGGAAATTACCGGCATTATTGACGCCCATAGGGGGCTGCCTTTCTCTGTCTATAATTGTGCCGGTGCAACAACCGCCGAAGCACCGTGTCCACGCTTAGCGCCTGTCAGTGGAATCAGTTTTGATGGCGCCGACAATGTGGCTGATACAGCGATCCCGAATCGTTATATTTTTATCGGAGTTCCCGCACAAAATGTAACGGTGTCACCGGGCAATGTCTTCAGCCCCTTCCCGGCGACTACTACGACACGTAATGCTTTTCGGGGGCCAAAATTCTGGAATCTTGATGCCGGATTGCATAAACGATTTAAGCTGACCGAAGCCGCCAGCCTGCAATTCCGGGCTGAACTTTATAACCTCTTCAATCATGCTAATTTGTTTATTCCCGGCAACGCGATTGATGTTAGTGCAACAGGTTATATTCCAGCCTATCGTAGTGGGCAGCGAAATTTGCAATTAGCGGTGAAATTACTTTTCTAGTTATAAAAGTAAGTTAGTTAAAATAAGTGGGGAAGCTTTTAAGCTTCCCCTTTTTTATTTACTACTCTCTTCTGAGGAGTTAACAGAAGCCGATCTGTATTAGTAACTCATGTTACGCAGGAAGGAATTGAGCAATGGCCTTGACACAAAAGCGACCTGGATTCACAGCCTCTTTCACCACAGAGAATTCCTCTGCGAATTTGTGTGCCACCTCTGTGTCTCTGTGGTGAAAAAGTCTGATTTGATTTGCCTTTGGTGCAAGTCAGGCTCCTCTTTCATTTTTGCCTTGCGTGACATGAGTTAGTAAGCACGGAAGCCCGTCCTTACTGTGGGCAGGTTTTCACAGCAGTAATATGCTTCACATATGAAATCAGAGCTTTCTTATACGACTTATAAATTGTATAGGAGAGTTTACTTTTTAGTGTACCTGATAGCTGGCATAAGACTTGCCTATAGGTGGACTGTTAGTAATTGGTGCAACAGAAGATAATGATAACGGTGTAGCTGCTATTACTTTCATTTAGCACTGTCCGCTTGCCCCTCGCCGCGTTTCTTAACCAGACATTTAAGTACTTCTGAGCATCCGGGATGAATCTATCTTTGAAGGGAGAGAAGTATGAATCTGAAGAAAACTTATTTACGACAGCAAAGGGAAAAAGCAGGTTTTTTTGTTCTACTCTTATGCACATTAGTTTGGAACATTGCAGGACAATCATTACAATCAGCCAATGATTATGTCCGACGAGCATCCACCCGCTTTACTCAGGGGGATATTGAAGGCGCTATTCAGGATTATAGTGTCGCGCTCCGTTATAACCCGCATAAGGCTGTGACCTATTCGAATCGTGGTAACCTGCGCCAGATCACTGGTGATCTGGACGGCGCTTTGGAAGATTATGAAACAGCTATCCGTCTGGACTCACAGCTTGCCGTTGCTTATTATAATCGCGGAAATTTATGGTTTATTAAAGAAGACCTCGATAAAGCTGTGACAGACTATTCAAGAGCGATTGAGCTTAGCCCTGAAATGGCCGAGGCCTATGTCAATCGTGGTAATGCGCGGATAGCGACAGACAAGCCGGCAGCAGGTTTATCCGATTATAATAAAGCTATTAAAATTAATTCTAAATTAGGAGCAGCCTATTATAATCGTGGGATCTTACATTACAAGAGTGGGCAAATAGATGCTGCGCAGCAGGATTTTCGCCAGGCCCTGAAGAAGACTGATAAAGTTATTCAGGAAAGCCGCTACTTAATAAAACCCAATCCACAAATAGCGACTATCTATCTTTATCTTAGTTATACTTTATATGAGCAGCAAAAGTATGAGCAGGCACTGGAGGCGATAAGTCAGGCGCTGACGGCTGATCCGAAACTGGCGAGTGCTTATGGTGTGCGCGGTAATATATATTCTTCGCTGGGAAAACTGGAACAGGCTCTTAATGATTATAATCAAGCTCTTACAAGCGGTACTAAACTTGCCGGATTATACTTTAATCGTGGCATGATCCGTATGCAACAAAACGACAGGCAGGGCGCATTGGATGATTATACAAACGCTGTGGCAATTGATCCGGGGTTTGTTGAGGCATGGAATAATCGCGGCAGTATCCATCAACAGGAAAATAAGCTAAAGCAAGCTCTGTCCGACTTTGACCAGGCACTGAAAATTAAACCTGACTATCCGTTCTCACTTTGTAATCGAGGTTATACACGAGTCTTGCTACAAGATTATTCGGGAGCTTTGCAGGACCTTAATTATGCAATTGCGCTGGATTCTCAACTAGCTGATGCTTATATTAATCGCGGTAGTGTCTATTGGTCGCAACAAAAATGGGAGGCCGCCTTACAGGATTTTAATCAGGCCCTTAAACTGGACAAAGACAATCCTTTTGCACTCAGTAATCGAGGCCTGTATTGTTGGAAATTTGGCCAGAAAGATCTGGCGGAAAAAGATTTTTCACGAGCGATTGCCCTACACCCGGAGATGGAAAATATAATTAAGAATCGTTTAAGTACAATTCACACAATCGCAGCAAAATAATAAGCTGAACGATTTCAGAATAATAGACAGGTAGCATTTTTTCCAGTATTCAGGCAACTTATTTAACGCTTGAATAAGTTGCCTGAAATACTTGTAGCCTGTAGTTATTGCCCTGAAAAAGTAGCCTGAGAAGACGGACTACCTGAATATTTTTATAGAGCCGCCAGAGACAGAAATACACAGACAATAAACAACCTGTCTATCCTTATTTCCTGTCAGGTCAGGCAAGATAAAAATAACTGTTGTGCCTGCTAACTTATCATTCTCAGCAGAAACCAGATAAAAATAGCCAGGAAGATTCCTCCTCCTAACAACTTTGCAATACCATACGATGCCAAAAATCTAAGCATATTTTATTCCTCCTGAAATGTTTATAAGCAACTGACAAGCCAGTCAGCCTGAAGCAATTTTCAGGAGGAATTCGTGCTATTTTAAGAGAAAAATATGGATGGAATATTATTGCTAATAAAATCCCGTACTACAAAAATACAGTAGCTGTATTAATTCTTAGCAGCTGTGCGGTTTAAACTCTGGTAATTATAACATTTATTCAGGCTGGCAAAATTATTTTAGTACAATAGCTTTGCAGATAATGCATTGCCCTGTTAAGCGAAGTTGTTTATACACTGGTAAACTTCTTAGACTTACTTTGCGTCAACTCTTCGAAACCATGGGTTTCCGAAATTGGTGTACGGTCCGCCGTCAACTGAAATTTGGATGAGGACGCGATAATGAGCTGGGGACAGCATTTGTGTTTTGCCTTTCAACTTCACTGTCTTGCCCTCTTTTTTGATGGGAGCGCTTTCCCAATGAATCGTGTAATAACCGCCGAGGTCGCCACCGATGGGGCCGGTCATCACTGTTGAAACTCCGAAAAGTCCGGTGACACGGCGGGTGACAGTTTTGGCCTTCTCGTCGTATTCGGTTGTGGCGCGTCCCTTGACTCCTCCCAGCGGGCTTTCGCCTTCAATGATGCTTTCGTATTTGGCAGCATTAATTTTCTTGAAGGTTTCTTTGCCTTTCAATTTTCCGGCAGGCCCCAGCGGAGATTCAGGGACGTTCCAATCGAACTCCCACGCGCCAAGAAAGTAGTCCATATTTGGCGGCGGCATCTCGTCCGTCGGTTCGGTTGGACGGGAGGGCTGTTGCGGTGTTTGCTGGAATAGTAAAAGAGCCAGAATGATTGTGCAGATCAGGTTGTTCATGAAGTCGCCTATTTGTCCAAATTTAAAATAGTCAGGTGAGTCTTTTGTACCTCGCGTCTTTTACCGTAAATAGCTTTATACCAATTATGCGATAAAAATTGCCACTTCTAAAGGTCGAATGCCTGTTATGACTTGCCATATTGAAGCTGTTATTTCTGTGCCGTTCCAAACTTTCATCACTACAGTAAAGGTCAAGACCGAAATCAATATCCCAGGAAACATTGAATGTAATTTTACTTCTCGTTTGTTGGTTATTAAAATCACTTAGACCTCCATTTTTCGTCAGTTATAGCAATCTACTGCTTTTGGCTCGTGCTCTGGGTCGCGGATGCTTTAGTCAGGTCTTTGCTGTCTACCGTGTACTCAAACCACGGAATGAACATTTCATCCCAGCTTTGTTCACTCCAGAAAACTTCTTTTTGTGGAGCGGGATTGTAGCGATTTTTGACTGAATTATCGTAATGGGCGATGGCTTGAATTTTGCTGCCAGCGGGGATTTTCATCGGCTCGGCTAATTCATAATGCAACTGCCAGTTGAAGTCGAATTTCGGCACGCTCAGCAAAACCTGCTTCCGTCCGTCAGGCCACACCAGCGTGTATTTGATGTCCTTGCCGCGCAGGTGCATGTGCGGCGCAAAGGCATACAACGTGATCGCTTCCTTGATGGGAGTCTCGGCGCTGATTTCCCAGTTTCCGGCATTTGGCGGAATATTCGGAATCTTGCCACGCACTTTCACTTCTTTGCCATTGACCATTTTTGTTTCGGCTAATTCTTTGCCTTCGATGAAGACGTTGTCGGTCACGCCTTTGGTCAGGACTTCGTATTTGACGGGAGCTTTAGCAAACCAGAGACCGAGTTTGGAGCGATCTTTTTCGGGCTTGCCGCTCGGCTGGTAATGCATGTTGAATTGGAAATACATGCCTGGCAAAATACGCTTCGCAGTGCCGGGATGATGTTTTTCAAAGCCTTTGCCGGGAGCTTGTCCGACTAATTTAAAGGCTCCTGACCGCGAGAACGAATCCTGATTCAGAAAAACTTCGGAACCGCCTTCGCTCAGCCCGCCAGTGGTACGCGCTGATTGGCTGTTGAGTTGCGTTGCGGCTGTATCATCGCGGACAGCTTTGCCGTTCACGATTTTTGTTCCTTCAGGCAGACGGACTACGTTGGCGATTGAGTGATGAACGACGGCGGAGTTGCCGGGGCGCAGCTCAACTTTTTCGACCCAGCGTTCTTCGGTGAAGGGAACTGGCACATAGAAATTCTGCATCGGTAATTCGCCTTCTGCCGGGACTTCGTAATCAAGCGGCATCTCGACAATTAAATCAGGTTCGCCGAACGTCCAACCGGGTGTGTAGCTCGGCAACTTTGGTAAATCTTTGTCATCACCTTTTGGCGCACCAGCATCAACCCAGGCTGTGATTGTGCTGACCTCAGCGTCGGTCAGGCGACGATCATTGCCGAATTGGGCGGAAGAATGCGGATCGGCGAACCACGGCGGCATCGTGCGTTTGACGACTTCTTCACGGATGGCTTTGCTCCACGGACGCACTTCCTGATATGACGTGAGCGACATCGGCGCGACTTCGCCGGGACGATGACAGTTGGCGCATTTGTTGAAGATGATTGGCGCGACATCTTTGGCGAAAGTGACCGCAGCGGGTTTTTCTACAGCGGTACTTTTTGTTGCCAGCATTGCGGCGGTTGCTACGAGGGTTAAAAGCAGAATTGCAAATAAACGTTTCATAAAGTATCTCACAGGTACAATAGGCGTCCCGCCTGTTGTTTTCTTAATCTCGACAGGCGGGACGCCTATCGTGCCTTTATGCCTATCGTACCTATTTTGTTGCCGTCTGCGATTGCGTCCGCAGGTTTTGCTTATCTACTGTGTAGTCCAAATAACCGATCATCATTTCATCCCACGTTTGCGGCCCCCATTTAACGAGTTTCGTTGGATCGGGATTGAATTTGTTTCCCGTAGAATTGTCGTAGTGCGCTACACAGACGAGCTTGCTGCCTTTGGGCGCGGCGATTTCTTCCTTCAGCGTGTAGGTCAATTGCCAGTTAAAATCGTAGTGCGGCACTGACAGCAGCATTTTGGAAGTCCCATCGGGATAGACTAGCCTGAAAGTAAAATCCTTCCCACGAAAATGCATGTGCGGGTGGAGGCTATCAATGTGGCTGTCTTCCTTGAAGGTAAATTCAGCGGCTGCTTCGTAATTCGGATCACCGGGAGGAATCGCCAGATTTGTTTGAAACGCTCCGGCGGTGATGACACGTTTTTCAACCGGAGTTTTCGAAAAGATTAACGCGACGCTTGAACTATCTGAACCCGCTACGCCGTAGGTTGTGTAATGCACCTGAAAAACCAACCACGAACCTTTCTTCAATAATTTTGCCTGTCCGTTACGAAGCGTCAACGGAGCTTCACCAGGTGCCCAGCCAACTAAGCGACCGTCGGAATCTCCGCCTTGTTTTGATCTTGCCATCGTAGGATCAATTTCTCCCGGCTTTGGTTCTTTGCCGGGTTCTGGGTTGAGCACATCTACGATGACGTGATGCACAATCTTCCGATTGCCCTGCTTGATCTCGGCAAATTGCACGTACTTGTCTTCCGTCAAATTCGTTGGTACGGCAAAATATTTGTAGGGAATCACGCCGCGTTCCGGCACGTTGTAAGGTTCGGGCATGGAGATCACGAGATCAGGTTTTCCAATCGTCCAGCCTTCAGGAAATTTCGGATTGGGAGGCATGTCTTTGGTGTCGCCTTCTTTCGCGCCACCGTCAACCCAGGCGGTGATGGTCTCAATTTCTTTTTTCGATAAGCGACAGTCGTTGGAAAAATTCCCCAGGCTGGGATCAGCAAACCACGGAGGCATTTTGCGCGTCACGACAGATTCGCGGATGGAGCGCGCCCACGGACGAACTTCTTTGTAATTGAGAAACGACATCGGCGCAATTTCTCCGGGACGATGGCAGACCTGACAATTTTTTTGCAGGATTGGCGCGACATCTTTCGTGAAGGTCACGTCAGCCGGAATTTTGGCGCGAGTGGAACCCATGATGAAAAAAAGTCCTGTAATTAGACCAGTGCTAATCAGGCTGATGCTAAGAATACGTTTCATTTTTAGCCTCCGAAAAAATTGTAAAAGGGTACGTTACTTTTTCTTGTTCTTTAAATAAGCTTTTGACTGTTGCCCGACGATTTCTACTAAGTTGCCCATTGCAACATTCACGTCTATTAAATGCAATCCCCAATTCGTTTGGACTTGTCCGTTCGCTATGACATCGCCGGAGATTTCATCGGTACGCGGGTCAGCCGGATTGCTGTGTACTGTGACGGCCAAATACGATCCTTTTTCACTCATGACGCACTGTCCGGTGAGCAATCCAGGTACGGCGACGAAGGGCGTCTTGATGGACTGTTCTGGTGTCACCCAGGGTTTAGGATTCGCCGCAGAAGAAACAATGCTCCCGCCAGCACCGAGATACGATTTAAGTTCTCCGCTGCCACCGCTGAGATTCGCTGGATTGGTGCAGGCGGCGACCATTCCATCGCCAGCCACTTTTCCAAATAAGGAATTAGCGGGAGGTGGTACATTTTCACGGAAAGTCACGTAAGAAATAACGCAACCAGTTTGATCCGCTGAACGACAGAGCGGCATCTTTTGAAATGCACCGCCCACATCTTTGCCTTTTGGTACGGCGACATTTGTGCCTAATAACAAAGCAGAAACGATGCGGCTCTGAATGGGCTTGCCATCAATTTCGTTTCTAATAAGTTGCAGCAACACACCGGAGCCTTGCGAGTGCCCGATGAGGACTACGCCGCGTCCCTGATTATCGTGTTCGAGGTAATATTTCCAGGCATCCAGCACATCGTTGTAGCCCAGCGCACGATCCATCGCCATTGGTTTGCCAGACAAATTGGCACGAAGCGCAGTCAAAGTGATTTGACGATAAAGCGGCGCGTAGATGCGGCATTTTGAGCCGAAGCGCGCCAGTTGATGTTTGACAACGCTGAGTTCTTCCGGCCCCGCATTCATATCGCTGTTCGCCGTCAGATCATTGGAAACGGTCGGGTAAACATAGAAGCAATCAATCGGCGCATTGGGATCGCCTTTGAATTTTTCTTCTTTCAATTTTCCGTTAGCCGCGACAATTGTTGTCGTCAAATCCACGTCGCAGGCATCTTTGCGACCGGGTTTGCACAACCACGTTTCGCCTTTGCTGTAATCATTTTTGGTTGAGGATTGGGCGGGCGTAGCAACGGACATTAAAGTTAGTAACAGGGCGAGAACAGTGATACGGAGCATGGGGTTCCTCGTGAAGGTGAACTTGGCACTACCTGTGTCGCCAACGGCGACCAATATTATAGCCCAGCGAGAATCGCTGGGTGTATTGTCATAAACAGGGTGTCGCGGTTGGGCGCGGAAAACCAGTTGTGGTGGGCGTACAGCCACGGGTTTTGATTTTATTTTAAAAACAAATGGTTGGGGGGCAACCCCACCACC
>JANMKB010000459.1:0-4309 GCA_031371805.1 Blastocatellia bacterium | reverse complement strand
ACCACTTTCTGTATGGGGATTTCCTGACGCTCCGACCAACGTTCAGGAGTAACGTTATCGCTGGACTCAACAGGTGTATGCGAAATCTCCGAAGGTGCTGCTTCGTATTCATTCCAACGACGCGGCACAACCAGACCATCCTTATGCGACGGTGCAGCGAAGCTGCGAGTCAGCAAGTTGTTCAAGTAATCGCTCATCCGTTCAAAACCATATTTAAATAAAGTTGTCGTCGTGGCTGACTGAGCTGCAAAATTGCAGCCTCGCTCCAATGATAGGTTGCGGCCAGCAGATGAATTTCGCGCAGCAACTGTTTGGCGCGAGCTTCAAGCTCTTGCCACAAAAACGAGACGATGTCGAAAACCGATAACCAGCGCTGCTGACAAGCCGGGCAATCCAGCGCAAGTTCAATGTTAGCCTGGCTGTCCACTTCGGCGATGCGTTGCACGGCTTGCGCTAACAGTTGTTCCGGCAAGGCAGTAAAGCCACATGCCTTTCCCTTATTTGTCATTGTTTCAGCGCAACGTTCGAGCAAGGCGGAAGGTACGTTATCCCGATCACTGTGCGCAAAATTTGCGGCAATTTCATGCAGGTCGTGACTGTTAGGCAAACGAAATTGCGCGGCATAAGCGCCCACCTTCACGTTTATTCTGCCTGGCTCCATTGCCTCAGCTAAGCCGTGTTGCCGCAGCATAGCGACCGCAAAATTCAATTCCAATGGCTCCGTGCAGGTGGGGCAATTCACCACTGCCGCTAACTCGCGCCCAAAAGTTCGCTCGCGCAATTCCAGCAGCATTGCGTCCCGTTGTCCGATACTCAAGGTTGCCAATTGCTCAGCGTCAACATCCGGGCACGCGGCTGTCAACAATAACAAGGCTTGGCGATACGGCGGTTCAGCCATACCGCGTTCCCAAAGGCTTAATAGTTCTGTAGCAGCAAGCGAACGCATAGAATTTCCGGGCTTTACAAAACAATTATTAGCGTGTTTATGGCAGAGTTGGTTCAGACGGTTCAACCACCGCCACATCGCGTTCCCAGCCTTCATTTTCCAGCTTGATTGATTGAATCAACACCGCATTCGCATTGGCATCCAGATCGGCCTGCGCCTGAAATTCTGAGACCCAGCAACGAAATACTTTATAGGCGATCACCTTTTGACCCGCTTCGTTGTACAACTCAATCACCAAGTCTTTGCGAAAATCTTTGAGCGAAACTTCAGCGCCCAGTCCGCCGCCGAAGTTCCAGACCTTTTTGGCCCACGCCTCAAATTCCAGGTCATGCGTCACACCGCGTTCCAACATAATCGCCTCATACTTGGTACGCCCGGGCGATTTGTGACCAGTTGACGGATCGCCGCCGTTACGATGCTCGACGACTTCGGTAGTGCGTTTGAGCGCGCCGACTTTGCTGATGCCGGCGACATATTTGCCGTCCCACATCACGCGAAATTTGAAATTTTTATACGGATCGAATCGTTGCGCGTTAACGCTGAATTGTGCCATATTATTCTCCTCGAAAAACAATTTACTGATTGGTGACGAACGGCAATTCTCAGCCGGGTCATTTTGTGCGCCGTTACACCTGAATTTGTCCCGCCATTTGTTGCAATTTCACGATGACAAATTCGGCGGGCTTGAGCGGCGCGAAGCCAACGACAATGTTGACAATGCCCAGATTAATTTGATCTTGCGGCGTGGTTTCCTTATCGCATTTGACAAAATAAGCATCGCGCGGCGTCGAACCTTGAAATGCTCCTTGCCGAAACAGGGTATGCATGAAGGCGCCTACGTTAAGGCGAATCTGCGACCAGAGCGGCTCGTCATTTGGCTCAAACACGACCCATTGCAGCGCGCGAAATAGACTCTCTTCGATAAAGAGCGCCGTGCGACGCACTGGAATATATTTCCATTCATCGGCTAATTGATCCGCGCCTCGCAACGTCCGCGCTCCCCAAACCACACGACCCGCAGCCGGAAATGAGCGCAGACAGTTAATACCCAGCGGATTCAATTCGCCGTTTTCTGCATCGGTAAGATTAACGCTGAGTTGTGGCACTCCCACCAACGTGGCTTCCTGACCTGCGGGAGCTTTCCAGACGCCGCGTTGTGTATCGGTGCGGGCGAAAATACCTGCAACAACGCCGCATGGTGCAAACTCTTCGACTTGATTGTCGCGGAGTGGATTTGGTTGTTTGAGGCGTGGAAAGAAAAGCGCGGCATTTTTCGATTTTGTGCCAACGTTATCATTCGCGTCAGTAAATTTCTTTTTGGCTTCTGTTTTATTCCTCCAATCTTTAGGCGGATCAACTAACAACATTGCGCGCCGCTCTTCGCAGTACGAGGCGGCAGCAGAGATTAAATTCACATCCACATCCAAAGATTGGTCAGACGCTTTGTAAGGCGGGATGCAAAGTAAATTGAAAAGATCAGCCTGTTCTAAGGAGTGAAGTCCTTTCTTCTCGGTTCTGCTATTTGGTGGAAGAAAGTCATTGATCGTTAAGTCCAGCCCGTCGGAAACAGAATTCCGGTGGTCTTGGCTGGCGCTCTCAAAATTTCTTTTTTCATTCGCCAAATCATCTTTCAGAGTCCCAATTGCTGTGCCGTTGTTCTGCGCAGTTTCCAGCTTCGTCTGGGCGCGTTTGTATTTCCTCTCGGCCTGCGTGACGCTGTCTTGTGTCTGAGCCCAAAACGCATCTTGTTTAGTCGCATCTTTGGGAGTAGCAGTGTCAGCGGTGAAGGCATCAATGGCTGCTTTAACCGGCGCTAGATCAGGCGGAGTGAAGGGCAAATCGCCTGCCCATCGGACCAGTTTCGATTCCGCTTCGAGAACCTTGTCAACGCGGCGTGGGCTTGCGCTGGAAACAGAAAGGTTTAGGAACCTCTCACTTGCCCCACCTGCGGTATCCGTCACAGTTAGATTGAACAGTGAGGGGTCCGTAATGTTCGCTAGATCAATTGTGGCTCGAAGGTACGCCCCCCAACTTCCTTCGTAGGCCGCAATCAGGTTAATAGGTCCGACGACAATTCTGGCTTTGTTGCGCGAAGCTGCTTTAATCACTGCGCTGTCCGCAATTTTCGCAACATCTTCTTTTGTCGCCTTATCAGCAGCTTTTTTAATAAGCTCGGCGATGGCAGAGGCGGTCTTCTTCTCGACATCTTTTCTTGCGGCATCACCGTTAATTGTTGCTGCCTCATTTGTTGCAGCAGTTTTCGCGGCGGCCCCATCGGTAGCAGCTTTGGCTGCAGTAGCAACTTTGTTTGCGGCTGCCTCAGCCAAATCAAAATCAGCATCATTTGCAAAGCCAGGATGAAATAGCCTGGTAACAATCCCCTGGCTACCGCCATTCAAATAAAAATCACGCACCGCAAATCCAAGCGAACTTTCAAGCCAAAGCCCGCCAAAGATTCGCTCAAAATCGCCAAGACTATTGATCGTGACCGCCTCATTGGTTGGCCCACGTTGGGTACGCCCAATGAACGCGGTAATCGAAGTAGCAACACCTGTAATCGTGCGAACTCCGCTGGGTATTTCTTCAAGATAAACTCCCGGATAGGTTGGGGTAACTGGCATGTTTCACTCTCCCTTTTCAATTGTGATGTGCCTCAGACGGCAAACATTTTCCTAACTTGCGTATCACGTTGCCCAAGCAAATTGATTGAGCAGCTAACATAGATCATTTTTTCAGCGCCACCATTTGCGCCACAGAACGTTCCAGCGTATGCCGGAACGGAAAGCGGTAGCGGTCACAAATGATGCAATGAATTTCAAAATGTCTTCCAGGCTTTTTATATATTGCCGCTCACCGCCCGGCACATGCGTGATTTGTCCGTGCCAGCTGCGGCTCTTAACTTCACCTGGCTGGTCAAGCCAAAGCTTGATGATAAAAGAATGTGTTTCTTGCTCGACTGAACTCATCTTGCGCCGTTTTTTCTCAAAGAATATTGCTGGCTATGGCTGTGGCATCCACACTTCCCGTTTCGTCTAAATATTGTCGCTGGAACTATTCCGATAGTGATAATAACAACCCGGTGTCTATCAAACCGTCTTTGCGGCGTCTGTAGCGACATCTTTTTTTAATAAATATGGCTGACAAAAAAATACTTCAGCTTAACCGTTGTTCAGAATCCAGACGTTCGACAATTTGAATCCATTGTTGCGCCTGCTGCTGTAATTCAGTGATCGTGGCCTGAAAAGTTTGCAGATGAGCTAACAGCTCGCCAGGCAAATGCAATTGTGCATCATTAATCTCCAGCGCTATCTTTGGCATGATTTTTGTGGCTGATGGAGTTATTAAGCTCTCTTGCGCCGAGTG
>JANMKB010000388.1:0-14389 GCA_031371805.1 Blastocatellia bacterium | reverse complement strand
GGGACTTCGGCGTCCATTTTGACTTCGACGACTTCGACGCCGGGGATCGCTTTGACGGCGGCTTCGGCCTGGCCTTTCAGTTGATCGCGTACCGGACAGGCGGGCGTAGTCAGTACAAAACGAAAGCCGATCACACCACCGCAAATTTTGACATCGCGGATCATATTCAACGTTACGATGTCACGGTGCAAATCCGGGTCTTTGACAGCGCGCAAGGCGTTCAAAACTATTTCTTCAGTAATTTCTTCCATTATTTATTTCTCCAATTTTTGCCTTAGTATAATCACCTATCTTACCCTGCCAGTGTGAATTCCTCTAGCCCATGCTAAGATTGTGGCGCGGTACTTCACTAAACCAAACACCTTTTGAGATTAATCTTTATGTCTATCCTGTCTGAAATTATCGCCACTGCCAAAGACATCATTGACGTAGCTCGCTCCACGGCTACGGGCATGAGCATCACTTTGGCGCAGATTCCGAAAGCCAAAAAAACGGTCAGTTATCCTGAGCAGCCGGTCGAGATTTTCCAGCGGTTTCGCGGCGAACACATGCTGACCCGCAACGCCGATGGCAAGGAAAATTGCGTCTCGTGTTTTTTGTGCGCGGCGGCGTGTCCTGCCGATGCAATTTACATCGAAGGCGCAGACGATCCGCGTCCTTATGCCGAACGCCAAACCGTAGATCATCGCTACGCCAAAATTTATCGCATTGATTACGGGCGCTGCATCCTGTGCGGTTATTGCACCGAAGCCTGCCCCACCGACGCGATCAAGCACGGTCATAATTTTGAGTGGGCGGTGTATACGCCAGGCGAGATGGTCAAGGACAAAGAATATTTGCTGAAGAATTTTGTCACGGACAAAGACTTACATATCGTGCTGAAGTAATTTGCCGATCAACTAAACTACTATGGAAATTTTATTCAAAGCCCACTCCGGCCTTCGCTGGCTCGTCCTCCTCGTCGCGGTCATTTCAATCGTCGCTTTTTTACTGACCTGGCTCCGCCAATCCAGAGACAGTCCGGCAGACCGCAAACTGATGGCAACATTTACAGGCATCCTTGACCTGCAAACCTTGCTGGGAATTATTTTGCTGTTGTGGTCAGGGTTAGGCGCCGGAGCCGGATTTCCCCGTTATCGCCTCGAACATGGCTTCACCATGCTTTTAGCCGTGATCCTCGCGCATCTGTCAGCAAAGTGGAAAAACGCTTCTGCGGCATTACGCGCGCGCAATTATCTTTTCATCGTGCTGGGCTGCTTATTGCTGGTTTATCTGGGTGTGCAACGATTGCCGCAGGGATGGCATATGGGCTAATTGTCATTAAAAAATAGCGCGGCGTAAATAACTGGGTTTCCAGGCGGCGTTTTATTCTGCCGGATCGAAAAAGCATACTATCGCTATGGCGCGGCGAACTGAACCCGGTCATACACATCAGCTAATTTTAAAGCACAACCAATTGATTTAATGATGGCCTTGCTTTTCAAACCACGATAGACAATCCGCGTCCACGTCCCGTTATCTTGTCGAATGAAATGCTCTACTCTGGGCTGATCCTGTGAGACGAGCAAATAATCACTCAGCGTTGGATTCCAAATATCGTAGCGATCAAATTTTTCTCCACGATCAAAGGATTCTGTGGTTGGAGACAAAATTTCAATAATGACTTTGGGATTCGTTACCACATCACGATGCTTGTCTACATACTGCGGCTCGCCGCAAATCACTACGACATCAGGATATGAATATAAACCTTTGGCTGAAAATTTTTGTTTTGGTGTGGGTCCACTGCGAACCTTCGTATCTTTATCACGCGCACGGCAATCTTTGCCTTTGAGTTGTGCATGCAAATCTGCTGCAATGTTGAGAGAAATGTCTCCATGTTCACTGCTCTCACCCGCCATTGCATAAATCAATCCGTCAAGGTATTCGTGACGCTCTTCAGCTTCACGCTCAAAGGCGAGGTATTCATCAACTGTATAAGATTCTTGTCGCTGCGCTAAACCCATAGTTATTACTTTGCCTCCGGTCGCATGTGCGGAAACAAAATCACGTCACGAATCGAACGTTGATTTGTCAGCAGCATTACCAAACGATCAATGCCAATGCCTTCGCCCGCCGTCGGAGGCATTCCGTATGACAAGGCGCGGATATAATCTTCGTCCATCATCATGGCTTCATCGTCGCCGCCTTCGCGTTGTTTAGTTTGTTCTTCAAAACGGTGCTTTTGTTCTGCCGGATCGTTTAATTCCGAAAACGCATTCGCAATTTCCATTTGCGCGATGAAGAGTTCAAAGCGGTCTACGAAGCGCGGATCATCGGCTTTTTGTTTCGAGAGCGGCGAAAGCTCCGTCGGAAATTCTGTGATGAAAGTCGGGTTGATAAGATGCGGTTCGGCAACATGCTCAAAGATTTCGCCAAGCAAATAACCATCATTAAGCTTTGGATCAAAACTTAATTCTAGGGCTGCCGCAGCCTTTTCCAACTCCGAGCGATTCATCAAATCATCCAGCGCAGGCTTTTTGTCATTCAAACTTTCAGGCCAGTATTTCAGCACGGCTTCGCGCATGGTTAGGCGTTGCCAGTTGGCAAAATCCAGTGAGTTTTCCTGATACTGAATTTGTTTTGTGCCGCAAACCTGTTCGACCAATCCGGTAATTAACTCCTCCGTCAAATTCATCAAATCGTTAAAATCTGAATACGATTGATAAAATTCCAGCATTGTAAATTCGGGATTGTGGCGAATGGACAAACCTTCATTGCGGAAGTTGCGATTAAGTTCGTACACGCGCTCGAAGCCGCCAACAATCAGCCGCTTCAAATAAAGTTCCGGCGCGATACGCGCATAAAGCGGAATGTCCAGCGCATTGTGATGCGTCTTGAAGGGGCGCGCCGCCGCGCCTGTAGCGAGTGGCGTCAGCATCGGCGTTTCGACTTCGATGTAGCCGCGTTCGTCAAAATAATTCCTGACCGAACGAACAATCTGCGCTCGTTTGACAAAGACTTCACGCGAAGTCAATTCGCCTTCCTCGCGTTCCTGCACTGCTCCGCTCGCAATCAAATCAACGTAGCGTTGACGATAGCGCAACTCTTTATCCGTAATACCGTGATACTTGTCCGGCATCGGCAACAAGGCTTTGGCCAGAAATTGCAGGCTGAGAACATGCAACGACAATTCGCCCGTTTTCGTGATGAACAAATAACCTTCGACGCCGATCCAATCGCCAAGATCAAGCTGGTTATAAAGCGCCCAGCCTTCATCACCGATGTCGTTTTTGCGAACATAAAGTTGTAATTTCGCGCCGCCGTCAGAGAGATTCACAAACGCAGCTTTGCCCATCAACCGCGTAGTCATAATGCGTCCGGCGAGGCGAATCTTGCCATCGCCAATCGCCTTGAGTTCGGCATTGACGCTCGCGGCTTCGGCTTCATCTTCACGTTTTCCCGCGTAGCCGTGATAGCTCTCGACAATCTTCGAGATCGTATGCGTGCGGTCAAAGCGATGCGGATACGCCGCATGACCGAGCTTGGAAATTTCTTCGAGATGAAGATGACGTTGTTGAATTTGATCGTTGTCTTGTGTCAGCAAGGTTAGTTAGCTCCTTATAAAAAATTACAAAATTTCAGTAATAATATTTTCAAGTGAGTATGAGTTCACGGCGTTGGGAAACATTTTCAAGGGCTTTCATTAACCGCTCTCGATTCGCAGAAGAGCGTAACAAATAAGCCGTTTCATCTTCTGCTGTTTCCACTGTTTCGCAAACAGCAATTTCAATTTCCTTATCTTTAAATAAGGATTTCAAGGACTTCAGAAACTTGCTGTCTAATTCATTAGCGTTTAAGCGGTAAACCGTGTACATCCTAACTCCAATTCCAAATATTTTTTGTCTTCAGGCATCAATGCCAATAATCATAACGGGAATATCAATATCTGAGACTCCGCGACTTTCCAAGTCCCAAATAAATTGCTCAAAATAAGAGACACCTGATGACATCTCTTCAGCAAATGCCTTGACCGGAACGATTTCAATTCCACAATCAATAAATCCCAAATTGCGAAAGATAGTCATTTTCGCACAGACGTTATAGACCATAAAAGCATACTTACCGAATTGTACTTCGACACCAAGCTTCTGCTTTACAAAGTCCATTTCTCGGAATGCACCTCGGTTTTTTGTTCGCAGGGTATAGTCTTCGAGATAGTGCGTAGTGGGGTAATCACAGCTAACTCGAACTGAATGCCAATCCATTTTCCCAAACTCGGATTTAAATGCAGTATGGATTGAAATTGGACTAAACAACATCTTTCCTGACATTGTTTTTTCTTTACTTATTTTAGTTTTATGTTCATTCGCATTAACTGCTTTAATCGCAGCATTTACTTCAGGAAGTAGATCGGGGTAACGACGAGACACTTCTTCTTTGCCATTTTTGAATGAGTAGATGCCTGCAATTCTCATGTTATTTCCTATTTGCCAAGCCAATCCATTGGGGTCTGACTGACTTTTTCACGTCCTGTTGGCTGATGCACAGGTTTCCCTAATGGACGATAACCAAGTTTTCCTGAATATAAATCATTAATTCGTTGATGCGCGATTTGAATATAAGATTCTTCTTTTTCACAACCGAGGGCGCGGCGTTGATGTCGTAAGGCCGCGAGCAAAGCTGAGCCAACACCTGAAAAGGGGTCCAGTATCCAATCATTTTCATTCGTTAAAGCCAAAACACAACGTTCTACCAATTCGATGGGAAATTGGCATGGATGAATTGTTTTTTCAGGATGATTCGCCTTAACGTTGGGAATATCCCATAACGCGGATTCCCAATCGCGCTTCACAATTTTCCATTTGTCCGAAGGGTTTTTGCCTAACGGGTTTCCTGACGGCAAGCCGTGCTTTTCGCCTTTGAAATGTGTCTTGCCGGGATACTTTGATGGAACGCGCACCGAGTCCAGATTGAAAGTATATTCGTCACTTTTCGTAAACCACAACATCACTTCATAGCGTCCTGATAATCGCTTTGAAGCGTGCAGTCCATGATCAAAATGCCAAATAATGCGATTGCGTAGTTTCAGTCCGCGCGATTTAAAAAACGGGTAATAATAAATATCCAGCGGAAAGACTTCGCCGCTTTCCACATAGTTGCCAACCTGCCAACACAATGAACCCTCGTGCGAAAGTACGCGTATAAGTTCATCAACTATCGGGCTGAGCGCGTTCAGATAATCATCAAGATTCGTCGCCTTTTCATATTCTTTACCGATGTTGTAAGGCGGAGAAGTAATAATCAGTTTTGCCATTTCATCGGGCAAATTTCGTAATGTTTCCAGGCAATCTCCAGGCGAGATGACAATTTCAGCTAACGGATCATACCTATTAGCAATTTCCGGTGTCCATAAAGCCTGATTTTTATGATTGTCATTTATAATATTTGATTGAGGTATCATTAAGATTTATTACTCCACTTTTACACCCTTCCAAAATGCGATGTAGTTTTCAATATTTTTCGCGGCGTCTTTTGGAAGAGGATAATACCAGGCGGCATCTTTATTCACTTCGCCGTTGACAACAACGTTGTGATAACTCGCTTCGCCTTTCCAACTGCAAGTTGTATGCGTTTCGCTCGGCTGAAAATATTCTTTTTTAATTGCGTCCGGTGGAAAATAATTATTCCCTTCGACCACTATCGTCTGATCGCTTTCAGCAATGATTGTATTATTCCAAATGGCTTTCATAAATTATTTACCTCAATAAATGTTGCCCTTTTTCAATTAAGAGTTTCCGTCCGCACCGTCAAAGCTTCCACCTGTTTCTCATTCACCTCAAATCCAATCCCCACACCTGTCAGCGGAACAATCGTACCACGCGAACTCACTTCAACTTCCGGCACAATAATATCTTCTGCCCAATACCGCTTGGAGGCCGACACGTCGCCCGGCAACGTGAATCCTGCCAGTGTAGACATCGCTATATTATGCGCACGTCCGATGCCTGCTTCGAGCATGCCTCCGCACCAGACGGGGACATTTCTCTCGCGGCAATACGCTTCGATTTTTTGGGCTTCGGTGTGTCCGGCAACGCGTCCGAGCTTGATATTGATGATGCGGCAGGCATTTAACTTTAGGGCTTTGCGCGCATCGTCTACACTGAGAATGGATTCGTCCAGACAGATCGCGGTTTTGACCTGCGCCTGCAATTCGGCGTGGTCAATAATGTCGTCATACGCCAGTGGTTGTTCGATCAACAGCAAATCGAATTCATCCAGTTTTTTTAGTAATTCGACATCGCTCAGCGTGTACGCCGAATTCGCGTCTACGGTTAATTTTATATCAGGAAATTCTTTGCGGACGGCTTTCGTCATTTCATAATCGCGTCCGGGTTTGATTTTGATTTTGATGCGCTGGTAGCCAGCCGAAACTTCGGTTTCGATTTTTTTGAGCAGGTCAGCATCGGTCGGCTGCAAGCCAATCGAAACACCACACGAAATTTCTTCCAAAGTCCCGCCCAGCAATTTCCAGAGCGGGAGATTTTGCCGCCGCGCTTCCAAATCCCAGATGGCAGCTTCGACCGCACCACGCGCCATTTTGTTGCCACGAATCCGGCTGGTTAGATTCGTCACTTCCGCAGGCGAAGAAATTTCTTTGCCAAGAATCATTGGCGCGACATAATCACGAACCGTCGCCCAGCAGCTTTCCGTAGATTCGTGGTTATAAAAAGGATTTTCGCCCACTGTGCATTCGCCCCAACCAATCAAGCCTTCACTGAAAACTTTGACAATAATAATTTGCCGCTCAGTCGTCGGCCCGAAGCTGGTTTCAAAAGGCGCGACTAACGGCAGATGAATTTCACGGAGTTCAATGCGTTCGATTTTCATAATGGAAAAAATATGTCGGCTCTCGCCGCAATCAGGAAGAGCATACCAAATGATGAGGATTCTTTCGATTCGGCGGCGGAAAAGCTCAAATCAATCCTGCATTGATTCATGGAAAATAGCCATTCGAAGTTTTTGAAGAAGGTGCGCTTGCCGCTCAATCTCATCCATAACTTGGTTTATTACTTGAAATTTCTCAACTATCTGATTTTGTTCGTCTATGGAAGGTAACGGAATCTCTACTGATGCGATTTCATAGATTGGGAGAGTAACATTTGCCATTCCTTTCATTTTTGACACAAGCTCTTTCTCTTTATTGAAGTCTAAATAAAAATACAAGAACTCTGCCGATAAAATAGCTTTATCTTTGGGAATCACCGCACACAGAATTGAGCCAATGGCGAATTTTCCTGTTTGAAAGAAAATCCGTTTCATACTTCGATGACCGTGACCGGTTGAGGAAATGAGCGGAATGATGACGGCTTCAGCGTCGAATTGATATTCGTTGTGCGATCTTCTTTCTTCGCCTAAAACAACTAATGGAAATTCGCCCGGAACCGCTTTCATGATTCCGATGTTGCCTTTTTCATTGGTGCAAATATCGCCAAGTTTTACGGTGCGCCAGGTCATCAAACGTTTAGTTACAAAATTCCGCAAGGCTGCTCAAATAAAGTTCGCCTTCGTAATCATTGAGGCCGAGCAAAACTTGATTGAGAAACCAATTTCTCCCCAACACATTGCGGTTGAAATTTTCGTCTGCGGCAAAGCAAATTCCTGCGTCATAGCTAAAGTCAAGAAATCGCAGCGTTACGAAATGACGGTAGGTTGTAAAGCTGCCAACAGCGGTTCCAATTCTGACCATTTCGCCGTCTTCAATATTCAGGCCAATTTGTTCGCCGTGCTGGCGCGCAAACACACAGTTGGTTGAGCCGGTATCAATTTTGGCAGGGAACTTTGTTGCCTTCCCGACAACGCCAATTTCCACCTTAAGCGAAATTCCGCTTAAGCTTGTATCGTATGTAAGTAAATGTGAAAAGGTGAGCGCGTGATTCACTCCCAACCTCCACAGTAACCTTCATAACCAATCGGCAAAACGTCCCCGATAAAAGCTTGCTGAAAACCTTTTTGAATCGCCGCTTTCCGAACATCGAGATACTTCTTCCCTGTGGCGATCAGTTGATCCCCATCTAAAGCGACAAAAAATCCGCCGTATTCCTGCCGATGTGCTTTGATCCAGGCAATGGATTTTTGTCGTTTTACTTCACGTTCTGCGGCGGATTCCTGCGGATCAATTCTTTCGTCCGCATCGGCTTTGAGCGCTAATTCGTTTTCGTCTGCGGGCAAAAGGCTCCGCAAATAATCATCTACCGCCAGCCCGTTGCGTTTCGCGTTTGCTTCGAGCAAGGCAATGGTTTCTGGTTTGACTTGTTCCAGTGTTGTCTTCATAACGGCTCCATTCTAAACCAGTTGGTACGGTACTGCGAGCGGGAGTGATCTGGTTATTACACGACGTTCGCTATTCAGGTTTACCAGGTCGTTACCGCTCACTGTACTGTACCTGTATTTTTTTGTAACAAGTCATGACTTTTCGCCAAACTCTGTTCCAGCAACCCAATAATTTCGCGGCTCGTGTATTCGTGCGTTTCTTCTGTTTTGTGCGGATTTTTAATATCCAGATCAAAGCCGCGTTCTTTGATCGTGTTGATATTCACCTTCCAACAGATTTCGCTTTCGGTGCGATTTTCCCACCAGTCTCGAATCGGCTGAAATTCTTCCAGGCGAATCGTTTTGGTTTTGCGGTAGCTTTTTTGACCGGCGGGCAGGCGATGTTCGTAATACCAGACTTCGCGGGTCGGCGTTCCTTTGGTGAAAAATAAAAGGTTCGTCGCAACCGTCGCATACGGCTGAAAAATGCTGTTCGGAAGCCTGATGATCGTGTGCAAATTGCACTCGGTCAGCAGCCGTTCGCGGACTCTTTGCTTCACGCCTTTACCTGTCAGCGAGCCATCAGGTAAAACGATTCCAGCGCGTCCGCCCATCTTCAGCAAATGAATTATCAACACCAAAAATAAATCGGCGCTTTCTTTCGTGCGGAAATTTTGCGGGAAATTATTTTCGTTATTGTTGGCTACGATGCCGCCAAACGGCGGATTGGCGAGGATGGCATCTATACGATCTCGCTCCAAAAAATTCGTCAGCGGTTGCTCCAGTGCATCGCGGAAGGTGATGTTGGGAACTTCGATGTCGTGCAAAATTAAATTCGTCGTCGCCAACAAAAACGGGAGCGGTTTGTATTCCCAACCAATCACGTTTTGCTATAATGTCTGACGCGCTTCGACGTTGTTGGCTTGTTGTTTCAAATGCTCAACCGCGCAAGTCAGAAAGCCGCCCGTGCCGCAGGCCGGATTGAGTACGCGTTCGCCGCTCTGTGGATTGATGATGTCGGTGATGAATTGCGTGACGGCACGAGGCGTATAAAATTCGCCGCTTTTGCCTGCACTCTGCAATTCTTTCAGGATGCTTTCGTACAGTTCGCCGAACGCGTGACGGTCTTTGGCGATATTGAAATCAAGCTCGTTGAGTTTGTTGAGAACCTTGCGAATATTGATTCCGCTTTTCATGTAATTGTTGTTGCCGGCGAAGGCTTCGCGGACGATCAACGCACGCGGATTGCCGGCAACATTGATGTTGCGTAAGGTTGGGAAAAGGTTGCGGTCTACGAATTCCAACAACTCATCGCCCGTCATGCCTTCGTCATTGCCGGCCCAATTTTGCCAGTGCAATTCTTCAGGGATCGGCGATTTATTATTGTCGTCGAGTAATTCCAGCTCCTGATCTTTATCGCTGAAGATTTTGAAAAACAGCATCCAGCCAAGCTGTTCGATGCGCTGGGCGTCACCGTTCAGTCCGGTATCCTGCCACATGATGTCGCGGATGGATTTGATGATTCCTTGTAAGTTTGCCATAAATCACAACGTAGAACAGGCTGTCAGCCTGTTTTACTTTTCAGACTGTTAGTCTGTTTCGATAGCAACAGGCTGACAGCCTGTTTTACGTATTTCTTAACCAGTTCCATTTCCAATCACGCCAATCATTGACGAGTCCTGCTTTGACAGGATTATTCAGAACATATTTAATTATTCTGGCTAATTCTTCATCGTTCCTAACTTCACGGTCATAGCTTTCTTCTTCCCAAAATTGTCCTGTGCGATTCAAAATTTTGTTTGCTTCGTGCGCTGTATAACCTTTCAAAGACTGCATAATCGCACCTAATGTTGGTTTATCACTTTCAAATTTTAATGGAACAGAATCTTTAATTTCTTTGAGTGATTGCTGATTCAGTAACGGCTTAAAAACAACGTGAACGTGATTGGACATTATGCAAAACGCCTTCAACTCAAAGGCTTTGCCATCACGATATTTCAGACTATCGGCAATTAAATCTGCGACCTCATTATTTCTTAACCAAACATTTCCCGCTTCTTCTTTGTGTAGTATATCTTCAAATTTAACAAACCAACGCCGTTGGAATTCTAAGAAGCCCTGTTGTTGATTTTGGATTGTCTGATTATTTTCACTAAGTTTATCAATTCTTTCACGTTCTTTTTCAAACCAAATCTTTTCTTGTTTCCACTTTTCAATTACTACTTTTGGAATTGAACCTGCAAGACGAAAGGTAACAAACAAAGTCGAACCCGGAGAATGTCTATGCGGCAATTTCCGACGATAAAATTGTTTATATTCCATAACCAACCGGAAACAGGCTAACAGCCTGTTGTACTTTTTTTCGTAAAACAGGCTGTCAGCTTGTTCACACAAAGCCAACCTACTTCGTGGTTGGCGGAAACAGACTAACAGTCTGTTTTACTTTTTATGCCACTTTATAAAGTTCGTTTTCGAGTTCTTTCACTGCCGCCTGATATTTTTCTTTACCGCCAAAAATGCCTCTGACAATTTCCAGTCGTGAGCCGAAATTGGTGAAGGGCTTGACGTTCAGCACTTCTAAACTTTCGATATTCGTGATGCCTTCGTCGGCGTATTTATCCAACAAAGCTTCCAACACCTGACGCGCCTGTGCGCCGTACTTCGTGAAGTAATTACGCTTCTTCACATTGTTGGCGCGTTCTTTTCTGATGAGCGGCGGTTGATCGTAGGCGACGTGGCAAATCAAATCAAATAAATCCAGCCGTTGCTCAACCGAATTTGCTAAATCATCAATCGGGACGCCGTGTTCTTCCAGTTCGCGGATGATGGATTCTTTGCGGTCGGCTTCGTGCCATTTCGTCAGGAATTCGTTGAGTGTAGCGAATTGTTCCACTACGATTTCTTTCGTGTAATCCGTCAACTTTTTGGTGATGAGTTTGCCGTCTTTATCGAACGAAAGTTCACGCGCTATAAGAATCGAAACGTCTACGCCGTTGACGAAAATCTTTTCACGCGGCGTATATCCCAGAGTCGAAAATGGATGCCGAATCTGCGGCGGTGTAAGGATGATTTCTTCGCCTGTGACTTCATCAATAATCGGCGTTTCGTCGCCTTCTTCTTCGTCAAGCAGCGTGCTTAAATCCGTGTCTCCGGAAACAGGTTTGATTCGCAAAGGATCACCGTCGAAATCCTTGTCGGCAAATAAATCCGTCGCATTCCGAAAATCCAGAATCGTGAAATAGAACTTGTTGTACGCCTGATTGATGCGTGTGCCTCTGCCGATGATTTGCTTGAACTTGGTCATCGAACTGATGTTGGAATCCAGCACGATCACTTTGCAGGTTTGCGCGTCTACGCCTGTGGTCATTAGCTCTGAGGTCGTAGCAATAACGGGGTAGGTTTCTTCAGGATTGGTAAAATTGTCGAGTTCGCGTTTGCCGATTTCATTGTCGCCGGTGATTTGCACAATGTATTTGTGATTCGCGGCGAATAAGTCAGCATTCGCATTCGCCAACTCGCTGGTCATTCCTTCGGCGTGTTCGATGTCGCAACAGAAGGCAATTGTTTTATCGAAGCGGTTCGTGCCTTTCAGAAATTCTGTGACCTTTTGCGCGACTAATTTGCGCCGTCCTTCGACGACAATTTTTTTATCAAAATCGGTGCGGTTATAAATTCTGTCTTCGACGAGTTGCCCGTCTTTGTCGCGGAAGTTTTTTGGTGGTCGCCAGCCTTCAGCGTCTATATCCAGCGTAACGCGAATCACGCGATACGGCGCAAGGAATCCGTCGTTAATGCCCTGCTTCAGCGAATAGGTATAAAGCGGCTTACCAAAATATTCGCTGTTACTGGTTTCGTTAGTTTCTTTCGGCGTCGCGGTTAAGCCAATCTGCGTCGCGCTATTGAAGTAATCCAGAATTTCACGCCACGCGCTGTCATCTTTGGCGCTGCCGCGATGACACTCATCAATCACGATCAAATCAAAGAAATCACGCGAGAATTGTTTGTAAATATTGCGGTCTTCTTCGTTGCCCGTTAAGCCCTGATACAAAGCCAGATAAATTTCGTAGGCTTTATCCACCTGATGCTTTTGCACGACGGTCCTGTTCTCTTTGAAATGCTTGAAATCGCCGCGCCGCGTTTGGTCAATTAAGGCGCTGCGATCCGCCAAAAACAGAATCCGTTTTTTTGCGCCCGCTTTCCACAATCGCCAGATAATTTGAAACGCAGTGTAGGTTTTGCCTGTGCCTGTTGCCATTACCAATAAGATTCGATTTTATCCTTTGGCAATGGCTTCGACGGTGCGATTGACGGCGATTTGCTGGTAATATCGCGGCAAACGTCCGCTACCATCTTCGTAATAATCCTGCGCGACAATTTTTTCAATGTCTGGCGTTGTGATGCCCTTGTACTGCTTATATTTTTCCCACAGCACCGCAGGCGATGGAAAATCCTCTAAACTAATTTCGGTTTGCAGATTCCCATCCGTTGCCGTGTTGTCATGAAAAATAAAGCCATCGCCATTACTGCTGAAGACAAATGGAATATCCAGAATTCGGGCATATTCCAAAGCTTGTTGCAGTCCGGCGCGAACGGTGTGTTTGTTATCTTTCGCCTCGACAATTGCAATGGGAATGCTGGGCTTGTAATACAAAATGTAATCGGCGCGTTTGGCTGTGCCTCTGGCGTGGAGCTTACCACGCACGATAATTTTGCCATCCGTAAAAGACACTTCTTCCAGGAATTGTGTAAGCCTGTCCCAGCCTGCTCGCTCAATGGCTGGCGTAATATATTTGGTGCAGATGTCACGTTCTGATAATGACTTCTTATCAATCATAGATTCGAGAAATAGGGCACTGCGGTTATTAGCAGGGCGTATTGTGCCACATCGCGTTAATCGGTGTCAGTATTTAATAGTTGTGACGATCCGAAGAATTCGCACGTACACCTGCACACCGTTGTGAAATAAAGCCTAATCATTTTCAGATTGGAAAAACCATCCGGTTGTTGTTACGATAGCTGTTTATTCGTCCGCTTAGTCCATTAACGAACGTGATCTACGAAAAGGAAAGTCCAGTTTTTTATATGCAAGCATCAGAAATCAGTGCTCTTTTTGAAACCGAATTCGGAGCAAATTCAACCTATGTCGCCGAACTTTTTCGGCAGTACCAGCAAAATCCCAGTGCGATAGATAAGGACTGGGGCGCATACTTTGCCTCACTCATCACGAATGGAAATGGGGCTACTGCTTCGACCGCAACTTCGACTACAGCCACACCTGCCAGTTCAGGCACTGCACCAGTTGTGGCAAATGGAGTGGCGGCTCCGGCAGCAGCGGCGACTCCGGCTCCAGCGACTGAGGTGATCGCTGACAATCGGTTGGCGATTCGTGGGCCGGCGCTGAAAATCGTTGAAAACATGGCCACGAGTTTGACCGTCCCAACGGCGACTTCGCAACGACAGGTTCAGCTCAAAGTGCTGGACGAAAATCGCACTCTGATTAATCGTCACCTTGCAGTGCAGGGGCGCAAGGCTTCTTACACGCATCTGGTAGCCTGGGCAATTATTAAAGCGCTGGGCAAGTTCCCGCAAATCAATGACGCTTACGAGGAAATTAATGGTGGTGCTTTCCGCGCCAAACGCGAAGATATCAATCTTGGTTTAGCCATTGACCTGACGAAAAAAGATGGCTCGCGGACTTTGTTAGTGCCCAACATCAAGGGCGCGAACAAAATGAATTTTTCACAATTCCTTGACGCTTATCAGGATGTGGTGAAGCGGGCACGGGAGGGCAAATTGCAGGTCAGCGATTTCCAGGAAACTACGATTTCATTAACTAATCCGGGAACCATCGGGACAACGGCCTCGAATCCGCGTTTGATGAAAGGCCAGGGCGCGATTATCGCTACCGGGGCGATTGATTATCCGCCGGAATACAGCGCGATGACGCCGAAAGCCTTATCGCAACTCGGCATCAGCCGCGCTTTCACAATTACCAGCACTTACGATCATCGCATCATTCAGGGCGCAGAATCCGGCGCATTTCTCGCCGAAATTCACGAACTGCTGATGGGCAACCATAACTTCTTTGATGAAGTTT
>JANMKB010000362.1:0-27258 GCA_031371805.1 Blastocatellia bacterium | reverse complement strand
GAACTTCCCGTGCGCGATCCGCTGGCAGCCTTCACTTCAAACTTAATTGAGCGTGCGGCGGAGGGTCGGATTGATCCATTAATTGGACGCGAAGCCGAAGTCACGCGCACGATTCAGGTGTTATGCCGACGCCGTAAAAATAATCCAATTTATGTGGGTGATCCGGGCGTTGGAAAAACGGCGATTGCTGAAGGTCTGGCGCTCAAAATTCAACAGGGCAAGGTGCCGGAAGTTTTGCAGGGCGCAGAATTTTATGCGCTGGATATGGGGGCACTGCTGGCTGGGACAAAATATCGCGGCGAATTTGAGCAACGATTGAAAGCTGTCATTACGGCGCTGAAACAAAAGCCGAACGTGATTTTGTTCATTGACGAAATTCATACGATTGTGGGCGCAGGCGCGGTCAGCGGTGGTTCGATGGATGCTTCAAATATTCTCAAACCAGCCCTGGCGACAGGTGAAATTCGCTGCATTGGTTCGACGACTTATCCTGAATACAAGGCTTCGTTTGAGCGTGATCGGGCGCTGGCGCGGCGCTTTCAAAAAATCGAAATCAGTGAACCGAGCATTGCGGATACGATTCAGATTTTGCAGGGCTTGAAGCCGCATTACGAAGCGCATCACGGCGTCAAATTTACTGACGAAGCGATTACCGCTGCCGCTGAACTCGCCGCGAAACATATCAATGATCGTTTGTTGCCGGACAAGGCGATTGACGTAGTTGACGAAGCAGGCGCGGCGGTCAGGATGATGCCTGCCAATGAGCGTCCCAAAGAAATTGTCGCACACGACATCGAAACAGTGGTGGCGCGGATGGCGAAAATTCCTCCGAAAACGGTTTCCGTCTCGGACAAAGATCGTTTGCAAAACCTGGAAAAAGAATTGCGCGGCGTAATTTATGGCCAGGATCACGCCATTGCGCAACTGGTGCGTGCGATCAAACTTTCGCGGTCAGGGCTGAGCGATCCGACCAAGCCGATTGGTTCATTTTTGCTTTCGGGGCCGACCGGTGTGGGAAAAACCGAACTCGCCAGGCAGTTAGCCAAAGCCCTGGGCATCGAATTTTTGCGCTTTGATATGAGCGAGTACATGGAAAAGCACACGGTCTCGCGGTTGATCGGTGCGCCGCCTGGTTATGTCGGTTTCGATCAGGGCGGCTTGTTGACAGATGCCATCAATAAAACGCCGCATTCTGTTCTGGTGCTGGACGAAATTGAAAAAGCGCATCCCGATCTTTTCAGTATTTTGTTGCAGGTGATGGATCACGCCACGCTCACCGATAACAACGGCAAGAAAGCTGATTTTCGGAATGTGATTTTATTGATGACGACGAATGCCGGGGCGCGTGAAATGAGTGCTGAAGGCATCGGCTTCAAGCAGGGTGAAAATGTGACGGCGGCCAGTGGCAGCAAAGGCCGGGGCGCAATTGAGCGAACCTTTAGCCCGGAATTTCGCAACCGATTGGACGCCTGGATTTCGTTTGATGCTTTGTCGCTTGAAGTTACTGAACGGGTCGTTGACAAATTTATCGGCGAAGTCAGAACGCAACTGGCAGAAAAACAAGTGACCCTGGAACTTACCGAAAAGGCACGCATTTGGTTAGCCAAAACAGGCTATGACAAACTTTATGGCGCACGTCCGATGGCGCGCCTCATTCAGGCCAAAATTAAAGAGCCGCTGGCGGATGAATTGTTATTCGGCAAGCTGCAAAATGGCGGTCAGGTTTTGGTTGACGAAAAAGATAGTGAACTCGTGTTGGAATGCACAGGCGCGTGAACATGAATTAAAAAGCCAGTGCTGAGTGCTGAGCAGAAAGGGCTGTTGTACTTTCTGCTCAGCACTTAGCACTTTTCATTCAGCCTCTTATGAAATCTCAATCTGTCGTGTACTTATTAAAAGTATCAGGGCTGGCTATCGCCTATTGGGCTACCTCTAAAATTGGCTTGCACGACATCGGAGCTGCGCCAGCGGTTTCCGCCGTTTGGTTACCATCAGGCGTGGCTTTGGCAGGGTTATTAATTTTTGGTTTGTGGGCGTGGCCGGGCGTGATGCTGGGTGCCTATCTGGTGAGTTATTGGGCTAGTCCGGTAATTTTCATTGGCGGCATGATTGGCAAAACGCTGGGCGCGTGGTTGAGTGCTTATTTACTGCAACGGTTGCTTGGGTTTGATAATCAGATAGATCGGCTCAGAAATGTGCTGGGCTTTCTCATGCTGGGCGTGAGTGTAAGCTCCATGCTTACGGCTGCCACCAGTGTCGGCGCAATGTGTTTAATCGGGAGATTTCCCTGGCAGGATTTTGCCGTGAACTGGGGGCGCTGGGGGATTGGCGATGGCCTGGGAATTTTGATTGGTACGCCTTTGTTATTGATTTTATTTACGGAGAATTTTCGCACCTGGACGACACGACAAATAATGGAGACGGCAGCCTGGCTCGTGGGCTTGATGACTGTTACCTGGCTGATCTTTGGGCAGTTGGAGGGAACAAGGTATTTGCAGGAATATCCTTATTTTACTTTTCCCCTGGTGCTGCTCTGTGTTTTACGTTTGGGGCAGGCGGGTGGAATTGCCGCGACTTTTATGATTACAGCCATTGCTGTGGCGGAAACTGCCCAGCGCCACGGGCCATTTTCTCAGCGCGTTAACTATCTTGATGATTTAAAATCCTTACAGATTTTCCTCGGTTCATTATCTGCGATGCCTTTATTGTTTGGGGCTGCCATTAATGAGCGCAGGTATGCGGAACAGGCCTTGCGGAAATCAGAAGAAGAATTGCGTACTTTGTTCGCGGCGATGAAAGATGTCATTGCGACGCTGGATGCACAAGGGCGCTATTTAAAAATTGCGCCCACTGATCCGACTAATTTTTATAAGCCAACTGAAGATATAGTCGGGAAGACGCTGCATGAAATTTTCCCGTCGGAAAAAGCTCGTTATTTTCTCAAGCAAATTCAGCATACTTTATTCACCCGGCAGGTCGTCAAACTGGAATATAGTTTGCCTATCGGCAATGAAATAAAATGGTTTACCGGGACGCTTTCACCCCTGACCGACACTTCGGTACTGTTGGTTGTGCATGACCAAACCGAGCAACGGAAAGCGCTCGAAAAAATTGGCTTCCAGGCCAACTTACTGGATGTCGTAGAGCAGGCAGTCATCGCTACTGATTTACAAAACAGAGTAATTTACTGGAATAATTTTGCCGAAAAACTCTATGGCTGGTCAGCCGCCGCTGCGATAAACCGGAATATCGCTGACTTGATACCGACGGTCGAAGACGGGGTATTGGATTGCGATATGATCGTGCGCTGTAAAAACGGCGGAAGCTGGTCAGGGGAAGATCTTTGGCAGGTGCACGGCGGGGGAAAAATTCCCGTGTGGGTGACAGCTTCGCCGATTCAAAATACCAGGGGCGAATTGACCGGCATTGTGACGACTTCCAGCAATCTCACCGAGCGGAAAAAACTGGAAGAACAATTACGGCAATCCCAGAAAATGGAAGCCATTGGCAAACTGGCTGGCGGGATCGCGCATGATTTCAATAATCTGTTGACGGCGATTAATGGTTACAGCCAATTGCTGATCAATCAGCTTGGCGAAACTGATCCGCGTCGTCATCGTGCGACCGAAATCAAACGTGCAGGCGAACGCGCAGCGGCCCTGACGCAACAACTTCTGGCTTTCAGCCGCAAGCAAATTTTGCAATCTAAGGTGATTGATTTCAATCGTGTGATTGCGGAAACGGCGCAGTTGCTGAAACCAATGATCGGTGAAAATATTCAGTTGGTAACGACGCTGGATGCAGGCGAGGGCAAAGTCAAAGTTGATCAGGGGCAAATCTTACAGGTAGTTTTGAATTTGGCGGTTAATGCTCGTGATGCAATGCCTAATGGTGGGACGCTGGTGATTGCGACTGCGACGGTCGAATTGAGTGCAGACGTGGCGCGTGCTTTCCAATTGCCGGAAGCTGGTCGTTATGTGAAGCTGACAGTCAGCGATGATGGTTGCGGGATGAAGGACGAAACGCAGGCCCAAATTTTCGAGCCGTTCTTTACGACCAAACCACAGGGCAAAGGCACCGGACTAGGATTGTCTACCGTTTATGGGATCGTCAATCAAAGCGGTGGTTCTGTTCAGGTCGCCAGCGAAGTTGGGCGCGGGACAATTTTTACGATCCATTTACCGCACTCTGATGAGCCGATAACGGCGCTGGTCGCTGATGAAATTACTGCCGCACCACACGCCAGTGTACAAACAATTTTACTGGTCGAAGATGAGGAACTGGTGCGCCAGATGGCGCACAGCATTCTGACCGACAGCGGTTATTCTGTGCTGGTGGCGGAAGACGGGTTAGGTGCTTTACAGATTTTACGCCAGCATGCAGGCAAAGTGGATTTGCTCCTGACCGATGTCGTGATGCCGAATTTGAATGGCTATGAATTGGCAAAGCAGGCGGCGGCTTTGCAACCGGAGATGAAAATACTGTATATGTCTGGTTACACCGATTCCCTAATCAATCATTCGAGCGTTATGCAAGAGACAGTGCCATTTGATGCGGCTTTTATGCAAAAGCCATTTACGCTGGAAGCTCTGGTTAATAAAGTACGCGAAACACTTGAGCAGGCAGGCCGAAGTCAGGATGTGACCGAAATTCCAGTGAGCAGTTCCAGCACGTAACCATAATATTTTCATGTCAATCGTAGCCCCTTCTCCAGAATCCACAGGCAACACTTCAACTAAAACCTTGATCCTCAAATGGACGGTCGTAATTGGCAGCGGCCTGGCCATTGCTATGATCCAGCCGCCGGATGGTATTAAGCCCGAATCGTGGCGGTTGCTGGCAATTTTTACGGCAACCATTATTGGCTCCATCGTCAGGCCGTTATCGGGCAGCGCCATGGTGTTGTTTGGTCTCACGGCAATTGCCTTAACCAAATCAATGCCGCTTTCAGAAGCCGCAATCAAAACACTGTCGAATCCTGGTGACTTCAAAGCCATTGAGACATTACGGCTCAAATCTATTCTGGGCGGTTATGCTGATCCGGTCGTCTGGCTGGTACTCGCCGCATTTTTTATGTCGCGTGGCATGCTCAAAACAGGTTTGGGCAGGCGCATTGCTTTGTTATTCATTCGGGCGATTGGTCATCGGTCGTTAGGCTTAGGCTATGCGCTGGTTGGTACAGATATGTTATTGGCGACGGTGATTCCGTCCAATGGAGCGCGGTGCGGCGGCATCACGTTTCCTATCGCCAAAAGCGTCGCGGAGGCTTATGACTCCAGACCTGGCGCGACAGCAGGACGCCTGGGCGCATTCCTGATGGTGTTTATTTATCAATGCGAAGTCATCATCTGCGCGATGTTTCTGACGGGCCAAGCTGGTAATTTGCTGATTCAAAAATTCGCCGCCCAGGCCACGCAGGGAGTCGTTGATCTGAATTACGGACGCTGGATGCTTGGCGGCATCGTCCCTGGCCTGATTTCGCTTGCTGTCACGGGCGTCATTATTTATCGTCTGTTTCCACCTGAAGTCACGCACACCCCGGGCGCACGCGATTTTGCAAGTCAGGAACTTAATAAAATGGGAGCCGCATCTTTTCAGGAAAAACTGATGCTGGGTGTTTTTCTAACGGTTGCCGGGTTGTGGGCGACGACGAACTGGCTCCACAAAATTGATTATTCAGTCGTGGCGCTGATTGGCATGAGTACGCTGTTGCTGACCAAAGTGATTGATTGGGAAGACGTGATTAATGAACGCGGCGCGTGGGATGTGTTTATCTGGTACGGCGGCATGGTGCGGATGGCAGAAGCACTGGGCGAAACCGGAATCACAAAACGTTTTGCCGAAGTTGCCGCGAGCTTTACTACCGGATGGAAATGGGGTGCAGCGCTGGCGGCACTGTCATTACTTTATTTTTACGCACATTACGGATTTGCCAGCATCACCGCCCACGCTTCGGCGATGTTCATTCCGTTTTTAGTTGTCGTGCTTGCCGCCGGCGCACCACCCTATCTGGCCGCGCTGGTCTTAGCTTATTTTTCCAATCTCAGCGCTGGACTGACGCATTACGGAACTACGCCGGGGCCGATATTTTTTGGCACGGGTTACGTCAAACAACAAACGTGGTGGCGGCTCGGCCTGATCGCGACGATTCCTAATATTTTGATCTGGTCGGGCTTTGGATTTTTGTGGTGGAAGTTGCTGGGCTGGTGGTAGAAGGCCTGGCGTTCAAGCAAAAGTCTTTCTCATCCACGAAGCCACACGAAGGGACACGAAGATGCGACGGAGAGAGCGGGCGACGGGGCGCTCAGGCTTTTTTCGCGCCGCGTCGCCCTTACGCCCTTTCGCCGATTCGCTCTTCTTCGTGATTCTTTGTGGCGCTTCAAGGAAAAATATTTTCCTGTCTTTTGTAGCTTATGAGTAATGGATTTATTTCACTCAGGGATTGGCCTGAATATAAGCCGGAAGAGATGCGGCAACGGGCGGCAGATTTTCAGGCGCAGCTGCTGCATCGCCGGACTGTGCGGCATTTTTCGGATCGTCCGGTCGCACGGGAAATTATTGAAGCTTGTCTCGCCGTCGCAGGCAGTGCTCCGAGCGGAGCCAACCTCCAGCCCTGGCATTTTGTCGTGATCAGCGATCCGCACATCAAACAACAAATTCGGGTCGGCGCAGAAAAAGAGGAACACGAATTTTATACGAGCCGCGCTCCCCAGGCATGGCTTGACGCGCTTGCCCCGCTGGGGACGGATGCGAACAAACCTTTTCTCGAAACTGCACCTTACCTGATTGCGATTTTTGCGCAGAGCTTTGGTTTGTTGCCTGATGGCCGCAAAGTGAAAAATTATTATGTGAACGAATCGGTCGGTATCGCAACGGGAATGTTGATTACTGCCCTGCACAATGCGGGCCTGGCGGCGCTGACACATACGCCCAGTCCGATGGGATTTTTGAATGAAATTCTGAAGCGCCCGGTCAACGAAAAACCTTATTTGTTGCTGGTGACAGGCCATCCCGCCGCCGCTGCAACCGTGCCGAATATCAGTCGAAAACCACTCCACGAAATAGCCACTTTCGTGTAACTGAACAGGTCATTTATTTTTTGGCTTACTCACATAATCTGCCAGATAATCAGGCACGAATAAGCCAAAATGTCCGTAGGCTTTGACATAACTTCCGCTGAATTGTGGCGAGCGGAAATTTATCTGGCTAAGCGCGGAGGGAGCGAGAGCAGCGTTGTCCGGCGCATCGCGGAAATAGGTAACATCTCTGAATAACAGACGCGCTTTGTCCTGGAAATCAGCCCTTCCCGTAATGCGTGCGGCAATGGTCAGCACCGGCAAATTCATCATCGCCAATTCAGTGACACGCGGGTCAGGCAATGGTTCAGATGCCCAGAAAAAATTTGCGCCGAGTGGTTCATAATTACCATCCGCCCGTATTTTTCCTCCGGTCAGAACTGGTCGCTGTCCTTTAGCGCCAATCAACCAGTCGGCAATTCTCACCAGAAAATCTGCGACTCTTTTGTCGCCGGTTTCACGCCAGTATTCAATCGTCCCAAGTTGCGCATAGCCACCCCACATAAACGGTTGAAGCTTTGGCCCGAAGCTCGAACCTGCGGGAATGAAATAGCCCTTTCGTCCGGCGCTTTCTTCGGCCTGCACCATCAGATAAATCAGCTTTTTTGCCTGCTCAAAATAACGGACATCGCCGCTGTAACGCCACGCCACCATCATATTCAGCGCCGGCCAGCCAACCCAGCGCGATTCGTTGTAATTTAAGCCATACAGATAATTGTCCATCGGATGCGTGCGCAAAACATCCGAGGCTTCCAGCGCTGCTTCGTGCATGGATTCATCACCGGTCAGCACGTAATAAAGCCACATTCCCTCCACCCAGTGATGGCTGGGCAAGGGTGGTTTGTAGGTTCCGTGATCGCCTTTTTCATAAAAAGCAAAACCTTTGAAATTGAACGTGCGCGACGAATCCCAATAATCTACGGCGTGATGCTGTCCCCAATCAGCCCGAAACCGCGCCATCTCGCCGCCCAGTTGAAAGGCTCGTTTGTCGCCCGTCCGCAAATATTCGCGCAAGGCAATGTAATGAATATCGTAATGCAAATTTGTATAACCATCAGCCCAGGTCAGGTCGCCGAAATTGCGCCAGCCAAAATGCCCGTTATCTTTTTCGGCGTAACCTTCGCGGCTCATCCGACGCACTTCAAAAATTGATTCTGCGGGGCGCGGCTGAATACTTTCATTGGCTTCATTTGCATATAAACCTGACAGCCAGCGCTCCATGCGCATCGCTGCTACTCCGAGGGTTCGATCTTCGGGAAAAGCTTTTGTCCAGTTGCGTTTTTCCACTAACAAAGGGCGGACAGCCTGGGTTGATGCGACGTATTCAGGGTCAATCAAAATGCCCGGCGCATTGGTGAGTGCCGCCGCATTTTTTGTTTCCAGCCCGAAATAAAAATCAGTAGTTTTGGCGCGCGCTCCATCAAAAATATAATCGCCGGTCTTTTCGCCCAGCCCATTTGGCAGGATTTCAAAGCGCACGCCACTGGCATCCGCGCTCAAAGCTTTCGGAAAGTTTTCCGCAAATTCCGGGGCTGTGACTTCAATTCCTTTGCCGCCGATGAGCGTTGCGATTTTAGCGCCGTCTTCATTGCGTGCTTCGATCCGTTGTTGTTTGCCGCCAGCAAATGGCAGGTTGACGTTGAGCGATTTTAGCAACGCGTGCTGAGCATAAGGCGGCACACCGTTGCGCTCGCCCCCAAAGCCAAATGGCCCAGTGTTGAGGATTCTGAGTTGCGCCCGCACAAAAGCCTGGGCTGCGTAAACGTGATAGCGCATTGTGAAGCGCAACATTTGTCCGGCGGGCGCGGCACGATCAGGGCTCTGAAAATGTCCATCCTGTCGGAGCACGACACGTAGCGGCCCTGATTCTTCAAGTCTGGTTTCATCAACGACTGCAGTCAGCGTCAAAGCTGGGGCGGCGGCAATAATTTTTTCATTGGCGTTGTGTTTCAGCTTGAGTGGTCTGTCAAGCGTCACGATTTGCTCGCGGATGGATTTGACGGCGACGTTTTCTTCTTCGCTGCCAGTATCACGGATGCGCGAACGCGGTGGATGTGTATAGCGCAGCGGTGTGCGCGTATAAATCCAACCGCCATCATCGCGGCGAATAACAAACACATCTTCCTGCCGTGGCGTCCCTTCTTCAATTCGGTAAGTGCGATTTGGTTCATACATCTGATCCTCCTCGCGGGCTGCAACGCGGCTGGCTCCGGCGGGTGATTCATACGGTAATTCGCCGCGATGCTCAAACTGCAAATTTGCGCCAATTGCCAGCGCATTGGCATCCGTGACTTTCAGCATGTTACTTCCCGCCGCCGTTTCACCGACCAGGATAGTCGAGCGCGGTTGCTCAATGGTAATCGTCAGCGGTTGCGTCAATCTTTCAGCCTCATCAATCGCCAGGCTCGTCAGTAAATCGCTGCCTTTCGCCGCCGCTGTCAATCGCACTCTTCCCGCCTGAAGCAGCAAATTATTGGCGGGAGCATTATTAGCTTGTGTAGCCGTGCGTGCCGTCGTTGTTGGTCGCGCCGCCGTTCCAGGGTCACGTCCAGTAGCTTCAAACGAACCTTTGGCGGGCGGTGAGGCTGAACCACTTTTTGCCATTGATGCAGCCGTGCCGCTACTGACTTTCATTGTTGGCGCAGGATTATTACCTAAAATTAAATGGTAATCGCCTGCCGGGGAATCGGTATCAACCAGCAACCATTTGATCGGACGGTTTGCGTCATTCACTGGCCCGCGCCAACGCGCCAACACGCGAAATTGCGCGGGGACAGCTTTATTGGCGGCATCAACTAAAGCTACTTGCGTTATGTCCCGCACATTTGAGTTTTCGGCGAGCGGAATTCCCGCTGTGGCCGGACGGCGCAAAATGGTGAGCGGCACATTGAGCGCAGGCGGATTAGTTGGAGCAGATGGAATTTGCACGGTCGCATCATAAGACGAATCCAGCGCGAGAGACGCTTCACCATTGACATATCGTTTGACGAAAGCTTTGCCGCGTGTGCAGGAGCATTGCGAAATGACGAGGGAAAAAATCAGGGCGAAGGAAAGCGATAAGCGGAAAGAATTTGAGGACAACATAAATTTTGCCTGCGAGGTTTATTGAATTTGCGCCAGGCGGGTGATTTGGGCTTGTGCGCGTGCCTCGTCGAAAAAACGATCAAGCTCTGTGTTGACGCGGTCATTGACGAGTTGGGCTTCTATTTTTACCCGTAACTCTTCGTTCAGTTCTGGCGCTCCCAGGCCTTTGCGAGCGGCTTCTGGAAGCACCGAAGTGCGGTAATAATTGTCGATGTCTTCCGGTTTGACGAAGATAAAAGAGCGAAAGCGAAAATCTACATATTTGAGAATTTCCAGCCTTTGGCGGACAACTTCGCGCAGCATGGATTGTTCGAGTCCAACTTTTTTCACCCGCTCGACAAACTTTTCATTGCTGCCAAATTTAGCGATTAACTCTTTGTTGATATGGTCAGAAATCTCTTCTTCAGTTGGTTCATTGCGCGGCAGCTTCTCGGCTTCCTGGAGCAACAATTTTTGATCTACTAATCGTTCCAGCATGGCGCGACGATTTTCGCCGCTTAGGGCAAGGCCCGGCAATTCCGGGTCAAGTGCCAACGCCCACAGCACATCACTTTCAGTAATTACTTCACGATTGACCAGCACCAGCAGGCGATCCGTCACTTCTCCCTGGGCATAAGAGGATGCAGAACAGGTAAAAAAAACAGCAACTGCGAAAATAGTTTTATTAAACAATGCGACGATATTTTTCATTATCTCTTTTCGTCTAAATCGAAACCCGGCTCGCTATGGCTCGCGGTATTGTACCTGGAGCGGTAGCGACGGGGTGTTTTTTTCCGCTACGCAATCGAATCTAAGTCGCCTGCTCAAAGCGTAATCTGGTAAATTTTTCCGGCACGTGAAAGCTTGGGTTTTCAGTGTCAGTCGGCGCATAAGCTAAAAATTGTCTTGCTCCGTTGAGCCGGCTGACACGGAATAAATTTGCGTCCCAAACATCGCCAGTGGTTGGCGTCAGCCCAAACGCTGTGAAGGGAATCGCCATTACAGCGCACCAGATTTTTTCCTCAATTTGTGCCGCCGTTCGCATCCCACTTTTCCATTGCCAATTGTGCGTGACAGTAATGCGATTGATGAGCAAATCTACCCATTGCCCGGTCGGCGCAACTTCAAATTCTTTGTAAATGTGCTGATCCGTTTCCAGTGGCGAACGAATAAAGGCTTCGCATACGTCACGATCCCACAACGCGTTCCGCTCTTCGCTGACATTAAACTGCTCGTCCATATCAAGCTCGGTATAATGACATTCGTAACCAAAAATTATTTCGTTCGCAGTCCATAAAACTCGCGCCGTCGTTTCTAATTCCTCAGGAGCCAGGTCTCCGCGCCAGTTATGATTAATCGGATGACTGATTGCTGATTGCCAGTGCGGGGCGGTGAAATCAGGGGTAAGCGGAATGGCAACAGGCTGAAAAATTGCGATGATGTCCATAAAATCTGTGGGCGTTACTCTCCAGTCATGTTCAAAGATACTTCACAAACATGACTTCGTTATGGGATTCGTTGTAAACCATTTCATCTACCATTTGCCCGGCCAACAATAAACCAAAACCACCTGGGCGCATGCCGATTTCAGCCCGCCTCGTCAAATGTGAATACGGTTCATCGGCGGGATTTGAAACTGCCGCGTGTGGTAATTCTTCCATTTTGAAGCCTTTGCCAGGGTCTTTGATATGGCAGACAATCGCACGTTGCAGGCGGATGTAACTGACTTCAACAAACTTACCAGCCTGGCACTTACATCCATGTTCGATAGCATTTTGGAGCAATTCGCGGAACGCAATGCCAAGTGATTCACGGATATCAAGGTCAAGCGTGGAGTCAAGATTGGTGATGACGCGGTAAAGCGGTTGCATTGCGCCCAGGTGACAGGGGATTTTTAGCGTCAGCCAGGCTGGATTCGCTGACAGGATTTCGATGCCCTGGATGAGATCAGGGGCCGCGAGCGCCGAATGAACTGTGTCCCGTAATTCGGCGACTGAAAATGGTTTGAAAAGTAATTCGCAAACATGATGGCGTAACGCCGCAATTGCTGTTTCCGGTGCTTTCGCCTCAGTCATTATCACCACTTTAGTTCTGGCATTGATCTGATGGGCTTCGGCAATTAATTCAAAACCCTCGTCCTGCGGCGCTTCCGCATCGGCAATCAGTAAATCAACCTGTCGGTGCTTAAGGATTTCCAGCCCCTGCGCCGCGTTTGCCGCCGCAATCAATTCACAGCCATCAGCTTTTAAAGCCGCGCTAATCATCGCCGGGATCATTGGGTCGTCATCAACTACCAGAATGCTTTTCATGGTTGGGATTTTACGCTTTACGTGTCTTGGGCAAATAAATCCTTTCAATTCTTTGGTCCTGACTCTTGAGCAGTGTATATTTGCTCAGGTAACAAAGCTGCGGTAAGCATAATTCCGCCTTTTGCATTCCGCAATCAACATGCAAGTTTATGCAAATAAAACTCGATCTGCCTGAAACTTTATTCGCTGTCGTCAGCCTGCCGCTGAAACATTATAGCGAAATCATTAATGCCGTGTGCGCGGTCGAGGGATTTATTTCTCTGACCCGCGATAAGGACGAAATTACGCTTATTTTGACGGAAGAGATATGGGACTCGCTCGCCCCGAATTTTCCTGACTCGCAGACGCAATTGCGGCGGCGGATGATTCGCTTTGATACGGTGCTGGATTTTTCAGTCGTTGGTTTCATTGCGGAAATCAGTCGCGCTCTGGCGGAAGCGGATATTAGCATTCTCAGCCTGTCAACTTATCGCACGGATGCAATTTTGGTTCACGAAGCAACCTTTGAGCGCGCCGTCAAAGCCGTGCGCCACGCACTGGTGATGTTACAACATACGTATTTATCGCAACATTAAATTTATGTCCAGGCACGAATCACAAGGTCCGCAAACCATCGCTGTTCACGCGTCAGAAGAATTCAATCAAACGACTTCTATTAGTCCGCCGATTTATCAAACAACTACCTTTAGTGCGGAAAACGCCGAGCATTTTTATGCCATGGCGACCGAACCGCGCCACGCTGAATTTTATACGCGCTACGGCAATCCGAATCATCAACAGGTCGAGGCGACCATCGCCGCGTTGGAAGGAGCAGAAACTGCGCTGGTGACAAGTTCCGGCATTGGCGCAATTTTCGCGGCGGTGATGAGCCACCTAAAAAGCGGCGATCACGTCATCGGACAGCGCAATCATTATGCCGCGACAACAGTTTTGTTTCGTGACATTCTGCCGCGTTTTGGGGTCGAATGCACACTGGTTGACAATACCAGCAACGAAGAATTCACCGCGGCGGTACGCCCGAATACGAAAATTATTTACGTCGAAACTCCCACGAATCCACTGATGCAAATTACCGACTTGCGGGCGATTGTGGCGTTGGCAAAACAGCACAACCTGATCAGTATGGTGGACAGCACTTTTGCCACTCCGATCAATCAGCGTCCGATTGAATTAGGCTTTGATGTCGTATTGCACAGCGCGACAAAATATATCGGCGGACACCACGACGCGACGGCAGGAGCAATTGTCGGCGCAAAAGCCATGATTGAACAGATTTGGAGATTTGCCGTTGTCTCAGGCAGTGTTCTGAGTCCGTTTGACGGATGGTTATTGTTGCGCGGCTTACGCACGCTGGGATTACGTGTCGAAAGGCATAATCAAAATGCGCAGGCCTTAGCAGAATTTCTGGTCGCACACCCAAAAATCGCCAGAGTTTATTACCCCGGTCTTGCCTCTCACCCACAGCACGAACTGGCTAAATCACAAATGGACGGATTTACCGGCATGCTCAGCGTAGATGTCAAAGGTGATTATTCCGGCGCAGAGAAATTAATTTCGTCCCTCAAATTAGCCACGCGTGCCGCCAGCCTCGGAGGTTTTGAAACTTTAGTTGTGCATCCGGCGGCAATGTGGGCGTTGCAACTCACGCCGGAACAACAGCGCGCAACTGGTATCAGCGAAAGTCTGGTCAGGATTTCAGTCGGACTGGAAGACACGAAGGATTTGCTGGCTGATTTTGCGCAGGCTTTGCAAACTATCTGAGCCAAAAAATAGGAGAGGTTTTTTACGACCTCTCCGTCAATCTAGCTTTGCTGGGATGAAATTCTCGGAAGACTTTGGTGCAACAATTTTGTCGTCGCACACACGCAATATCCAGTGCAAGCTCAGTGCCACAACGCCCGCCAACCGCGAAACTCTGGTTATCTCTTGCAATGCTTCTAACTTAGGGGATTAACAGTGGGCTTCCCTACTTGCCAGATCACCGCCATTTATCCAAAATTTCGTATCCTGCTTTCAGTTTTTCGGAGATGTAAAAATTTCTGTACTATTACCACCAAAATGAAATAAGATAGACACGTTCAAAGTGGGCAATCGGTTCCTCCCGCAAAAGCCCCACCTTCCAGGCTTTGATTTCCCCGAAATCGTTACCGCCGACTTCACAACCCTGAATTCCAACTTTCGCAGCCAAATTGCGCTTTTAGAGAACTACTACTGCTATGAATGAAAATCTTGTCCTGTTGACTTCCTCACCTGCTATCGTTTTTGGGACTGATACCGAGCCAAATCTCATCAAAGCTTTATCAGGATATGAATTAATTGAAAATAAAGAGCTTAATTCCGTTTTGCTAAATCCGAACTGGCCGCATATCAGTGAAGGCGTCGAGTTACAAAAACGCCTGACTGAATTGCAGGATAAGCTTGGAGAATTACGCGAAGAGGGTCGCCTGAAGGCCAGCTTTATCAATGCGGTCGTGCATGACATTCGTTCGCCGCTGACCGTAGTTTTGGGCGTACTTGATTTGATGAACGAGGACATCAAGGCCAAACGGATCATTGATGAGAAGTATTATCACTCCCTGCTGACCGATGCGTTGCGCAGTTGCCGTGAGGTCGCTGATTTGCTCAACGATATGCTTGAGTTGTCAAAAATGACCAAACAGGGATTGCTGGCACTTGATTTCGAGCCGATGTCCGCCGTTGAAATAGTCGAATCCGTGATGCAGGTTGCCAGCGGAGCCGCACGTCAGGCCGGAGTGAAACTCAGTTGTAAAATTCAGGCGAATTTGCCGAATGTGCAGCTTGATCGTAAGCAAATGCACCGTGCCTTAATGAACCTTGTCGGCAACGCCATTAAATTTACAGCATCTGGCGGCTCAGTCACCATTCGCGCCAGTTTTCTCAACGAAAAACGACGTGACGCACTCTGTGATTATGTCTTGATTGCCGTGACCGATACTGGCGAAGGCCTCGCACCGGACGAAGCGCCCTATGTTTTCGACGCTTATTGGCAGGCGCAAAACGGCAAGCGCAAAGCTGGCACAGGCCTGGGGCTGGCCATCGTCAAACGCATCGCCGTCGCACACAGTGGCAACGTCTCTGTCCGCTCGCAAAAAGGTAAGGGCAGTACATTTACAATTATGATTCCTGTCGGTGATGAAACGCCGCAGGAAATGGCAAATGGATAAGTTAACATTCCCTCTCCTTCAATTTGGGCGCTTGCAGCAAATCGTTGAATTAGTGCGCCCCTGGCTGTTATTTGTTTTTTATCTGGTAACGGCAATCAATGGCTGGTGGGTAGTTGCTGTGGGATTTGCTATTGCCACCTGCCTGGCAGGATTTGTACAACTTCACGATTCCATTCACAGAGCGCCTGGTCTCTCGAAAAAAACTCACGAAGTCTTAATAACTTTGAGTGCATTGCTGATTCTCAAGAGTGGTCACAGCATACAGTTTACACATTTAAGACATCACGGACGTTGTTTGAAGGAAGATGATGTGGAAGGAGCACCCGCTACCTGGTCACTGTCACGTGTTCTATTTGATGGGCCATTTCATGTTTTCACGATGCGATTTTACGCCCTACGCATGTCGCCTCGGACAAGAAATATTCAGTTACTTGAAACTGCCGCGACAGTCTTTTTGTTATTTCCAGCCATTTGGCTATTCGTCAAATTTGGGTCGTTAGCTGGATTGGTATATTGGGCAGTTGCAGCAATTATTAGTGCGACGATTCCTCTCTGGGCATCATACATACCTCATAAATTGGCTCCACATAATCCAATGGTCAGAGGAGCCGCACGATTTACGCGCTTCTGGACTCCGGTCATTTCATCGTTTGCTTATCACCACGTTCATCACGAATTTCCTAAAGTTCCAACCGCACTTTTGCCACTGGTTGCCAGAACGGTTGATTTGGATCAAGAGAATTTTCATTCCCATAAACATTAGCGGTTATTATTTTACCCATTCCTGCGGCTGATAAAATTCCCACGCTTTCGCTTCCGGTGAATTTGGTTCCGGCTGGTAATCGTAAACCCATTTTGCGAGCGCTGGCAGCGACATCAAGATTGATTCCGTTCGTCCATTCGTCTGCAACCCAAACGTCGTTCCGCGATCATAAACCAGATTAAATTCCGCATAACGTCCGCGCCGAATCAGTTGAAAATCTCGTTCGCGTTCTCCGAAGGGGAAATCTTTGCAGCGTTCGACGATGGGCAAGTAAGCAGGTAAAAATGCTTCGCCTGCGTCGCGGACGAAGGCAAAAGTTTTTTCTAAATCTTCCGTCAAATAATCAAAAAATATTCCACCTGCACCGCGCATTTGTTGGCGATGTTTGATGTGAAAATATTCGTCGCACCATTTTTTGTACTTTGGATAATAGTCTGCATTGTGGAGGTCGCACGCTGCTTTGAAAGTACGATGAAAATGCGTGATGTCTTCACGCGAACTGTAATATGGCGTAATGTCTGCGCCGCCGCCAAACCATTGCAAATCGCCCTGCTCAAAAAAACGAAAATTCGCATGCACGGTTGGCACATACGGATTGTGCGGATGCAGGACAAGCGAAACTCCGGTAGCGAAAAATTCGCGTCCGGCAGCAAGGCTGTCAGCGTCTTTGCCCATTTTCGTGCTGAGCTGTGACGCCATCTGCTGCGCCAGAATTTCCGGCAACTCACCATGGACAGCAGAAAAATTCACGCCCGCTTTTTCAAAGACGCCGCCATTTTCCAGTACACGAGTCCGTCCGCCGCCACCGCCTTCGCGCGTCCATAAGTCTTCGCGGAATTTATTTTGTCCGTCAATATTTTCCAGCGCCGCACAGATTTTGTTTTGCAATTCAGCAAAGAAATCACTCGCTCTGTTTTTTAATAATTCAGACTTGTTCATAAGCGTAGTGACGTTGTAACGCGATTTGCCAAATCACGCAATCTGTTCTCAAATGTTCGATAAGCTGCCAGCTTGTCGAAACCCTGACGCAAAAACAGCTTGCCAGGAAAACTGTGAATCCATAAATCTGCCGACAAGCTGACAGCCTTGTCGGACTCTGCTACACCATAGAGGTCTTCTTGACATTTGTAACTTAATTAGTTACAAACTCAATGCTCAATTATTGAGAGGGAAACAAAAGCAATTAAGCTTGATAACAGAAAGGAATATTTCATGAGTAAAATAGCTTTAATTACAGGCGCCAACAAAGGCATTGGTTTTGAAACGGCGCGACAGCTTGGCAAACAGGGCATCACGATTCTGGTCGGTGCGCGAGATGAAGCACGCGGAACTGAAGCCGCAAAAACTTTACAATCAGAAGGCGTTGACGCGCATTTTCTGCACCTTGATGTGAACGATGCAGCGACGCATACTAACGCCGCGAAATTCATCGAAGAGAAATTTGGTAAGCTGGATATTCTCATTAATAACGCAGGAGTGCTGCTGGATTACACTGTTCCAGCTTCTGCTGTGCCTGTCGCCAACTGGCGCAAGACATTTGAGACGAATGTTTTTTCACTGGTTGAATTAACGCAGACGTTGTTGCCGCTGATCAAAAAAAGTGAAGCGGGACGCATTGTGAATCTTTCGAGTATTCTCGGCTCACTAACGCTCAACAGCGATCCAACTTCGCCGATTGCTGCAAGCGGAGGCGCAAATACTTCATATCACGCGTCAAAAGCAGCGGTGAATATGTTCACGATTCAACTGGCGAATGAATTGAAAGACACGCCGATCAAAGTGAATTCCGCGCATCCGGGTTGGGTCAAAACGGATATGGGCGGCGAAGCTGCGCCGAGGGAAATAGTGGATGGCGCAAAAACTTCGGTGTATCTTGCGACGTTGCCTGCGGACGGCGTGAGCGGCGCATATATTCACATGGGCGAAGAATTACCCTGGTAAGTGCGAGTATCGTCTGCGGTAGCGGACAGGTAATTCCACCCGCTACCGACTTGGAATAACCAAAAATAATCAGGAGAAAATGATGGGAAACATGACAGGAAAAGTAGCATTAATTACGGGCGGAACCGCAGGCATTGGACACGCTACAGCAGTAGCTTTTGCGAAGGAAGGCGCACAGGTTGCGATCTCTGGTCGGCGCGAAAAAGAAGGCAATGAAGTCGTCGCCGAAATCAAAGCGTTGGGCGGCGAAGCCATCTTCGTCAAAACTGACATCACCAAGGAAGCCGACGTTAAGGCGATGGTTGAGAAAACGATTGAGGCTTTTGGACGCCTGGATTACGCCTTCAATAATGCCGGAGTTGAGCAGGTTGCGACGCCGATTGCGAAGCAAACTGAAGAGCTTTATGACCTCGTCATGAATACGAACGTCAAAGGTGTCTGGCTGTCACAGAAATACGAAATCCCCGCGATGCTGAAAACTGGCGGCGGTGCGATTGTGAACAATTCTTCGGTGGCAGGCTTGATCGGAATGGCGGGCGTAGGAATTTACAATGCCAGCAAACATGCGGTCATTGGCTTAACGAAAGCGACCGCGCTGGAAGTAGCAAAGAAAAATATTCGTGTGAATTCAGTCGCACCTGGCGGAGTCGAAACGCGCATGCTGTCTGATTTTTTGAACACTCCTGAACTGATAAAAATGATGGAATCCATGCACCCGATTGGACGTATTGGGCAGCCCGAGGAAATCGCGCAGGCCGTGATTTATTTATGTTCAGAAAAATCATCATTCATCACCGGACAAACGCTTGCCGTTGATGGAGGCTTTACAGCACAGTAGATCGTTTTTATGAGTAAATTATTTGAAAAACTAAAATTACGTGACGTTGAATTTCGCAATCGCCTTTGGGTTTCGCCGATGTGCCAATATTCAAGTGTGAACGGAATGCCGACAGATTGGCATCTCGTTCATCTTGGGAGTCGCGCTGTGGGTGGTGCAGGGCTGGTGATAATGGAAGCGACGGCGGTGTCTCCCGAAGGCAGAATTTCTCCGAGTGACGCGGGGATTTGGAGCGATGCGCACGCCAAAGCCTACAAAAGAATTACGCAATTCATTAAATCTCAGGGAGCAATCGCGGGCATTCAACTAGCGCACGCAGGACGCAAAGCTTCAACTGCGGAACCCTGGAATGGTGGCAAGAAAGTTGACGAAAAAGATGGTGGTTGGGAAGTTATCGGGCCGTCTGCGATTGCCTTCGCCGACACCTATCCACACCCGCGTGAGATGACCAAAGCTGATCTTGAAAAAGTGAAGAATGATTTTGTCGCGGCGACCAAACGCTCGCTCGCAGCAGGATTTGAAGTCGTCGAAATTCACGCGGCGCACGGCTATCTTTTGCAGGAATTTCTTTCACCGTTGTCCAATCATCGAACTGACGAATATGGCGGAAGCCTCGAAAATCGAATGCGGTTTCCGCTTGAAGTTGCCAGTGAAGTCCGCGCCACAGTTCCCGAAAACCTGCCTGTTTTTGTGCGGATTTCGGCAATGGATTGGGCGGACGGCGGTTGGGATTTGGAGCAGTCAATCGAACTTTGTCGGCAAATCAAAACGCTCGGTATTGATTTGATTGATGTTTCCTCCGGTGGCAATGTACATCGCCCGATTATCCCTGTCGCGCCAAATTTTCAGGTTCCATTTGCGAAAGAAATCCGTGCGCAAGTTGGTATTCCAACCGGAGCAGTCGGGTTAATTACCGAACCAAAACAGGCAGAAGAAATTCTCACTAAAGGCGAAGCGGATGCGGTGTTAATCGCACGAGAATTTTTGCGTGACCCGTATTTTCCGTTCTGTGCGGCGCGGGAATTGGATGCGAAGATTGAGATTCCGAAACAATATGCGCGAGCGATAACGCTATGAGCAGTTTTTCAAACATTCCATTTTCCGTTTTGGATTTATCGCCGATTGTGCTGGGCGCAACTGCGGCGGATGCTTTGCGCAATACGTTGAGTTTAGCGCAGCATACCGAACAACTTGGATATAAAAGATTCTGGCTGGCGGAGCACCACAATATGCGCGGCATTGCGAGCGCAGCAACTTCCGTTGTGATTGCTCACGTAGCCGAAAACACTACTAAAATCCGCGTCGGCTCCGGGGGCGTGATGCTTTCAAATCACGCGCCGCTGGTGATTGCCGAGCAATTTGGAACGCTTGAATCATTATATCCAAAGCGGATTGATTTAGGCTTGGGACGCGCTCCGGGAACCGATCAGGCAACGATGCAGGCTTTGCGTCGGAGCCTGCATGCTGACGATGATTTTCCTGAACAATTAGAAGAGCTACGATTTTTTCTACGCGAGCCGGAATTAGGTCAACGAGTCCGCGCAGTTCCAGGCGCAGGCTTGGACATTCCGATTTGGCTGTTAGGCTCAAGCGGGTTCAGCGCCCAGCTTGCCGGACAATTGGGGTTGCCGTTCGCCTTTGCGGGACATTTTTCGCCGGAAAATATTTTGCCTGCGCTTGAACTTTACCGCACGTCTTTCAAGCCTTTGGAAACACTCGAAAAATCTTACGCGATGCTGGCGATAAATATTATTGCGGCTGACACTGACGAAGAGGCGTGGCGGCTGGCAACCTCACAATTTCAATCTTTTTTGCGTCTGATTCGCGGAACGCCTGGACAAATTCAGCCGCCAGTAGACAAGATGGACGGACTTTGGTCGGAGCAGGAAAAAGCGGCAGTCGAAGCACGGCTGGGCGGTTCAATCATCGGCAGTGCGGTGACGGTCGAGGCAGAATTGAGAAAATTATTGGATACAACCAAAGCTGATGAATTGATGGTGAATGCCATAATTTTTGACCACTCAGCGCGGCTTCGCTCTTACGAAATCGTTGCTAATATTTAGGCCCATAAGTCGGCAGCTTATCGGAAAGTCGCAGAGAGAATATAAGGATAATTACATGAAAATTGGCTGGCTGATACTTGTGCTGGCAACTGGAATTCTGATTCCGGCCCAGGCGGCAATGAATGCAAAAATGCGGATGTTCGTACTGAATCCTATGTACAGTTCACTGATCAACTTTGGAATGGGAGCGATTGCGTTAATCGTCGTTACTTTCGTTACAGTTGCGATGGGTCAGGCAAGTAGCTGGCGCGGGGCGAGCGCGGCTCCCTGGTGGGCGTGGTGCGGAGGATTTGTGGGAGCGCTGTTTGTCACGGTCTCGGTGCTGTCAATTCCACACATTGGGGCCACAGGTTTTTCTATTGCGGTCATTGCCGGGCAGCTTTTTGGGGCAGTAATTGTGGATCACTTTGGTTGGTTTGGTCTGGAGCAACATTTGATTTCTACGCCCCGAATGATTGGTGTGGGATTATTGATGGCTGGTGTCTGGTTGATTCAACGCTCTTGAGCGTGCAGGCGAAGTTATGGCGACCAATAGTAAATTTACCATTGCTGTTCACATCCTGACGATGCTGGCAAATGCGAAGGATGAGCCACTTAAGTCTGAATATGTGGCGTGCAGCATCAACACGAATCCAGTGGTCGTGCGGCGTATCTGGTCAACGTTGGCAAAGGCTGGCTTGCTGACTTCACGAACTGGCGCAACGGGTGGGTCACGGCTGGCACGAGCGGCGTCAAAAATTACGCTGCTGGACGTTTATCAGGCTGTAGAAACAGGTTGTATGTTTCCCTCGCATCCGAATCAGCCGAACCAGAATTGTCAGATTGGTAAAAATATTCAGGGTGCGCTGGAGGGCATTTTTGCGCAGGCGCAGCACGAAATGGAGCAGTCTCTGGCACGCCGGACAATCGCTGACATTTTGCAGACAGTAATGCAGTGTAAGCTTTGAAAGCGAAATCAGAATGAGCCGGATAATTTATTTGGGGGCATTTGGGGCGAGTGCATTATTTTGCGTGAGGTCCGCCAGGTAAGCGCCAATCGCTTCGTAATCCTCATCTGTGAGCGAGGCCATCGCTGGAATTTTAGCACTGGAGTGAGCGCCTTTTTCATCCTTCAAATATTTAACCCAATTGGCCAGTCCGCGACGCGGAGCGCGGCGTAAATCCGGGGCGAGATTGGTAATGCCCTGGCCTTCCGGTCCGTGACATGATTTGCACGAACGTTCAAACGCAACCTGAACTTTCTCCGGCATCACGGGAGCCAGTTCGACTGAATTCGGCCCACTGTCAGGCGCGGTGGAATTAGCATTAGCGGGTGTACTACTGGCGGAGGCCAAAGCCTCTGTTGCATTGGATTCGGGTTTACCGGAGCAGGCGCCAAGTGAAAATAAAAGTAAGCTTAGCGACAAAAATACGAATCGTTGCGTCATGGTTAGCATGCAATATTTGGGATTAGCTGGCGACCGCCTGATGACTGGTTTGACACTGATTGCAGATGCCGAAAATTCGGAGGCTGTGATGCGTGGGTTGAAATTTGAATTTGCGCGCAATCTCATCCTGCTTGTTTTCAATAATCTCACTATAAAATTCAATTAACTCACCGCACTGGGTGCAAATCAGGTGATCGTGGTGTTGGTGATTATAGCTATGTTCGTAGCGCGTATAGCCGTCGGCAAAACGTTCCTGACGCGCCAGTCCGCATTCCGTTAGAAGCTTAAGGGTGCGATAAACGGTGGTGAAGCCAACTGAAGGGTCTTCAGCTTTAATCAGCGCATATAAATCTTCAGCACTGGAATGTCCCTCGGTTTTGAGGAAAACCTCCAATATTTTTTCGCGCTGGGAGGTTTTTTTAAAACCTTCCTTTTTGAGATGCTCGAAAAAAACTTCCTTTTCTTGCTCCATCATTCAATCTCTGGCTCGGCGGAAAATTTATTATTACAACAGATAAATTGCATTCTAGCATTGCCCTGGGGCTTTGGCTACAGTTGCGACTATTTCAGAAATTTGTTAGCCTTCGCGTTTGAGCTTGCGAAAGTGGCGGAATTGGCAGACGCACCAGACTTAGGATCTGGCGCCGTAAGGTGTGGGGGTTCGAGTCCCCCCTTTCGCACCATTAGTTCATATCGCCTGGTCTCAAATCACATTTATAGCGAGGAAGATTGTTTTGAATTTACAAGTCGCGGTTGCCAATTTAACCGATTGCCTGAAAGAACTTACCCTTGAAATCGGCGTTGATGATGTTCAGACGGAATACGATAAAGCATATGAAACGTATGCTCGCCATGCCAAAGTACCTGGCTTTCGGCAGGGTAAAGTGCCAAAAGCTGTGGTCAAGCAACGCTTTGCCAAAGACATTAAAGGCGAGGTCATTAATCAATTAGTACCTCATGCGCTTGGGCATGCGATGGAAGAGCAAAAGCTCCGAGTCATCGGCTCACCAGAAGTGAATCCCGATGAAATAGTGTTAGTTGAAGGAGCCACACTTAAGTTCACTGCACGGGTAACGGTTGTCCCTGATTATGAGTTGAAAAATTATTCAGGTTTGAAGCTGACCAAGCGCGTGGCTCGCATTAAGGATGAAAGCGTTGAGATCGTCATGGCTGATTTACGCGAGGGAGCCGCACAGCTTGTCCCGGTTGAAGATCGTCCTTCGCAAACAGGCGATTTTGTTTCCGTGAATCTGGTCGGCAAATTTATTGCCCCAGTTGAGGAAGAAGACCTCACGACCGAAGACCTGGTAATTGAACTCGGCGGTGAAGGAGTGCAGGCTGATTTCAATGAGCATTTGTCAGGTGTGCAGGAAGGCGAGGTGAAGAATTTTACGGTCGTCTATCCGGCAGATTTTCCCTCGCAGGGGCTGGCTGGAAAAACGCTGGAATTTACGGCGACTATCAACTCAGTAAAGTTCAAAGAATTGCCTGAACTTGATGATGATTTTGCCCAGGAAATTGCCGAAGAGTACAAAGAGGAATATCAGACTTTAGCGGCCATGCGTGAGCGCATCCGTGAAAATTTGCAGGAGCGTGCGGAGCAGGATGCAGAGATCGGTTTACGTGATGATTTATTGGAAGCCATTGCGAAAGAATACGATTTCACTTTGCCGGAACCGTTGGTTGAGCGGCAAGCCAATACCCGTTTACAGGAATTTGTGCAGCGCCTGATGCGGAGCGGCGTTTCACCTCAGGCAGCCCAAAATATTAATTGGGCCGAGCGTCAGGCGGAAGAACGTCAACGAGCAGAAAGTGATGTGCGCATTGCCCTGCTCCTTGGTTCAATTTCCGAGGCCGAAAAAGTTGAAGTCACGCGCGAGGATTTAGATCAGGAAATCGAACGAATTGCCGAGTCGGTGGGGCAGTCGCCAGAGGAAGTAGAAGCTCGCTTGACAAAGGATGACAGCCTGTCTAGTATCGAAAATCGGTTACGTTCTGAGAAAGTAATTGATTTACTAATCAGTAAGTCAGAAGTTACGGTTGAAGAATTTGACGAAATTCCGGCGACGGAGCAGCCTGCTGATGAGGTAAGTACTCAGAATAGTGGTGATGATAAGATTGATGGAGCAGGTGAGAGCGCTTAGCTGGCCCCGAAAGATAAAGTTGTTGCTCCTCGCCTTTAAAAGGTATCAGGGCGGCTCCGAGCTAATATCTCGTGCCGCCTTACTTTATTCATTTCGTAAGTTGTCAAACTTGCGTTGCTGGTAACAGGGGAAAGCAAGTGAAAAACTTGCTTTATTAAGCAGTAAAGGTTTTTAGAAGTTATGAATCCATCCGCTCATTTAGTTCCTATGGTGGTTGAGCAAACGCCACGTGGTGAACGCGCCTTCGACATTTATTCTCGTTTGCTCAAAGAAAATATTATTTTTATCGGTACTCCGATTGACGACACGCTGGCCAATCTGGTGGTCGCGCAGTTGTTGTTCCTTGAATCCGAAGACCCGGATCGGGAAATTCAGATGTATATTAATTCGCCCGGCGGCTCGGTGACTTCGGGAATGGCGATTTACGACACAATGCAATTTGTGCGCGCCCCGATTTCAACGTTGTGTGTTGGACAGTGCGCCTCAATGGCAGCAGTATTGCTGGCGGCGGGTACTAAGGGTAAGCGTTATGCTTTACCAAACGCCCGTATTTTGATTCATCAGCCTTCAGCCGGAGGCATTGGTGGTCAGGCAACTGACATTAAAATCGCTGCTGAGGAAATTCTCAGAATGCGGCAAAGGCTGAACGAAATTCTGGCTCATCATGCCGGACAACCAATTGAAAATATCGAAAGGGATGTCGAGCGCGATTACATTATGAGCGCGAGCCAGGCCCAGGAATACGGCCTGGTTGATGCCGTAATCAGGAAGCGCGAATAACTCACTCATATTCAAGCAAGGTGGTGATGATGGCAAGTAACACATTAGAACTTAACCTGACGAGTACCGCACTAATTAAATCCGTGAATTATCAGCTTGAAATGCACGGAACGCGGTGCTCGTTTTGTGGTTTAGGCGAAGGTCAGGTGCTGCGGCTCTTTGAAGGCCGCAGCCGATATATTTGTAATGAATGTATTCTGGTATGTTCAGATCTTTTATCGGATTATAAGGCGATAGGCTATACACCGAGCTGGTACCGTTCGCCCTGGTATACGCGCCTGTTTCGTGGCGCTCCAAACGGGACGATTTGTTGCAGTTTTTGTGGCGCTGAGCGAGTGAAAGGCGAGTATCTAATGGCGAGTAGTCATTCGCAGATATGCGAGCGGTGCATTCATGCTTGTGAATCCATCAGTCGTGACTCATTTCATAATGTGAGCGAGTTTTAGCGATTATGAGAACAACGCTCGGGCCATAAATTTTCTTGTTGCTGAGCTTTATAATACTTCCTGCCTAAGTCTTCTCCCAGCTTAGTTTCTCCCTTTTTTTAACTTGTCTTTGTTTTTCATCATGAAAGTTACCAGCGCTAAATTTATTGCCAGTGCCGCAACAGATGCTTCAATCCCACCGGGGACCCTGCCGGAAATTGCGTTTATTGGTCGTTCGAATGTTGGTAAGTCAAGTCTGATAAACAGTTTATTGAAGGTGAATGGCTTGGCGCGAACAAGTTCCAGTCCGGGCAGAACTAAAGCCCTGAATTTTTTTTTGATCAATGATGAATTGATTTTTGTTGACCTGCCAGGCTATGGTTTTGCTAAGGTTTCCAAGACAGAGCGACAGGAGTGGGGGAAACTAATTGAAAAATACCTTGCACAACGTAAGCAGCTTATGCTATGTATCTTGATTGTTGATGCGCGGCATGAACCTTCCCCGTTAGATCTTAAGATGAAATCCTGGCTCCAGCATTTCGGACTTTCCTTTCTGGTGGTCAGCACGAAAGTTGATAAACTATCTGTTAACGAGCGGCGGACTTTGGCAAAGCGTACAGAGAAGGTTCTGGCGACTGAGCGAATTATTCCTTATTCAGCGGTTACTCGTGAAGGTGCCAAGCAGGTATGGGATGAAATCAGAGCCAGCCTGACATCCCCGCAACCGAGTGATTCCAGCGATCCTGTGCAGGCTTGAGCAGCGCTGAATTTCTCCCACAGGATGGTCTGCTTCACGCGAGAGCGCTATTTTTACTCTCTATCAATCCCAATTCACATCGTTAGTTTATCGGCTTAAATTGTCCTGCGGCTAACGATAAATTCTCAAGCGGTAATCAACCTCCAAGATGAATGTTCGTGCTCACTGAGCCAGTCAACTTATCCCCGAACCACGCGAATTAATTAACAGCGCAAAAATTGTGCAACGGATGCACACGAAGAGACAATTTGATAACTCCCATTTTATCCTGACCCAATATTAACCAATGACGCGGCTCCCGCGCCTCAGGCTGAGGTCCCCCGAGCGGCAATAAAATTAAACTTATGGCAGAAAAATCAGCAAAATCACGTGAGCGTGAAGTCGAGTACTACGAAGAAGAAGAGGAAGTTCTGGATACTAATCTCCTCGACATTTCGGAACTCAAAGAGATGAGCATTTCAAAACTGACCGGGATTGCCAAGGAACT
>JANMKB010000356.1:0-4972 GCA_031371805.1 Blastocatellia bacterium | reverse complement strand
TGCCCGCACGATGATCTTCGGATTGTGCTTCGCCAGCACTTTCGTAATCGCCGCTGTCAACGTCGTTTTCCCGTGATCCACGTGCCCTATCGTCCCAATGTTCACGTGCGGTTTCGACCGATCAAATTTCTCTTTCGCCATAATTACGTTTCCTTCTCTCTCTGAATCAACAACGCTGCTAAATTCTGGAGCCCATAATCGGGCTTGAACCGATGACCTCTTCCTTACCAAGGAAGTGCTCTACCACTGAGCTATATGGGCGTACTTTTAATTATCAAAACCTGGAGCGGGAGACGAGACTCGAACTCGCAACAGCTAGCTTGGAAGGCTAGTACTCTACCATTGAGTTACTCCCGCAATTCGTCATCTCAAATTTAAAATTTGAGCCTTGAAGCTGGTGCAGGGGGTAGGATTCGAACCTACGTAAGACGTTAGTCTGCCGGGTTTACAGCCCGGTGCCATTAGCCACTCGACCACCCCTGCAATATATAAAAATCTTATCAATTTTCGACTTTGCGCGTATCGCTCACGACGGTTGCGCGTCTGTAAGTGCCCGCACTATCCTTATCTGCCTGAGTACCTGGAGCCGGTGGAGGGAGTTGAACCCCCGACATTCTGATTACAAATCAGACGCTCTACCACTGAGCTACACCGGCTTACCCTTATGCATGAGATACACAAGTTTTAAAAGAGCGCATTTACGAAAACGCGAATACTAACAATTGACTTTTGATTTTGCAAGCCAAGACTTGCGAAAGTGTCTGGCTTTTTTCCACCCAGCCAAAGTTATTTGCGAGCGCGGACTAATCCTTTCAGCTCTGACATAAACTCCGAGACATCCTGAAACTCCAGATAGACCGAAGCGAAGCGCACATAAGCAACTTTATCCAGCTCCTTCAATTTACGCATAATCATTTCGCCCAGCTTCGTAGTGGGACGTTCGCGCTCCGGCGAGGATTGCACGTAAGACTCAATCGAATTCACAATCGCTTCAAGTTTCAGCGTCGGAACCGGGCGTTTTTCACAAGCCCTGAGCAAACCAGCCATCACTTTGTCACGGCTGAACGGTTCCCGCCGACCATCTTTTTTGACGACCATATAGGGAATCTCGTCAATTCGTTCATAGCTCGTGAATCTGCGCTCGCATTTCAAACATTCGCGGCGACGCCGAATTGATTCGCCTTCGCGTGATTCGCGTGAATCCACGACTTTGTCTTCAAGATAATTACAGAAAGGGCATCTCATCTTTCGACTCCGGTTTTAGAGTTGCTGGCTAATGGTTTCGTTACCTGACTTTTTGAAAAGTTGTCATCCGATTCTTTTCCTGACATCATTTCGCGCAACTGACTTAACTTAATGTCTTCGCGCATCAGGTAAAACAACGCGAAGACAAAGGGGGATCCAAAAGAAATGATATGAATGGCAATTGCTGTCGCAGCCGCCAGATTTGGTTCAACCGCCAGAAAAATTAACCCCTTTTGCGCAGCTACGTGAAAGGCTCCGGCTGATCCGCCTGGTGTCGGGACCAACGACCCCACTAATCCCGCTCCCATCGTAAAAATTGCCTGACTAATCGAAAAGTCCAGTCCAAAAGCATTCACTACTGCCAGATAAGCAATGGTGATCAAGCCCCAAACAATGACCGTATATCCAATCGCTTTGCAGAGTTCACGAAGATTCAGCAAAACCGCTAAGCCATCCGTCAGGTGATTTAATAATCCAACCACGAAACCCAGAATTTTTCCCGGCAGCCAGCGTAACAATTTCTCAACCACGCCAATCACAAAAGGTGCATTCAGCCGCAACAAAATCAGCAGTCCAATTCCGAAACTCACCCCTGCCAGCATTAATAAGCCGACCGAACGCATGCGTTGCAAATCATTTATTTTACTGGTGGGCAAACTGATAAAAAACAAATTGACAGCGAACAGGATAATGACCGCCGACATGTCAAAAACCCGCTCAATCATAATCGTCGCAATGGTCGCACTCGGATTAATACGCGTGCGCAAGCTCAACAAAATGGGTCGCACGACATCTCCGGCGCGGCCCACGACAAAAATACTGCCGAACCCAATCACCGTCGCTGCCAAAGCGTCTTTAATACTCACTGTCGCGATAGGTTTGAGAAATACCTGCCAGCGAACAGCGCGCACCAGCATCGTCAAATTAATAAAGATCATACCAACCAGCAGCAGCCAGATGTTAGCGTGTCGCCAATACTCGCCAACTGTCGCCCAATCAATGCCTCTGGCGAACCAATACGCCAGTCCCAGCCCAAGCGCCAACACGATCAAAGATTTCAATTTTTTCGCCACTTTGGAACTTTTCTCCTGACAAAACACAAGATGTAGCTAAGCGGCGGCACACTACTACAAAATCTATAGGCTTGCAAGTTTTTCCCCCTGTTTCGTTCCAGGCTTGTGAGTGCAGCTAAGTCACTGCATTTGATAGCTTAAAAAGTTCCTGCCACATTTTTGATAAAAGTTGTAAGATAGTTGGGAACTTTCCGCTCAAGCTGGAGTCTAAGAGCCATGTCAGCAAAAAACGAACCCGAAAACGCTGCTGACTGTTGTCCGATTAATACAAGCGAAACTGGCTTTGGGAGTGCGCGCATGCTGGTGAAACAAAAAGCATGGCTGGCAATTGGGATTGAGTCAAACCTCGACGGCGCGGTCGGCGTGGTGTACGAGCTTGAGGAAGCAGCTCCGCCACATTGCTCACCACGCGAAATTGGATTGATTGAGCGGCTGCGGGCAGGCGAAATGGAAGCCTTTGGTGAACTCGTCACTGAATATCAACCGCTGGTTTATTCACTGACGCTGCGGATTGTGCGTGATTCAGAAGAAGCGCGCGATATGTCGCAGGAAACATTTTTGAAAATTTATCGCAACTTCGGGCATTTTCGCGGTGAGTCAAGCCTGAAAACCTGGGTTTGCCGCATTGCTGTCAATCAGGCGCTCAATTCGCAACGCTGGTGGAAACGACGGCACCGCGCCGAAACAAGTTCGCTGGATGAACAATTTGATGATCAGCGCGAATCGCTCGGAGCCAGACTGGCAAGCCCAGGCAATACGCCCGAAGCGGATGCCCTCGCCCATGAACGTCAGGCACAACTTGAACGCGCAGTGGGCGGGTTGAAAAGTGATTTTCGGATCGCAGTGGCGATGCGCGACATTGAAGAAATGTCTTACGAAGAAATCGCCAGTATTCTTGAAATTTCGCTGGGGACAGTGAAATCCCGGATCGCTCGCGGACGCGAAATGTTACGCGCCAGCTTGAGCAAATTTTGATCTTTGCAACAAATCGTCCCGTCGTGCGGTGTGCGTGTTTCCGACGCTATCTGCCGATGGGTCGGCGAATCAGCACCAGATGATAGTCAGCAACAACTTAATTCTGGTTTCGCTTAATTGCGCCACCGCACGACAGAACGATTTTTGCTTTTGCAGTGCATAGTGACATCAGGCACTAACCACTAATTTTTATTAAACTTATGAATTGCCGCGATTACTCAGAATTGATTTCAGTGCAGATGGATGGAGCGATCAGACCAGCCGAGCGGGCTTTGCTCGCCTATCATTTGAATGAATGTGAAAGCTGCTTCAATGTTCAGAATGAGCTGCAAACACAGGCTCAATTGCTGCGTTCGCTTAGGGCAGGCAAGCTGAGCGAGAACCAGGCGCAGGAGATGCAGACCGCGACTATGTGGGCGTTACAGATTGAGGCACGCAAACAAATTCAGCAGGTTCGCTTGCGTGCTGACCGACAAGCCAACTGGCGCATTAAATTTTTTTCGCAATCATTTGCCGCTGTGGTTTCCTCACTGTTGTTTCTGATGCTGGTGACCGCCGTTCTCAGACCAGCCCAACGCGCTTTGAATATGGCGCAGGATGTGGCGCAAATCGTTATTCGCCCGGACAACGATGAAGAAATTGCCGAGCTTAAAGATTTACTGTTGCCGCTGCCTGTCAGTCCGAGGCCGATTCTTGATCCGCGTGGAACGTTGATTGGATTTTCCAAAGAAGTTGACGATGAAGAATTCGCTGTGATTGCGTGGGTAGGAGTTGACGGCAAAGCCTCCATCAAACAAGTTATCGAAGCGCCAAATGATCCTGCTGTCATCGGCAAACTTTCGACTGCCTTAAATCAGCAGGCTAATTTCAAACCGGCTTTTCGGCACGGCAAATATACGCCCTCTGACGCTATTCTGATGTTCAGCCGAATCACCATTATCGGGTGATTCCTTAACCAACCACTTCGACCAGTCTGAAAATTGTTCGCGCTTGTATTAAGCGGCTCGTCGAAGTGTGTCAAAACGAAGGAGATCGCAATTATGCAAACCACCAAAGTTAATCGCGCCGTTCCGAATATCAATGTCACGCCGCTGATAGATGTCCTGCTGGTGCTGTTGATAATTTTTATGGTCATTAGCCCGAAAAAACCGCATAAATACGAAGCCAAATTACCGGAAAAATCCCAGGCCGAGCAAACGCAGCCGGAGCTGATGCTGGTCGTCAGCGTTTCGCGTGAAAATGGTTTATTGCTCAATCAAACCAAAGCGCAAAATCTGGCGGAACTAAATTCCCTGCTGCATAACGCCCTGGACGCGCGGCCCTCAGATCGCAAAGCAGTATTCCTCAAAGGCTCGCCCAATATGAATTACGGAGAAGTTGCGCAGGTCATTGATACGATCAAAGAAAGCGGCGCAGCACCAATTGGCTTACAACTTGAGGCACTCGAATAAACTGAATTTTGCAATTACGTTTTTCTTCTCCTGAGACCCATCGGCAAACACTAACTTAATCTCACGGAGGCAACTATGTTCGACAAATTAGTAGAATCAACCAAGCAAAAACCAGCAGGCCGGAGCAAGTTTTTCTTACTCACCAGCCTGATTTATGGAGCCGCATTAACTACGCTCCTCGTGCTTACCATTATGTGGTTCGATCCGGTTCCGGCGGAGGCATTTAAT
>JANMKB010000355.1:0-17436 GCA_031371805.1 Blastocatellia bacterium | reverse complement strand
TGCCCGCACGATGATCTTCGGATTGTGCTTCGCCAGCACTTTCGTAATCGCCGCTGTCAACGTCGTTTTCCCGTGATCCACGTGCCCTATCGTCCCAATGTTCACGTGCGGTTTCGACCGATCAAATTTCTCTTTCGCCATGATGAGTATCGCTCCTTAAAGTACCAATTTTTAAGGTACGGAATAAATCCGCAGTTAATTGAATCAATCTCACATTTGAGATTTTATGTTTCAAACCTATTTCGCTGTTCCCTGAACTTTTGCAATGATTTCTTCAGCAATGCTCTTGGGCGCTTCTTCGTACTGACCAAAGTGCATTGTGGAGGCAGCGCGTCCCTGTGACATTGAGCGCAATTCCGTTTCATATCCAAACATTGCAGCCAAGGGAACCATTGCGGTAATAATCTGAGTGCCTGGACGGGACTGCATTCCTTCAATCCGTCCGCGCCGTGAATTTAAGTCACCGTTGATGCTGCCCATATAATCTTCCGGCGTCACAACTTCGACTTTCATTACAGGCTCAAGCAGCACTGGCTTGGCAGCCTTCACAGCTTCCTTAAAAGCCATTGAACCAGCAACCTTAAAGGCCATTTCATTAGAGTCAACTTCGTGATAGCTGCCAAAAACCAACTGGACTTTTATGTCTACCAATTCGTATCCTGCCAGCACACCGCCCTCTAACGCTTCCTTCACACCCTTTTCGACGGCTGGAATATATTCTCTTGGAATCACACCACCGACAATTTTATTAACAAACTCAAAACCTGATCCTGGCTCGCCGGGTTCAACCTCAAGCACCACGTGACCATATTGACCGCGACCGCCGCTTTGTTTAGCATATTTCATTTCGCCCTTCGCGGGTCGCCGAATCGTTTCACGGTATGCCACCTGCGGCTTACCAACATTGGCCTCAACGCTGTATTCGCGCTTCAGGCGGTCAACAATGATTTCAAGGTGAAGCTCGCCCATGCCAGCAATAATCGTTTGATTGGTTTCGTGATTGGTCGAAACCCTGAATGACGGGTCTTCCTGTGCTAAACGACCAAGCGCGATGCCAAGTTTTTCCTGATCCTGACGAGTCTTTGGCTCAATGGCGAGGGAAATCACGGGGGTCGGGAATTCCATCGCTTCGAGAATCACAGGTTTATTATCGTCACAAATCGTATCGCCAGTCGTGACATTCTTAAGTCCGGCAACCGCGACTATTTCACCCGCATAAGCCTCATCAACATCTTCTCGCTTGTTGGCATGCATCTTCATAATGCGACCAACGCGCTCTTTGTTATCTTTGGTTGAGTTAACAACGTAAGAACCTGCCTTCAGCGTGCCAGAATAAATCCGTGCAAAGGAAAGCTGCCCCACGTGCTTATCCGCCATGATCTTAAAGACCAGCGCAGAGAAAGGCTCTTTGTCATCAGCCTTGCGTTCAACTTCTTCACCATTTCTATCTATTCCTGTGACTGCTGGAATATCAAGCGGTGAAGGCAGGAAATCAATTACAGCATCAAGTAAAGTCTGGACACCTTTATTTTTAAAGGCACTTCCCACTACTACTGGAAAAATTTTGATCGCAATACAGCCACGCCGCAGGGCTGAGCGGATTTCAGCCGTACTGAGTTCTTCACCTTCAAGATATTTTGTTGCAATCTCGTCATCAGCATCAGCCAAAGCTTCGATCATGTGTTCCCGAGCAATAAGTGCTCCGTCTTTCAGGTCAGCCGGAATTTCTTCAACGGCATAATCGGCTCCCATTCTCTCGTCTTTCCAGAGAATAGCTTTCATCTCAATTAGATCAATTACACCTTTGAACTGATCTTCAGCGCCAATCGGCATTTGCACAGGGACAGGCTTGGCACTCAGGCGTGTGCGAATCGTGTCAACGGCATGGTCGAAATCTGCGCCAGGGCGATCCATTTTATTAATGAATGCAATACGCGGGACATCATATTTATCAGCCTGACGCCAAACTGTTTCGGATTGCGGCTGCACACCAGCGACTGCATCAAATACTGCAACTGCTCCATCAAGGACGCGCAAGCTGCGCTCAACTTCAATGGTAAAATCCACGTGACCAGGAGTATCAATGATATTAATGCGATAGTTATCGTTATTGCGTTTCCAGAAACAGGTTGTCGCCGCCGAAGTAATGGTAATTCCCCGCTCCTGCTCCTGCTCCATCCAGTCCATCGTGGCAGTGCCTTCGTGGACTTCACCGATCTTGTAATTAACACCGGTATAAAATAGGACGCGCTCAGTAGTCGTAGTCTTACCAGCATCAATATGCGCCATGATGCCAATATTTCTGAATTTAGTGAGTGCTTCTGTTCTAGCCATAAAAATCTTGAGTTAGTGAGGAGCGGACGGCTTTACTGTCTGTCTCCGCGATACAAAATCCCGCTACCAGCGATAATGAGCGAAAGCCTTATTCGCATCCGCCATACGGTGGACATCTTCACGCTTCTTGGTCGCATTACCTTTACCCTGCGAAGCATCAAGAATTTCCCCCGCCAGCTTGTCAACCATCGTCTTTTCACCACGAGACCGGGAAAATTGCACCAGCCAGCGCATCGCTAAAGCATTACGCCTTGACGAAGTGACTTCAACTGGAACCTGGTAGTTCGCACCACCAACACGCTTTGATTTAACTTCAACCTTGGGCTGGATATTTTCAATCGCCTTCTTGAAAATCTTTAGCGGGTCTTCCTGCGTCTTATCTTTGATTTTGTTGAGAGCGTCATACAAAATACTCTCCGCCGTGGATTTCTTGCCATCCCACATCAAAGCATTGACGAATTTCGCCACCAACGGACTGTTATAGACCGGGTCAGGCAGAACTTCGCGTTTGGGGATTCCTCTTCTTCTTGGCATATCGAATTCCTAAAGTAAAATCTTACATCCTGAAGTTATTTCTTCTTACCAGGTGCGCCTTTAGCTGCGGCTGCGCCTTCTTTCGGACGCTTCGCACCATACTTGGAGCGACCCTGCTTACGATTGGCAACACCAACAGAATCAAGCGTGCCGCGTACAATGTGATAACGCACACCAGGTAAATCTTTCACACGACCACCACGCACTAAAACAATTGAGTGCTCCTGCAGGTTGTGACCAATGCCTGGAATGTATGAAGTAACTTCAATGCCGTTCGTTAAGCGCACACGAGCAATTTTGCGTAACGCTGAATTCGGCTTCTTGGGAGTCTGCGTCTTAACCTGCACACACACGCCGCGACGTTGCGGACAACCTTGCAACGCTGGACTTGAAGTCTTATATTTAACTTGTTTGCGTCCTTTACGAACTAACTGATTAATCGTCGGCATAATTCGATCACTGTGCTGCTATCCTGCAACAGCAAGCAAGATTTGACGCAGAACTTAATGCGTCAACAAATATTTAAAACCAAACTGATTTAGCCTGAGATGTCTAGCAAGCGTGTAGATTTGGCGTCTCAAGTCGCCGAGTTTTTCTGTGGCGTATATTTAAGGGTGCAGACTCCTGAAAGTTGCTTACTAAGTAGTGTTCGCTCAGGTGCGCAAACAATGACGCCACAATACGTTCTCTAAAAATTCAGTAAATCATCAAATTTCGATTCACTGCGCGACGCCTCTACACTGTTAAGACCACTAAGCGTCGCTTGTCCTGCAAAGAACTTCCTGTGCAAAACGCAAGATACTATTGGTCATCCCGGTCTTTGTCAAGAGGGTAGTGGAATTTATTTTACTCACTGCTTTTCTTTGCGCCTGAATATGGCCTCGCCCTATCGCTGAGTCTCACGGCTGTCAACAGGGGAATAAGGCCGATTGACGGCATTATCCAGCTTCGGACGCTCCGATCATAGCTGGTGAACCGTTTTTTGCTCGCACTGCCTGCCAGGTTGAGGCTTTCACCGCTGATCGTTTTGCCTGCGGTACAAATGGTTGCTCAAATACTAAAGCCCGTTCCGCCCCTTTTTCACTGTCAGGGCTAGTCATTCGGTAAATCGCATCTTGCGTTTGCAGTTGCGACCATTCTTCCTCACTATTACTGATCCCACTCCACCAGCAGTATGAAGTGGGAGTCGCAATTCCTCTTTTCCGAACCATTACCGCAATATCTTCCCGGATCAATTGCAAACGATAGCCCTCACGTGCTAGTGCATTTACACCTGATTGTACGCTTTTTCCGCTGACAACCTGCACATCGGGCTTGCCTGTCACCGCTTCGTTTGGCGCGTTTTTTTGTAGCAAGATTTCATATTTGGAAAAGGCGTGCGTGGGATAAAACCCGAGTGCCCAAAAATCCAGAATTTGTGATTCAAACGAAGCATCACCCCTTGGGCTGCTTCTATCCTGGATACTGTCTTGCCAAGCTGAATTCTTTTGGCTTATTGTCTCCTTTTACTCGTTCTAATAAAAACAGGTCTTCAAATATACAATCGTCTGATTGTACTTGAGGCACTGCCCCATACTGGTCATAAGACACAGAAGGGCTATCACACAAAGACCCAAGAGAGAGATGATCCACTAGAGCAAATTTAAATTTGGTGTATGGAGTAACCACAGCTTTTGAACCAGCCTAAGGAGTCTTTTTCGGTAATCAGTAATAAGGCTTCTTGTAAGGCTTGTTCTAATTCGGCTCTGGTTCTGGCTTTTGCTTTTCGTAAATAGGTTTTGATTTTTGACCAACATTTTTCAATCGGATTCAAATCGGGCGAACAGGGCGGCAACTAGATCAATTTCGCTCCGACTGCTTTAATCAACTCTCGGATTCCTTTTACTTTATGCACCGACAAATTGTCCATAATGACAATATCTCCTGTTTTTAAGGTCGGACACAAAATCTTTTCGATATAGGTTTTGAACACGATTCCGTCAACCGCTCCGTTGATTGTCATCGGGGCTGCAAGGCCCGAAAATGACAAACTTGCCCACATCGAAATATTCTCGCTATAGTTTTGCGGCACGCTTTCAACTACTTGTTCACCTTTCTCACCGCGCCCGTAAAGTCTCGTCATGGCCAGGTTACTGCCTGCTTCAGCTAAAAATTTGAACCGTGAAATAACTTCTTTTTCAATCTTAGTTTGGTAATCTAACCGCATCAATTTGACTCGCCCGGTTGCTTGTTCGCTGGCGTGGTGCGACTTTTTTTGCGCTCTAATTTTAATCTTTGCAGTTCCACACACATCGTGGCGGTGGTGACTCGCGGTTTATTGGTCGCTTCCGAAACGGCCACGCATAACTCTGCAAGCGTTGCGTCGGGTTGGTTTTTAACCAGCTCTCGAATCAACTCTTCATCATTTTTCAAACGTCTTTCGGTACCTCTCACCGACCAGGTTTTAGCCCGATAATCTCCGGTGGTCCGAAACCGCTGCCACAATTTCTCGACAAATGGCAGACTGACGGTAAACCGTTTGGCAATTTTGGCTTGGCTTAGCCCCTTGGCTTGAATGGCTTCAATGACTCTCTGCCATAAATCCTCTGAATTTTGATGGCAACGTTTTTTTCAAAGATTTCATCGGCGCGCTGCGCCAGATAAACAATGCCCATCCCGCCGCGTCCGATTTCCCGTTCAATGCGATAATCGCCTAAAAACAAACCAATCAGCGCATCTTCTTCCGGTTCCGTGCGGATGAGGAGCGGGTGTTCCAGAAAGCCGCCGAGTTCACTTTCGGCGGCCAGCATGTGCTCCACTTCATGGCACACAAATTCGTCGGTGCCGGCCTGTTGCAAAAATTCGTGTCGTTGCGGTGGCGCGAGGGCTGCCGCTGATGCGAGTAAGTCCCGAATTTGTTGCCATTGTACTGGTGCCATCTGCCTCTCATAATCTTGGCAAAGTGGAATTCTCTCTGTACTATTAAGTGCGTAAAATCACTAGAAATCAGCTCACAGCCGAAACCTTAAACGAAGAGGGAACTCAGTTTTTCATGCCAACGACATTTATCACGGACATTGCTGGCCTGGCGCAATGGCGACGCTGCCGCAGGCGATGAACTGGCAAAATTGGTGTATCACGAATTGCATCGGATGGCGCGACAGATGTTACGCCAGGAGAAATATGCGTATTCATTGAATCCGACGGCTCTGCTTAATGAAACCTGGTTGCGGTTGTTTGGCGGCGGCGAAGTCAGGATTGCAGATCGTCAACAATTTTTTCTGATCGCCGCGCGCCAGATGCGCCAGTTTTTGATTGATCGCGCCCGCCGCGCTACGGCGCGTAAACGAATTCGCCGCACGGAGATAGTGTCACTGGAGCAGGCGAATTTACCCTGGCATGAACCCGATTTTGATTTGCTGGCGTTGCATGAAGCGCTGGAACAGATGGAGCAGGTAGACCCACGTGCTTGTCAGGCAGTCGAACTACGTTTTTTTGGCGGATTGAGTGAAATTAAGTCCGCCCAGATACTTGGCATCTCGCCTGCGACCTTCCGGCGTGACTGGTCAGCAGCACGGTTATGGTTATTCAGCCGCCTGAAAAATACCAGTAGCGCTCAGTAAAGCAAAAGGCTGAGCGGAAGGTCAGTAATTAAGCGTTGGTTACTCTTTACCTATCTTCCGCGTTTTAGTTTATGCGACAGTCGAGCGATTTTTTCCCATCGAACAAAGCGTAGTTTTACGGTTTCACGCCGTTTGTCCGCAAGCGTGACAGAAATAATGGAACTAAGATTCTCGCTCCTGTACATTTCCAGACAGGAGGCAGGGCGGTAAATTTGGAATTCAACGTTTTCGGAAAGCTCAGCGATGAAGAACTGTTGCGGCGAATGAAGGCTGGCGATGCGGCTGCTTTTGAGAAACTATATGATCGTCGTCAACCCAGCGTTTATCGCTTTGCACTCCGTATGAGCGGTTCTTCTGCTTTTGCTGAAGACATTTCACAGGATGTTTTTATGGCGCTGATGCGAGATGCTCATCAATTTGACGAATCACGCGGAACCGTCGCGTCCTACTTATTCGGGATCACCCGGCATCGCGTGTTGCGGAGGCTCGAACGCGAGCGAACCTTTGTTTCCATCACCAATCAGGATGAGGATGATGACAGTTCTGTTGATGAGATGCTGTTCAGTACGGAGCATCATCCGCTTCAGGTTTTAGCGCGACAGGAAATGATTGCGGCGGTGCAACAAGCTGTCCTTTCCCTGCCACCGCATTATCGTGAAGTAGTGGTGCTTTGTAATCTCGAAGAGATGAATTACGAACAGGCAGCACAGTCCATTGGTTGTCCGGTCGGGACAGTCCGATCAAGGCTGAATCGAGCGCGTGCCATGCTCGTCGAAAAACTGCGCACGACACAGGATGCCAGCGTGCAGATCAAAACTCAGGCACCACAGAGGTCAGAATTATGAGATGTGAAGAATTTAAAAACCTACTTATTCAATTTGGAAATGCCGATCACGCAGCGGTGAAATTGCATACGGCGAATTGTAAGCAATGCGCGGCGCACTTGTCAGATGCGCAAGTCTTGAATGTTGGACTCCACGCGTTGGCGGACAGTACCGCGCAGGCAAAAGCTGCTTCAGCCATAAAACTGGAATTATTGACAGCCTTCAGGGAACAACATAAAACTTTCACCGCGCCGGAAAGATTCCCAATGCTTGCCTTGATACGCGGCTGGCAGTGGAAGCTGACAGCCACAACAGCCGCGATTTTATTGGGTTTGGCAGTTGTCAGTATTTTCTGGTTTCGCGCTGAACCAATCAGGGTTGCAACGAAAGATACGCCTGTTTTCTCTGTTCCAATTACACCAGCAACCAATGAAGCCGAAAAACAGCCTGACATAGCTGTGCCTTCACATCAGCAGGAACAAGCTTCATTGAAAAAAATTAGCGCGAAGCCTCAACGTGCGCTGCGAAGTAAATTACAGTTTGAAGCAAAAAAGATGAGGCAGGAAACTGCGACGGAGTTCATCCCACTAACTTACGCGACCGATACCAAAGCGCTACAAAATGGAACGGTGCTGCGGATCGAAGTCCCGCGCACAACGCTGATCGCCATGGGCTTGCCGCTCAGTGAACGACGCACCAATGAAATTATCAAAGCTGAAGTTATGATGGGCGATGATGGCGTCGCCTATGCGATTCGCTTGCTCCAGTAAAGGTGAAAAATGCGAAATATTAAATTTTCTTTTTTGTTTATTTTGGTCTGGTTATTAACGTTAAGTTTTTCAATTAGCGCTCAGGATCGGCATAAACGCGAAGATAATCATCATCGTGAGCCTAAGCATGGTTCAGGGCAGCGCCGCCCTGGCATTTTAACGGCTGAAATGTTATCTGATGGGAAGGTCGTCAAAGGCGCTCCCTATACGGCAGTAGCGATCAGGGAACGGGTGCAAATTCTGGATAACGGGACGCGCATTTCGCACCAGACGACTGACACTTTTGTACGCGACAGCGAAGGGCGTACACGGCACGAAGCAACGCAGGATGGCTTTGGCCCCTTTGCCATTAAAGGGAAAGCAACCACCAGAGTCTTCATCCACGATGTCGTAGCGAAGAAGCGATTCGCGCTTGATCCAGATCATCAAACCGCCAATAAAATCTCCAAAGTCAAAAGTGCTCCACCACCTGATTTTGCGCCTCCGGCTTCATCCAATCAAAAAACTGAGTCGCTGGGCAAACAAATGATCGAAGGCGTTGAAGTGATGGGAATTCGCTCGACTATCACGATTCCCGCTGGCGAAATCGGCAATGACCGTCCTCTCGAAATCACGTCTGAACGCTGGGAATCACCCGAATTGCAAGTCGTAATTCTGAGCAAACATAAAGACCCCAGAATGGGCGAAACAATTTTTCGACTCACGAAAATAAATCGTGTCGAACCTGCGAAAGCTCTTTTTGAAGTACCTGCGAATTACAAAATGATTGACGATGACGACGCCATGAAAAATCGTGGCAAACATCACAAAGAAGAAGATTGAGCCGGATTATATTCAGGCATTATTTTTTGGAACTATCAGTAGAGCTAAAGTGCATTTGAGATAGATAGCAAATTTTACTGATTTCAACTATGAAGCTATTAATTCTCTGGACCTTACGCCACCATCGTCCCAGGTATGATCGGAAAAATCGGCGCAGAAAACTTCAGATGGAAAAAAAGAGACGGCGATTCACCCATCAAATTGGTGCTCACCTGAAAGTCATTGAGGAGGGGCCAGCAAAATAAATGCTGCTATCTATGTTGTTACCCTCCAGAAAGCAAACGAATAAAAACGCTGCTCCGGCACTTTGCCTGTCAGCACACTTATCAACCTAAATCGCGATTGGCTAGATGCCAAAAGACGAATTCCGACCTATTTATCTTTTATGTACACTAAAATATTTATCATTGTAATCATAGTATTTCTTGCAGTTCCTGTGATAGCGAAGGATGTCATGCTGATGAACCGCATTGGCCCATCAGCAGCGGAACTCTATCTCGCCAATGTTGACGGGACAAATGAGCGCAAACTTTTTGCTACGTCAGGATTTGATTATCACGCTTCCTATTCCGCCGATGGTAAATGGATTGTGTTTACTTCCGAACGCAACGGTTTTGGGCAGGCAGATATTTATCGCGTTCATCCGAATGGGACGGGATTGGAGCGATTAACTGATAGTCCGGCTTTAGACGATCAGGCTGTGCTCTCGCCGGAGGGAACCAGGCTCGCGTTTGTTTCTACCCGTGAAATGCACACGGCAAACATTTGGATTCTTGATCTCAAGACGCGGCGACTTCGCAACCTGACAGGGTCAGCAGATATTCAAGGTGATCCGATCAAGCCAAATGGTTTCTTCCGACCATCATGGTCGCCAGACGGAAAATGGCTTGCATTTTCCTCTGACCGCAATACGAATTGGAGAGGACATGGTAATGGTTCCGGTTGGGAGCATGTACAGGAACTCAGCATTTACATTGTTCGAGCAGATGGTACGGGATTGCGCCGGCTTACACAGTCCGGCACCTGCACAGGCACTCCAAAATGGTCTCCTGATGGAAAGCGAATTGCTTTTTATGAAATTACAGTAGAACAAACCTGGGCGGCACGCAGACCAAATCTCGCGCCCTCGGCAACTTCACAAATTGTTTCGGTAAATGTTGCAACAGGTGAAAAAGTCGAACATACCAAAGGATCTGGGTTGAAAATAGATCCGCAATTTCTGACCTCAGAAAATATTGGCTATCTTGCCAAAGCAGGGCCGAATGAAGGACTCGCATACACAGATGGAAATGCAGTGGTCAAGCGTAAACTACGCTCGCCCGCGTGGTCACCCGATGGCAAGCAGGTAGTTTATGAAAAAGTCAGCTTCCAGCCCAGGCTACAAAATCAATTGCTTTATAGCTGGGACTCGACTTATGAAGTCCGTTATACCGACGTTTTTCCAAGCTTCTCGAAAGACGGAAAATTAGTCATCACTGAAAAAGATTTAGACTCCTCGATTGCTATCATGGATGCTAACGGTTCAAACAGGGTTCGGGTATTTCCTGCTAACGGCGCAATGGCATTTGCACCAAGCTGGTCGCCCGATGGTCAATGGATCGCGTTTGGGTTCGGTGGATTTTTGCAGGCACGCAAGAACAATCCGGCGAAAATTATGATGGTGCGAAGAGACGGCACTGGTGCACAAAGCTTAACCGAAGGGATGCCCAATGCAGGATTCCCAAGCTGGTCACCTGACGGCCAACGGATTGTATATCGGGTTTGGGGTGGAAAGGATTTGGGGCTGCGCATCCTCAACCTCGCCGATCATTCAGTTCAGGTACTCACTACTGAATACGATAATGTTCCTTACTGGTCTCCTGATGGAGAACGCATATTGTTTACTCGCAAACACGAAGACAATAATTTCGATATCTTCACGATCCGATCCGATGGTTCCGACCTGCGCCAATTAACTACATTCCCTGCTAATGACGCGCATGCTTTCTGGACTGATGATAGCAAACACATTATGTGGAGCAGCGGGCGCTATGGATTCAAGGATGAAGCGGCACTGTATGACAATACCTTTCAACCATATGGCGCGATCTTCATGATGAAGGCAGATGGGAGTGAGCAACGACAACTTACAGACAGTCCGTGGGAGGATTCAATGCCATGTTTTGTTCCGAGAAAAGCGCCGAGAATTGCTAACAAATAATCTTATTAACTTCAAAGGAAAGATTTAATGAAACGAAAAATAGTCATCACAGTACTTAGTTTGTTCGTGCTTCTTTGCGCTGGCTGGGTCTTGCGGGCCGCACAACAGGGAACACAAAAAATCAGTACCACACCTGCGCCTCCGCTGCGCGTCGAACCCGCCAAAGAAACCGATACCACTGGCAAAACCGTTGCGGCAGCCAAAGCTTTGCTGGCGACCCTCGACGATGCCGGACGCGCCAAAGTCAGTTTCCCATTCAACAGCGAGCAGAAATCCAAATGGTCGAATTTCCCGACCGGCATTTTTCAACGCAACGGTTTGCGCTGGGGTGACCTGACTACCACACAACGCGAAGCCGGAATGAATTTGCTGGCAACGGCATTGAGCAAACAGGGACTGCAAAAAGTAAAAGAAATTATGGAAGGCGATGAAGTCCTGAAGACTTCAGGACTGGGGCCGGGCGGCGGGCCAGGGGGAGGTAACAGACCGGGCGGCGGCCCTCCTTCAGGTGGTGGCCCTCCTCCTGGTGGCGGACGCGGACCGGGCGGGCCGGGTGGACGCGGCCCTGGCGGATTAACTTTCAGCCGTGATGAATACTATCTGGCGTTCCTCGGTGCGCCTTCGTTGACCGAGCCGTGGATGATTCAATTCGGCGGTCATCATCTGGCGATCAATGTCACGATTGTTGGCAAGACCAACGTCATGACACCGAGCCTGCCCGCCGCGCAACCTGCGATTTACAAACTCAACGGGGAAACTGTACGTCCGCTGGGACGCGAATATGACAAGGGCTTCGCACTCATCAACGCGCTGGATGCCGCGCAACAGAAGCAGGCGATTCTGCCTTATCAAATGGGCGATCTGGTTTTGGGACCGGGCGAAGACGGCAAGACGATTCAACCTGAAGGCATCAAGGCTTCAGCCTTGAACGCCGCACAACAAGAAAAGCTGCTCGACATAGCGCATGAATGGGTCGGCATTCTGAACGACGAAGCGGCAGCGGCAAAAATGGCTGAAATCAAAGCCAATTTGTCAGAAACATGGTTTGCGTGGAGCGGGCCAACAACCAACGGCAGCGGGGCTTACTACCGCATTCAGGGGCCGACTTTGTTGATTGAATTTTCGCCGCAAAGAGGCGACACGCAACACATCCATACTATTTACCGCGACCCGACCAATGATTACGGCGCACGGCTGGTGAAGCGATAGTGATGAACCTGAAAAAGCGATTCGTTTTGTGCCTGCTCGCGCTCATCATCATCGCTGCAGTCGCAGGGTATTTCTTGCGAGAGAAAAGAGGCGGGCCAACCGGCCCGACTCCTGATGAGATGGTCAAGCTGTTGTTGGAATTCGACCAAAATGCTGACGGAAAATTAACCAAAGATGAAGTGCCGGAACGCATGCAGGGATTATTCGAGCGTGGCGACGCGAATAAAGACGGCATATTAAATCAGGACGAATTGCGTAATTTAGCTGTAGCCGACAACGAAGCCGCCAAGCGCAACGAACGCGAAAGACGGCGTGAAGGTGACGAGCATTGATGACCGCATCGAAAGTAAGTTCATTCCCTGAGAAGCTGCTTGAAAACTCGCTAATTATCACCTTCGATGACAAAAAACATTTGTCGAGTTTTCAAACATCTTCTGACGTTCGGCATCAAGCTTTCACTGTTGCTGACAGGCTTTGGCTGAGCCACGGATTGTCTTTGGGAAGACGCGATGCGTGTTATGTGCCAAAGAACAACTAACAAAACCGAAGGAATTCACAGATGAAAACATTTCGCAAAATTCTTTTTTGGTCACACCTCGCCGTAGGTATCACCATTGGTGTAGTCGTTTTAATGATGTCGGTCACGGGCGTGTTGCTGACCTACGAAAAGCAAATGTCGTACTGGTGGGAAACGCGCAGCTTCAACATCGCGCCGTCTACACCAATGCCACCGGAAGCGTTGCTCAGTAAAATCAGCGCAGCAGGCGCGATGCCAACCAGTGTGACTTTCAGGGCAGAAGCGACGGCTCCGCTTTCCGTTAGTTTTCCAAACCCTGCCGGACGTGGCGACAAAAATTTATACGCCAATCCTTACACCGGAGAATTGCTCGGTGAAGGCGCTCCGGGCATGCGGAATTTTTTACATCACATGGAAGACTGGCATCGCTGGCTCGCACTAGAAGGAAGCGGACGCGATACAGGCAGATGGTTCACAGGCATAGGCAATTTTTTATTTCTCCTCATCGTCCTCAGTGGCCTGTATTTATGGTGGCCGCGCAACTGGACGTTGGCGCAGGTACGCAATGTAGTTTGGTTCAAACGCGGATTGCCGAGCAAGGCGCGTGACTTTAACTGGCATAATTCAATTGGTTTCTGGTGTTGTGTGCCGCTGGCGATCATCGTGGCTTCTGGCGTAGTGATGTCATTTGGCTGGGCAAATAATTTAGTCTTTCGCGCAGCAGGTGAAAACCCTCCGCCGCCACGCCGTCCAGGGCCTCCACCCAACGCTCCAGCAAACAGCATACCGCTGTCGTATGAAGGTCTGAATGTGTTGTATTCACGCGCTCAGCAGCATACCGCCGATTGGCGCACGATCTCGGTGCGCTTGCCCAAAGCCGAAGATACGACCGCAAATTTTGCAGTAGATGCAGGCTGGGGCGGAGAGCCGCAAAAACGCACGACGCTCACGATGGAGCGCAGCACAGGATCGGTAATAAAAACTGAAGCATTTTCTGACAATAGTACCGGTCGCCGCTGGCGCACGATTTTACGTTTCGCGCATACAGGTGAAGTGCTGGGAGTCTTCGGACAAACCCTCGCCGGAATCGCTTCACTCGGCGCAGTGTTTTTAGTTTATACAGGCTTCGCGCTTTCGTGGCACAGATTCAGAAGTTGGCGTGCGCGCCGCGAGCGTGCTGCGAATCCTGCGGTAGTGTCAGAAGCTTCCGCGTCCTAAGAGTAGCCGCTTAGATCCAGAGGAGCGAACACAGCCAGGTAGCTCCGTAGGTGCGGCAAAGGAAACTCAATGAAAATTCATCGCTTCACCATTTGCCTGATCGCATCGGCTGCCCTTTCGCTGACAGCCTTCGTGCGCACTCGTCCGTTGTGTCCGTATCCACAGGTTGCTGTTTACAAAGGCAGCGGCAGCATTGATGACGCAGCGAATTTTACATGCCAAATACCCGCGAAAAAATAATGAAGCGAAAGATTGTCATCTCAGTACTCTGTTTATTGTGTGTCTGCGCGGCTCATCATCCGGCAGCGGCTCACGTACTTGATCAATATTTACAGGTTGCGCAAATCGTGCTTGTGCCTGATGGCGTTCGGATCGAATTGCGACTGATTCCCGGAGTCCAGGTGGCAAAACGCATCCGTGCGCTGATTGATACCGATGGCGATAAGCAAATTACGAAGGCGGAGGAACAGGCTTATCTACAACGTGTGTCACAGGACATTGAGCTGTCCATTGGTAATATCAAAACGCCGCTCATGCTAACTGACAGTCAATTTCCGACTCAACAAGCAATGCGTGAAGGGTTAGGCACGATTCGACTCACGTATGAAGCGTCTTCATTGCCTAGTGCTGCCGACTATCAGCAAATTTATTTTCGTAACAATCATCTGCCCGAAGCCAGTAATTATCTCGTTAACGCGCTGGTTCCCGCCACGCCTGAAATTAAGATTGGCGGACAGGAACGCGATCCGCTCCAACGTGAGATACGCCTGAATTATCGAATGACAGCGACGACAACTACAACCCAATCACTTCACGCTCGTTGGTGGAGTTTGGTCGCGGTCTGTTTATGTTTCGTCGTGCTGTGCGCTGCCTGGATTTTGTATAACCGACCCGGAGTTTCGGGCGTCTTTATACAGGTTCGCCGAAACTTTCACTAGAGTCTGGTGATTAGATAACAAAGTTTAAGTCCAAGGAATAAATTATGCGCTTACTAAAACTCTCCCTCTTGTTGTTGTTTGTGCTGCCATTCATAGTCGTTGTCGCTCAGCTTTTGCCATCATCAAAGGTTAATGGTCAAGTCAATCAATTGAATCCGCCATCTGCCCCTGTCGGAAACCCAGTGACTGTGTCCAAAGCCAATTTGGGCAAAGCACTTTTCTGGGACGAGCAACTTTCTTCGACGAAAACTGTCGCCTGCGGAAGCTGTCATCATGCCTTGAACGGCGGTTCGGATCCGCGTTCCGTCAGCAATGATGCACATTCCATAAATCCTGGCGTAGACGGAATTTTCGGGAATGCAGATGACATGATTGGTTCTATTGGCGTCCCGCTCAGTCTCGCCGATGGAACATTGCAATGGTCGCCGAGCTTTGGCTTTAAAGAACAGGTAACGGGACGGAGGTCTATGTCTTCGATCAATGCCGCTTATTCCAGTTCCCTCTTTTGGGATGGACGAGCATTGCAGGTTTTCCGCGATCCAATTACAAATGCAGTTGTCCTCGCCAGTGGCGCGGCGCTGGAAAGCCAAATTCTGGGACCGCCGGTAAACTCAACTGAAATGGGACACGTCGGACGCGATTGGAATGATGTCGCTAAACGAATCACAGCCTCGAAGCCGTTGGCGCTTGCGCCGTCAATTCCGACCGACCTCACCACGTGGATAAATAATCGCAGCTATCCCGACATTTTCAACGAAGCCTTTGGTACCTCCCAAGTAACGCCGACACGAATTGCGATGGCGATTGCGACTTACGAACGAACCCTGTATTCAAACCAAACTCCCTTTGATGCTGGTAATTTGACGGCAGCGGAAATTCGCGGACAACAGGTTTTTAATCAAAATGATTGCAACGAATGTCATACGGGAACGCTCTTTACCGATAATCTTTTTCACAACACCGGAATTCGTCCGTCGGCTGAGGATCAGGGACTTTTTGTAGTCACGGGCAATCAAAATGATTTGGCCAAATTCCGCACGCCGAGCCTGCGTAATGTTGAGTTACGTGCGCCGTATATGCACAACGGACGCTTTGCCACGCTTGAGGCTGTCGTAGAGTTTTACAATCGCGGTGGCGATGTCAATGCCGCAAATATTGAACGAAATCGTATCCGTGCACGCAATTTAAGCGCCCAGCAAAAATCTGATCTCGTTGCTTTTATGAAACGCCCGATGACCGATCCGCGGGTTGCCTCTGAATCGGCTCCCTTTGATCGTCCAATGCTGTACGCCGAATCCATGCGCGTTCCGCAAATTATCGGTGTCGGAGCAGCTGGCACTGGCGGAGTTATCCCGCAGGTCATGGCGCTCGCTCCGCCCATCGTCGGCAATACAAATTTCACCGTCGGTGTCACGAATGCGCTTGGCAACGCACAGGCAATTCTCATCATTGACAAAAATAATTCCGGCGCAACGGCAAGCATTCCTGACACCGCTTCTCTTGCCCGTGTCACGACGACGTTGACGAGCAACGGATATGGTTCCGTCAGCCTGACGATTCCCAATGATCCAGCGTTGATCGGAGTTCCATTGTACGGACGCTGGTACATTCTTGACGCTGCTGCCATTGGAGGAGTCGCTACCAGTCCCGCGTTTCAGATGAATATTTTTGGTTCAGTCGTAAGTACTGTGCCCGCGATTGCGACAGTCTCCGCCGCCAGCTATGCCATCGGAGCCGTCGCGCCTGAATCAATTGTGGCAGGCTTTGGAACAAATTTTTCCAACACGTCAATCGCAGCGACCTCGCTCCCGCTACCGGAAACATTGGCTGGTGTGCAAATTTCTATCCGCGATGTTTCAGGCGTCGAACGCATTGCGCCGCTCTTATACGTTTCGCCCACGCAAATTAATTATCAGGTTCCAGTAGGACTCGTAACCGGGGAAGGCTCCGTCACCGTGCGCCAAAGCGGCAATATTGTCGCGGCTGGACTTTTACAAATTACTTCGGTCACGCCAGGATTATTTACGGTAGAAACGAATGGACGTGGGCCGGCTGCCGCGCAGGCGCAACGCGTCAAAGCCGACAATTCACAAACCTTTGAACCCGTCGCAACTTTCGACGCAGGGCAAAATCGTGCGGTGACAATTCCAATTGATCTTAACCCCGTAACCGATCAGGTTTATCTCGCGTTATATGGCACAGGCATCAGATTCCGCAGCGGTCTGGCGAATGTTAACGCGAGCATCGGCGGAACAAATTTGCTGTTAGTTTATGCCGGAGCACAGGGCAATTTTGTTGGCGTAGATCAGGAGAATATTTTGCTGCCTCGGACACTGATCGGACGCGGCGAAGTTGATGTCACGCTTACAGTCGATGGACGGATCAGTAATGTGGTACGAGTTAGTTTTAAATAGAATTGCAAACTCAATCAGGAGAAAAACTTTATGAAAAAAATAATCAAGTTGCTG
>JANMKB010000274.1:0-18720 GCA_031371805.1 Blastocatellia bacterium | reverse complement strand
AACCATCCATCCCGCACACCAGCCCAAGCAAGTCGTACGTCAGCCCGCACTTCAGACTGAACAGCGTAAAAAACAGCAATTCCTCTTCCGATTGCAGGCTCGGCGTGACTTCGATTTCCGCTTGCCTTGTCTCTACACTGGCACCGTGTTTTTTCTCGTAACTTTTCGTGAATAACTTCAACAGGACTCGAAATTGTTTTTCTTCCAACCCCGTTGCCGCTCGCCATTGTCTTTTGTTTCTTAACTCTTTGATCGCTAGTTTCATCTTGCTATACTAGCTTTCTACTTTCATCACAACAACTCTATTGAAAGGCGTTATCATTGCCCATACCCTTGTTCTGCCAGAACGGGTAGGATTGGCAACAGACACAGTGATCATTGCGAAGCATCTGGTTTTCCAAGGGGAAAATGTTGTAATCAGAGGCCCACATCATATCGCTATTTTCCCAATTGAAACTTACGGAATGCTTGGCAACACTCAGGCAAAAACTACTCCTGAAAACAAATATCACATGATTAGCGCCAGCTTTTTGCCACAACAAACAATTTCGGTTCCTGGTAAACCTATGATAATCAAAGGCGGTCATCTGGCTATTGATGTTAGTGGGTGCAGTAGGGAAGAGCATCTGATGACAAAGGGAATGAAGAATAGCCGTGACCCAATAATGATGACACTTAAGGTGTACCCCATTGTCAAGACAGAAAATCAGCAAAAGTAAGGTGGCTCGCTGGTGATCCATTGTTAGGCCGGTTGCCGGTGGTAAACGGCTGCCGGGGTTTGATAGTTGAGCGACTGATGAAGCCGCTCGCGGTTGTAGAAGTTGAAGTACTTGTCCAAGCCTGTGATCGCCTGGGGGACGCCTTCGTAATCGTGAAGGTACACTTCTTCGTATTTGACGCTGCGCCACAGTCGCTCGACGAAGATGTTGTCCAAGGCTCGACCGCGTATCCATGCTGATCGCGATCTTCCGTTCTTTGAGAATTCGGGTGAACGCAGGGCTCGTGAATTGCGAACCTTGATCGGTATTGAAAATCTCCGGCGTCGCTTGTTGCAGCGCTTGCTGCAACGCGCTGGTGCAGAAATCCGTGTCCAGCGTGATTGAGACTTCCCACGACAAAACATAACGCGAGTACCAGTCAATCACCGCGGTTAGGTAAACAAAGCCGCCGTGCAGGCGGAGATATGTAATGTCCGTGCTTCAAACTTGATTGATCCGCTCAATTTTCAGGCCGCGCAACAGGTACGGATAAATTTGCTGACCCGCGCCGGGCTGCGACAGTCGCGGCTTTTGATAGATCGCTTCCAAGCCCATCAAACGCAGCAAGCGTCCAACTCGTTTGTGATTGACCTGCTGACCTTGCGTTTGCAGCCAGGCCGTCCTGCGCCGAATTCCGTAAAACGGCGTCTGCGTGTATTGCTCATCCAGCAAGCGCATCAACCTCAAATTCTCTGCGCTTTCCGGCTGCGGTTGATAATAAAAACTTGCGCGCGGCAAACCGATCAATTCGCATTGCCGAGAAAGGCGCAAGCTTTCAGGCGCTGCATCAATCAACCGCCGCTTTTCTTCAGTAGAGCGAGCCAGCTTTTTTTTTGAGCCAGTCCAATTCGACTTTGAGTTGCCCGATCTGCTGGTAGAGTTGAGCCTTGAGAGCTTCTTCGTCTGCGGCGACACGATCACGCCGCGCCGCGAAGGCATCCGGCAACGCTTCAAGCGCCTGCTTCTTCCACTGCGTCACCTGATTTGGATGAACTCCATAAAGAGTGGCAATCTGATTGATTGTCTGTACCCCTTTGATGGCGGCTACAGCGACCTTGACTTTCAAATCACTGGCGTAAGTTTTGCGCTGCTTTTTCATTTCTTCACCTCCAATTCAGCAGCGATTTTACACCTTAGTCAGTTGTCCAGTTTTCGGGGTACATCATACTAAGCAGGCAATATGTTGCGGGACAAATCATTGATTTCTGTGACCGCGATAATCAACAAGAATATCGCAATCGTGTGATTGTCACATGCAGAGAACATAGTTATCGTGCGCGTGATCTACACTCTGTACTTCCAGAAATTGTTCGGGTCGAACCTTTTGCTAATCATCACATGCGAATCTTTTTACAAGGATGGCCCATACATAAAGGGCGAGCCGCGATCAAATTATATGGATTGATCCAAAGCGATCCGCAAATCCGTGATATTTGCCGCAACCCGCTTCTCCTTACAATTTTGACAGGTCTTTTTCTCGATAGTGATAATTTCCAATTACCAACATCGCGGGACAAATTTTATAAAGCTGCGATTGATGAGCTATTAGTTCAACGCCCTGGGCGTCGGAACATCAAACAAGCTTTTCAGGATGACGATAAACGCCAAGTGCTGGAACGTGTCTGTCTAAACAGACTTGAGAATGCACAAATACATGAAGACCCTGAAGAACTTCATATTAACGCGCTTCGTGAGCAAGCCGAAAAAATTCTGCCTGCTGATTCAAATATTCGAGAATTCATCAATGAATTAGTTGAACTTAACGGGATAATCAAACCAACAGCAGAAGGTGTTTACACTTGCTCACATCGAACTATTCAAGAATATTTTGCAGCAAGAGAAGCAGGTAGAACACTTACTCACATTGAAGTAATTAATACATTTGGCAACCGTCAAGAGATGATTGAGGTAATACATTTTTATTGCGGACTTATCAATAATATTCCTCAACTAACCGATATTGTCCAAAAATTTGTTGATAAAAAAGATTGGCTAGAAGCTGGGAAATGCCTCTTATATATGACTGAAATAGTGGCTACCCCAATTATCGAAAAAATATCACGTGAGCTTTTTACCTTGATCAAGCCAAAGACCAGCTTCAAGGCAGCCTTAGAAATACTAACTTCTCTTGCACAACGTTCTGCTCAAGAGTTCGAACCTGCGCGACAGCTTTTCTCAGTAGCAATAGACACATTATCTCAAGGTGGGAGTTTTGGCGGAGCATCGGCATTAGAAACAGCACTTGCGACTTCGCCAGACGCAGCAATGAGGATTATTCCAGGGCTTCTCAAACACAAATCTGCCCGTTGGCAAATTGCAGGAGTAAAGCTTCTCCAAGATATAGGGACAGATGAAGCTTTAGATCAATTGATTCAGTTATTAGATCATGAGTCCACTACCGTTCAAACAGAAGCTGGGCATATTCTTGCTGATATGATTAAGCGACGTGGCAACGAGCTTAAAACCCGTGCCTCCCTATTACCCGAATACAAATCTCCGATAGTGTGGCCGTATGAAAGTATTTTTCCTGGTAACATAGCATTGCGAATCGCAACTGCCGTCGCTAACTCTAAAAGTACGAGAAATCAAGCTATTAATTTTGCGACCAGAGCAATACATGCTCACAATGATACTAAACAGTCCGAGGAAAAATATTTTCTAAAGAAATGGAATAAATTACCCAGAGTTCTGAAATCCTTGAATTGGGGGAAGAAAATTCTAACCTATTGCTCTATAATATTTCCCGTGCTCTCAGTGAGCTTACTCTTATTTCATATTTTCTTATTTAGCTATGCATACAAAAATAGTGAAAGTATCATTATTGATCCTATGTCTTTACATTTCTTCCGGGTTGCGGAACCGAAATTGACAGAAATATCAACGCAAGCACAAACAATTGTACAAAATATAAATAATGAATATCCACCAAACGCCTCTGGTCTTTGGCGCATTCTTCCATGGAATTGGAGCATCGAACCCATCACCCCAAAAGGTACAGAAGAGTCTTTTTCATATATACAATCTATAAAAAATGGAATAAAAAACCCATATCTACTATGTAAAGACTTAGCCGTTTTTGATAGCCTTCCACTTTCAACATCTAGAGAGCAAATAGTGTTATTGCAGGAAAAAATTATCACTTTACGGCAATACTTACCTCATTTATCCGGGAAGTATTATTTTTATTATCCTGCTTCTGGCGTATATCTAATCCCTATACTCCTAGCACTTGTTGGAGGGTTCATAGAGAGTTTGGATATATTACGAAGTCGTAAGGCGATTGACACTTCAGATAGAATATTCAACACCATATTCACATTATCCACATTGTTTTTAATTGCATTTTCGTTACGTAATGCCTATTTTGACATTGAGCATTTATTAATTTACTTCTTCATTTCATTCTTTGTGATACTAGGGGTTTTATATCTCTACCTATGGGCATTCTACCTACGCATCGTAATAGCCGAGGAAAACCCTTCTCTTACTCCTTTGAAGAGAAAGTTTCAAAAAATAGGTAAGCTAAATCGTCAATTGATTTCGGCAGTGGATGATTTAAAACAACCACCTACATTTGATTGGCAATTAGAGGATATTAAAAATGAATTAGAAAGACTAAATGAGTTACATGAAAAATTAAAAAAACTATCCACCTAGAAGTTGTCTGTAATAAATTAAATTATCTTGCCATGTATTTGACAGGTAGCTATACAAATCATAGGTTCTTCAAAATTGCGCTAATCATATTCGTTGATTTTTTCGATTGAAGAAATTTCTTGTCCTGACATTTGTGCTGAGTACTTATCCCACTGTTCATCGTTACGCGTGGGGAAGTCTTCGTGGAAATGACCGCCGCGTGATTCTTCGTTCTAGAGGGCCACCTCGGCCATCAATTTTGCCAGCATAGCGAAATTTCTGACGTTTTCTGCCAGCAACGCTTCGCATTCGGTTCATAGCTCGCCGCTGAGACAGTGGCGACAGGGTAAATTGTGCCACGTTGCGCCAGCGTAAATGATGAACCAAAAAGTAATAAAAATAAGCAAAAGAATTGTTTAATTTTCCCGATGCCTGACTGGGGGTTGTCGTTGTATATGCGGCTGACAAAAAACTCCTGGCTCGGCTCCTGTGCAATTTCCAGCAATTTATGAGGGGTCGGTTCTGGACGAGGAAGCATTAGTATCGTTGGTTCTGGCAGGCGAAGCAATCTTTTTTTCGGCTGGAAGAATTTAGAATTTAACTGGCAATCGGGAGCATCACAAGAGAGCCTGAAAAACGAAAAAGCTTTTTTTCTTTGCTTAAAAACTTAAGGAAAAGATGAATAAAAGTGCTAAAACATGTTGACGGCTTTGGGCTTGGCGTTTAATATCTCGCTTGCGTTGAAGCAATCCTCATAAAATAATTAAACTCAAAATATTTTGCTTCATGTAAACTACTTTTCTTTAGACCTCACTATCGGCAAATTTTCAGGTCTTAACTTTTTTACCCGAACGCTCTGACGTTCTGCAACTTTTTCTCTCACTGGAAAAGGTCGAACGGGTGAACATTTTTGTCACCGTTTACCTTAAAAAGTTTTTCTTACTCCAATATTTCCCGTTGTCAGCGGTCACAGTGAACAGGACAAGGCGGACTTACTCTCGTAAGTTCTGAAAGCCGCTTCGTGATGCCCCATCCGTGGCGGTATTCCTTGTTACTACGCTGGCGGCAACGGGCCTAGCGAAGGTCGGCGTTAGCCTGGGATCAATAGACGCGCTGACCTTTGATCCTCCGAGACGGAGTAATGGTCTCGGTTTTCCAATCGGCTGTGTCCACGCGACTAGGGACACAGCCGATGGTTAAATCCCTGCCTTAAGGCTCCGGCAATTTCCTGAAAAATACGCGTAAAATACTGCTGACAGAGATTCTCTGTCGGATTGGGCATTTTTGTGAAACCTTCTGTGCGTCAGAGCGTGAGATAAAACGTGGGGCAATCATCAGAAGTTAATTTCTGGTAATAATTTCAGTAAATCAAATCCGAGGTTGCCAGACTGACGGAAAAACAAGCTGGCTTCAGTAAAGACAGATGTGATATATTGCGGCCTCGAAAATAGAGAGGAAAAATTCATCCTCTTCGTCCTGAGACGCTCACCGCAGTTGAAATTAATATCCATCAGTCGTCGGCCCCCCGCTTGATAATCCTTAAAACTTTAATTCTCGGTGACGAGAACGAACCAACATCAACTGATAACACGACATGGCAGAGTTTATTTGCAGACTTGGAACACCAGCCGGAGAAATCGTCACCCGCACGGTCGAGGGTTTATCCAGCGAAGAATTGCGCCTCCGCTTACAGCACGAAGGCTACAGCATTTTTTCGGTCGAAGCTTCCGGCCTGCTGGGTGCGAGTACGGGCAAAAACAGCCGTGGGATCAAAATCAAACTGGATGATTTTCTGCTCTTCAATCAGCAATTAGCCGCCCTGATTCACGCTGGTTTGCCAGTACTGCAATCGATTCAAATGTTGCGGCAACGCTCTCCCAATCCAAAATTGCGCGAAGTGCTGGGCGATGTTGAATCGCGCATCAAATCCGGTGTTGCGCTGTCGGAGGCATTTGCCGCGCAGGGCGAAAGTTTCCCCAAAATGTACACGGCTTCGATTCTGGCCGGTGAGCGTTCGGGCAGCCTGGATGAAGTGTTGCGCCGCTATGTGACCTATACCAAATCAATGGCGGCAATCCGCCGAAAATTGCGCAGCGCTCTGACCTATCCCTGTATTTTGCTGGGGGCTTCGGTTATCCTGATTTTTGTCCTGACGACTTACGTTATCCCTCAATTCTCATCAATTTACGATAACGTAGGCTCTAAACTTCCCTGGATTACCGAAGCAGTAATTGGCCTTTCTTCCGCCGTCAGAAATAATCTAATTTGGCTGATTCCAACGGTGATCGGGACAGGTTTTGGGCTGTACACCTGGCGTAAAACTGAAAATGGTCGCCGCACAATTGACCGGATGATTTTGCGGATTCCGATTGTTGGTGAACTGATCCGGCAAATGACTACAGCACAATTCACGCGCAGTCTGGCGACGTTGCTGGCGGGTGGAATCAATTTGGTCGAAGGCTTTCAGATTGCGATGGCCTCCATCACAAATCGTGAATTGTTGCGCATCACGGAACCGGGGTTGCCGAAAGTCCGCGAAGGAAAACCTTTTACCGAAAGTTTAGCCGAAGCCGGATGGGTGCCTGAATTAGCGGTTGATATGATTGGCGTTGGCGAGCGTTCTGGTTCTTTGCGTGAAATGCTCGAAGAGGTTTCCGGCTTTTACGATGCTGAAACCGAAGTCAAACTGGGACAGCTTACAACCTTTATCGAACCGGCGATTTTAATTACGATGGGCGGGATCGTCATCACAATTTTGCTGGCGATTTATTTACCACTCCTGCAAATGGTCGGTGGCGCTAAAGGTTAAGCTGGCATTGCGCTTATTAAGGATTAGAAACAAAGATTAGTAGCTTAGGATCGCGATTAACTCAAAATGGCAGAAGCAAAAGAAAAAATTGACGCCGCAGCCGAATTAGCCAACGCTGAAAAAATGGCCAGCCGCTATCGCTTGAATTTTATCGAACTGGATAAATATCCGGTTGATTATGCGCTGGTGCAATCATTGCCGGTTGACCTGATGTTGCGGAACAAATTCATTCCGCTCAAGCGTGAAAACGGGCACATGATCATTGCAATGGCTGATCCTTCCGATTTGCCATTACTTGATGAATTGAAAGCTCAGTTGCGCGTCCAACTCAAACCTGCCGTCGCAACACTGTCGGCCATTGAAGCAGTGCTGAAAAAAGGAGACGCTTCACAACGCGTGCTGGCCGAAGCAACGGAAGGATTTCGTGCTTCGCTGATTAAAGAAACCGAAGGCGGTGGCGAAGAAATTGTTGATCTGGAGCGGCTCTCCGGCGATGCCGAAATGTCGCCCATCATCAAACTGGTAGACACGCTGGTTTTTACTTCATTGGAAAAACGCGCTTCGGATATTCACATTGAAACGCGTGATACCGATGTTCAGGTGCGATACCGCATTGACGGCGCTCTGTACGATGCCGGTGAGCCGATTGACATCAAACATCACCAGACAATTATTTCGCGCATCAAGGTCATGTCAGAACTGGACATCGCCGAACGCCGCGTCCCCCAGGACGGTCGCTTCCGCATGCGGATCAAAGGCCGCCGCGTAGATTTTCGTGTCTCGATTATTCCCTCGGTACATGGCGAAGACGCTGTAATTCGTATCCTCGACAAAGAGCAAATCAACGAATCATTCAAAGATTTAAAGCTTGAAGTCGTGGGCTTCGATCCAGTTTTGCTGGCTAAATTCCGCTACTTTATTCATGAGCCGTATGGAATGGTACTGGTGACGGGGCCGACCGGTTCAGGTAAAACGACCACGTTGTATGCAGCGCTTAACGAAATTCGCAACAACGAAGATAAACTGATTACGATTGAAGACCCGGTCGAATATCAATTACGTGGCGTCACGCAGATTCAGGTCAATGAAAAGAAGGGCTTAACCTTTGCCAGAGGATTAAGAAGCGTTTTGCGTCACGACCCGGATAAAATCATGGTTGGTGAAATCCGCGATAATGAAACCGCGCAAATTGCAATTAACTCCGCGCTGACCGGGCATTTGGTTTTTACTACTGTCCACGCCAATAACGTGATTGACGTAATCGGACGTTTTTTGAATATGGGCGTGGAGCCTTACAACTTTGTGTCATCACTTAACTGTGTGCTGGCGCAAAGGCTGGTGCGCCAAATCTGCATACGGTGCAAACAAGAGTATCGCCCGGATAGTGAAGAATTATTTGAATCCGGTCTACAACCTGAGCGTTATAAAGATCAGGTCTTTTATAAAAGCGTCGGCTGCGAGATTTGTAACCATACCGGTTATCGCGGACGAACCGCAATTCACGAATTGCTTGATCTCTCGGACAATATTCGAGAGTTAATTATTGCGCGTCGGCCCGGTTCCGAAGTGCGCCGCGCCGCCCGCGAAGAAGGTCTTGGCAGCTTACGCGAATCCGCCCTGCGCCTTGTTTTTGAAGGTCAGACAACCTTACACGAAATCAACCGCGTGACATTTGTCGAACAGATGAACTAGCTGAGGAATGAAGCCACAAAGCAGGCGCATTATTCCTCGCCCCTATTTAGCGAAGGTCAATTTTATGAAAAAAAGTAGTCTTTTCAGCCGCGTCCTCATACTCATCCTCTCCCTGAGTTTGAGCCTTCCAATGAGTGTTTTCGCCGATAAAAAAGTGGACACCAAAAAGGCCAGGAAGAACTTCAACGAGGGGATTAAATACGAAGTTGATGAAAAATGGGACCTCGCGTTTCAGTCATTCCTGCTGGCGATTGCCAACGATCCGGGTAACGCCGAATATCGGGTCCATTTGATTAGATGCACCCAGAGCGCTTCGCAAATGTTTATGAAGCGCGGTCTGGCCTTTGAGGTCGAAGGCGATTACGCCAGTGCCTATACCGCGTTCCAACAGGCGGCCACCTACGATCAAAACAATGAGATTGCGCCAATCAAAATGAAGCGCATGATCGAATTGCAAAAAGCGCAGGCTGGTTTAGGAGAGGCGCCAAAATACAATGCCAGCACGGGTAATATCATTGCCGCGAGCGTTGATCTGACGCCGGCACAAAAATATCAGTCGCGCTCAAAAGATGTCGCTTCGGTCGTCAAGTATGAAAAGACAAATTTGAAACTGGTGATTGGCAGCATTGCCAAACAGCTTGGCCTCAACGTCATTTTTGATGAGACCGTCCGTGATCAACCGAATTTTTCCGTTGAATTTCAAAACACTACTTTAGCGCGCGCCCTGGATTTTATCTTCATCCAGAACAAGCTGACCTTTGAGCAACTGGATCGCCGCACGTTGCTGGTTTATCTGGACAATCCAAATAATCGCCAGCGTTTTGAGCGGTTAATGGTCAAGACTTTTTATGTCAGCAATACCAAGCTTGAAGAAGCGCGAACGGTTGTGCAAACGATGTTGCAGGGTGGAGGCTCCGGGCTGAATCGCCAGATTGCGATGTCGGCTCAGCTTAACGCGCTGATTGTGCGCGCCCCAATTGAAGACCTCAAGATGGTGCAGCAGGTTTTGGACAGCATTGATAAGAACCGCGCTGAAGTTTCAATTGATGTAGAGATTTTTGAAGTCTCGCACAATATGAGCAATGAAATCGGCAACCAGATCGCACTTCAATCACAAAGCTTATATACGCCGGTCACGACAACGGACAGAACAACGGGCAGAACCGTAACCAGCTATGTGGCTTCTCCTACCTCGTCTTTATCCAATCTGGGAGGAATTCTGGGGCAGGGATTGACAAGTGCAGTCTTTGGCAATGTGTTCGGACTTGGCTCCGGCTTTGGCGCTTTGCTGGCCGCTCCGCCAACCACCTTAAGCCTGTTGCAAAGTAAAAATAATGCTAAAACCATTGGACGCGTCAATGTTCACGCTATTGATGGACAAAGTAATAAAACCAATGTCGGGCGGCGCGTCCCGGTAAATTTAGGCCTCAGTGTTCCCAGTTATGGTGTCGCCACGACGCCAACGCAGGGCGGAGGAATCGGAACGGGTTCGTTGGGCGGCAATGGTTTTGGGTACAGCAGTTTTCAATATCAGGATGTTGGTTTGAATATTGATATTACCCCCACTGTGACCAATGAGGGATACATCGAAATGAAGATGACGCTGGAGTCATCCAATACGATTCCCGGTACAGCAGGCGTCAATCAAACACCTGAATTCACGCAACGTAAATTGACGACTATCTCACGGGTAATGGATGGCAAAACCGCAGTCGTAGCCGGTGTCCAACAGGAAACCAAGAGTGATGGACGGAGTTCAATTCCAATCATCGGGATGATCCCGATTCTGGGGCGCTTCATTACTACGCCCAAAGAAACTAACGATAACAGCGACATTATTATCACGGTCACACCGCATATTATTCGCGCTCCGCAAATTGAAAAAAAAGATCACCAGGCGGTGGAAAGTGGCACGGGGCTGGGCGGAAACTTTCTGAGCATTGAACAGATCGTGATGCGCGCACAGGATGAAGACGATCAGGATCGTCGCATCATCGCGGCGCAAAAAGGGCAGCCGCTACCTGAAACAACGCTTGAGGCCAAAGCCCCCGCTCCTGTAACGCAACCAACCGTTGTCACCAATACAGTAACGACTCCTAATAATACAGCGCCGACTGTCATCAGGACTGTGAGCAATCCACAGGCAGCCGTAACGAACAATGCAATTTCCAATGCCAATACGGACAGCAATGATCCTCCGGCTGATTACGATCCGCCGCCCAACTCGAATCCGCAGATCAGACCAGCGATCATGACGCCAGAGCAAATAAAAGCCAGGGCTGAAATTCGCACCAGAATGCAAGAGAATCCGGTGCGGGAACAAGCGATTCCCGTAAGCAATGAACCGCCTTTATATGAAGGGCCAAAATCCGCTCCGATTATTGCTCCGAAGCGACCCGTTAAATCGGAAAAAGACGCGCAATCGGCACAGTCCGAACCGAAGGAAATGAGCAAGCTTAAGAAAGCTGATGCGATTCCTGAAAAGTCGCCGGGTGCGGCTGAAACAAGTGAGCCGACCATTGGTCTGAGTCTTAAGTTAAGCGACAAAAAACCGCAGGTGGGCGAGTCATTTATTGTCGTCCTCGCGGTTGACGGCAAATCGAAAATGACCGGAGCCAATGTAGCACTGAATTATGACCCCGCGCTGTTGCAATTAAAATCAGTCCGCGACGGCGGCTTACTGGGCAAAAACCCGGACATCACGCAACTCGAAAAAAATGGTAATCTTCTGGTGACCATGCAACAAAGCAACGATAAAGGAACTCCGCTTGAAGCGAGTGGCAAATTACTGATTTTGGAATTTAAAGCGCTGGGGGCAGGTCAGGCGATGATTGCTTTCAATGCAGACGAAACAAAATTCACTTTCGGTAATAAACAAAATCCGCTCTTCAGCATTTCACCAGCTCAGTTTGAAATTGCGACGCGGCTGATTTCAAAACTGACAAAGTAATTTATGCGCATGCCAAAGTACAATTCACAGGCCAAAGGGTTTTCGCTGATTGAACTCCTGATCACGCTGGCAGTGCTTTCGATTCTAGTGGTCGCCGCTGTCCCGCTTACACGCAACAATCTCAGACGCGAACGCGAACTGGAGATGAAACGCAATCTGCGGGACATTCGGCAGGCGATTGATCGGTATAAAAACGATTGCGAACGCGGAGCCGTGGGGCCATTGGATAAGAAAGTCAATGACGAATGTTATCCGCCCAATCTTGAAACGCTGGTTGAAGGGATTACACCGCCCAACACAACGCGGAAAATTCGCTACCTGCGCCATTTACCGAAAGACCCCATCACCGGCAGCGAAGAATGGGGCTTGCGCTCAATCCAGGATGATCCAAAATCCGATAGCTTTGGCGGTCAAAGTGTCTTTGACGTTTACAGCAAAAGCTCTGAGACGGCGCTTAATGGAACAAAATATAAGGATTGGTAAAGATGAGATCGAATATGCTGAATCATAAATTTTGTCGGAATAATCGCGGCTTTACGTTGATGGAACTCGTGATTGTGATGACGATTATTGCCATCCTTTCGACCATCGCAATTCCGATTTATATCACGCATGTCCGGCGCGCCAAAGAGGTCGTGTTATTGCAGGACTTGCAGGAAATGCGCCACGCGATTGATAAGTACATTGCCGATAAAGAAAAAGCGCCGTCCTCTTTATCAGAATTAGTTTCCGCTGGATATTTACGAATGATTCCCGAAAATCCGCTGACTAAATCGGCAGAAGACTGGTCTCCGATTATGGAAAAAGAGCCAACCAAACCTGGTGCTCCGATTGGGATTGAAGATGTCAAATGTCCTGAAAATTTAGGCACAGGGTCAGATAATCGAGCCTATACCGATTACTAAATTATGCTTTCATCATTCTGGAATTTACTCACTGCTCCGACGCTGCCACGCATTTCGCTGGGGATTTCTGCGACGCATCTGGCCATCGTCGAATTACAAAAACGCAGCGGCAATCTAATCCCGAAAAAAGCAGGGGTTCAGACTTTGCCGGAAGGTTTGGTACGCGCTTCCCTGACGGAACCAAATATCACCAGAGAGTCAGAATTCATTGAGCAACTGCGCACGGTTGCTGACAAAGCCGGATTAGGCCGCAAACTTAGTCTGTCAGTCACCTTACCAGAAGGCAGTGCGCATTCGGTGGTCGTCACGCTTGAGCATAAACCGGACACCAGAGAAGAACTGATGCAAATGCTGGATTGGAAAATCGGGCGTTCCATCAATGCCAAAATGTCCGAGATGCGAATTTCTCATCAGCAACTCAATGATGAAGGAACGCAACCACGCTGGCTGGTTTCAGCCGTGCAGGAACAGGTCATAGCCCAATACGAACGGCTCATTACTCAGCTTGGATGGCATGCCGGAGCAATTGTGCCGCAGCATCTGGGCGAAGCGCAGTGGTTGATCCGCAGCGAAGTTGAAGAAAATGAAGATCAGGTGCTGGTGAGCTTAAATCAGCAGGGCTTCGTCGTCGTAATCGTGCGCGGACAGGAACCGCTCTTAGTCCGTGAGGTCACTTGTTCACCGACTGAACGCGAAGATGAATTATTCCGGTTGATGGTGTTTTATCGTGATCGGCTCAATCCCGTTCAGCCGTTGAAACGAGTCCTGATTATCGGCGAAGCGACTGAGCAAACAACCCTCTCACAGGCGATTGTGGCGGCACTGGAATATAATCCGCAGAAGCTACTGCCGCTGACCCTGGGGTTGAATCTTGATGCTTCCCTGTCCTTCAATCGGGTGGCTGCCGCGACGGGTCTTGCCACCTTAGCATTTTAACCGCAACAAAAATTTATCACCGGCTCACAACCGGTTGATAAAATATTTCAATTCGTTTCCTGCCCGTCGAAACCTCACAATCGGAGAGATAAATTCATCATGGCGAAATACAATCATCACACTCACACTGTGCCAGCGGGTAAATTAGTCGCAGCCGTAATCTTAATGTCGCTGGCTCTTTTCACGGCTTGCAATAAAAACTCAACGCCAGGTCCGGCCCAAGCCAATACGCCGCAGGTCGCGCAAAATGATCCACAGCAAGTTCCGGCGCCGGCAGGAACAGTGGTTGTCCCAAATGCGCTGCCAGCCGGAGCGACCGGAACCGTCGTAGCAACGCCAAATGGTGCTGTGCCAAATGGACAGACCGCGCCCCCAAAACCCGGGGAAATTGTCCGCGTAAATAAAACGCTTCAGGTCACTGGACAGGCGGGAAACCCCAACGACACGTTTGGAATTAAACCAACGCCGACGCCAACACCTGCGCCGACACCTCCGGTCGAAGTCGTGGACGGAAAAATAAAGCAGCAATGGGAGGCTCCGGCTGAATTTAAGGGCAAGGTAAACCCGCTCAAAATTATGCCTGAAATAGTAAAACAGGGAAAAGCTTTGTACAGCAATCGTTGCGAGATTTGTCACGGTGCGCAGGGCAAAGGTAATGGCGGGTACAACAGTAAGGAATACAAACAAGCGACCAACTTAACCAGTACAATGGTACAGGCCAATACGGATGGAGAATTATTCTATAAAGTTTCCAATGCCCGTGATCGCCATCCGTCCAGTAAAATACTTTACACCGATGAAGAACGCTGGATGATCGTCGCATTTTTGCGAACTCTGAAATAGATACAAAAATAATTTTACGCAGGAGTAAATAAATTTGCTCCTGCGTATTTGCTCACTCACACCTCAACTACTACTTCTTAACCCAGCCTCATGTGGTTCGATTTATGCTGGAAGAAAATATCCGGGAGTGGGGTGAAGTTTATACGTTAGGGGCGTTACCCATAAAGACGCAGCCTGATTTCGCCCAAAAGCCTGCGCTTCCCCTGCTCAAGCCTGAGTACTCCTTTGCCTCAGCTACATACCAGATCACGTATGAACCTGAGTTGGCAGCAGACGATTCAGAAGCACTGGCGCTGGCTGGCTGGTCATTTCCCGCTCAGCAAATGACGGTTGTCGGGCCGCAAAATTCTCAGGCACTGGCTGTTCTGTATCCAGTGCAGCGAATTATTGAGTCGCCCGTTGAGGAAGATTTAGCAAGGCCACCTAAAAAAATTGCGCCCTTCCTCCTGATCGCAGCCTTTGCTATTTTTGCGATTTGGCAGGTCTATCATCTGACCTGGGAGCGGATTAACTTAAGGAATTTGGTTGATAGCATGAGGACGAGCCTGAGCCAGCGAGAGCAAGAGAATCAGGTGCTGGCAGCTCCGACCACCAAAGTCATTCATTTACAGGATTTCACCGGCGGCTCAGCCGAGGCCAAACTATTTTGGGACACGAATAATCACGTCTGTCTGGTCTATTTGAATAACCTGCCGCAAATTTCCAGAAATCAGGATTTCCAGCTCTGGTATTTCACCAGCGACGCAAGATTTATCAGCGTCAAAATTTTTAAAGCGGAACAGGGGAAAATCGAATTACGAACGGAAATTCCAGCAAAGATTGCGCCCCAAATAGAACGAGTTATTGTCTCGCTGGAATCTCAGGGCGGCTCGCCTTTTCCATTGGGGCCAATCCTTTTACGCGGCTCGCTCCGATAAATACAAAAGCGGAACAGATTGATAAGTTACAACCTGCTCCGCTTTTATCCCAAAAATTATCATCCTCTTTTCCGGCGGCTTCCCGGCTCTGTCTTTATTGATCAGCCCGCTCTTTTAACCACTTCCACATTGATTCTTCACCCTGTCCATACGGCTCGCCAGCCGCCACATATTGCGTGCAAAGCTGTTTATGAATCGTCTGATAAGTCTCTTTCACTTTCTGGTGATCGGGCGGCAGCAACAGCTTCAGGGCATCCAGCGCCCGCATACATGAAAGCGCCAGTTTCGTGACAGCTTTTTGTAACTGGTCAACCTGCGGATCAAGCTGTTCGACGCATTTTTCAGCCCCGTCCCAGGTCGGATGTTGATGCCCCGGCTTGCCACAAGCCCATACTAAAGCTAATTCGTTTGTGTGGTTCATAACGCAGGGTCTAAATATCCAATACGTCGCTGAATCCAGACAGTCATTAATCTTTCATCAATTCGCCATCAATCAGCCGCCAGATTTTCAGCGGATTGCCATCCTGAATTTCGGCGGGCAGAGCGCTGCTCGGAAAGCTCTGATAGCTAATCGGTCGCACAAATCTTTTGATCGCTCCTGTTCCCACCGAAGTCGAGCGCGAATCTGTCGTTGCCGGATAAGGCCCGCCGTGCGTCATCGCCGGACACACTTCAACTCCGGTCGGGAAGCCGTTGAAAAGAAGGCGTCCAACTTTATTTTCGAGCAATGAAACCAGCCATTTATATTCGTGCAAATCTTCCTCTGTGCCGTGAATTGTGGCGGTCAGATGACCCTGCATTTCCCGCGCAACTTTTTCCAGTTCCTCCCGCGAAGCACAATTTACAATGACCGTTGAAGGCCCAAAAATCTCTTCACTCATTTGCGGTTGCGCTAAAAATGAAGCGGCGTCTGTCGTGAAAACCGCTGGCCGCGCCTGCGTTTTTTGGGTGTCTGCTTCTGCTCCGGCGCGGACTAATTCTACGTCCAAAGATTGCGTCAATTTGGTGATGCCAGCGTCATAAGCGGCTAAAATTCCGGCGTGTAACATCGTTGCCGGAACAGTTTCGGCAATCAGCGATTTGACCTTTTCGACGGTGCGATTCATTTCGTCACTCACCATTCCAACTACCAAACCCGGATTCGTACAAAATTGTCCGACGCCCATAATGACGGAATTTTTCAAGCCTTCCGCAAACGCTTCGCCGCGCTCGCGCAAAGCTCCGGGCAAAACGAAAACCGGATTGATGCTGCCCATTTCAGCATATACAGGAATTGGCTCCGGGCGGCTGGCAGCCGCGTCAAATAAGGCTTTCCCACCTTTGAATGATCCTGTAAACCCGACTGCTTTGATAAGTGGGTGTTTCACCAGCGTCATACTAATTTCGTAATTCAAGCCATGCACCATCGAGAAAACACCTTCAGGCATTCCCGTAGCCTGCGCCGCAGCGATGATGGCGGACGCGACCAATTCAGCCGTTGCGGGATGCGCCGGATGCGCTTTGACTACGACGGGACATCCGGCAGCCAATACTGATGCCGTGTCTCCTCCAGCGGTTGAAAACGCGAGCGGAAAATTACTGGCTCCAAAGACGGCAGCGGGACCGATAGGAATCAACATTTTTCGCAGGTCTACTTTCGGCAGCGGCAGACGATCCGGCTGCGCACGATCAATCGTAGCCTCAACCCATGAGCCTTCACGAACCAACGCCGCAAACGATTTAAGCTGCCCCATCGTGCGACCGCGCTCACCTGTCAGGCGCACAAGCGGCAAGCCGGATTCGGCGCTCGCGGTGTTCAGTAACTCATCGCCGAGCGCCAGAATTTCATCCGCAATGCGCTCCAAAAAATCGGCGCGCTGATCTTTGGTCAGATTGCGATATGGATCAAACGCCTGCGCCGCCAATTCAACGGCAGCGCTGATTTCCCCTTCGGTAGCCTCATGAAAAAGCGTTGGCAGCTTTTCACTCGTCGCCGGATTGGTGGATTGAAAGGTGGAAGAACCTAACGAAGATAAAGAGTTTCCGAGAATGTTTTTTCCGTGCATATTTTATGTAAGCGCTAGTTTGATTGGGCTATTTGAGTTTGTGCCAATAGCAACGTTTTCTCGACTGGCAGCGGTAAGGCCAAAAGATGAAAACGATCAGGCGCGAAAGCGTAATCCTCACCGCTTTCGTCTATCACACGAAGATACCCCAGCGCGGCGGCTTCCGTGTCTGTGACTATCTGATAAAGCTTCCCAATTTCCAATGATGCCTTGTAGCCGTCATTGTTAAGACATAAGGCGAACGTGATATTTTTGTGTTTTACCTTAGTCATTACATCACGAAATTCACCAGTGTTCCAATCCCCTCAATCGTAATCCGAATTTCATCGCCTGACAGCAGCGTGAATTCATCCGGCGGAACGATGCCGGTTCCGGTTAATAAAAAGCTGCCGTTTGGAAATGTATTATCGAGGTACAAATAATGAGCTAACTCTTTGGGCTTGCGCTTTAATTGTGAGAGGTCAGTTTCGTCCTGAAACATGACTTCGCCGGAGCGCAAAATCTGGATCGAAATTTTTGTCGTCTGCGGCAAATCTTCGTTGGCGACCAGAATGCACGGCCCCAGTCCGCAGCTTAAATCGTAGGCTTTGGCTTGCGGTAAATACAGGGGATTTTCGCCTTCGATGTCACGCGAACTCATGTCGTTGCCGATGGTGTAGCCAATGATCGCGCCATCACGATTAATCGCGAGCGTCAGTTCAGGTTCAGGAACGTTCCATTTGGAATCGCTGCGAATTTTGACTTGTTTGCCGGAACCCGCGACGCGATGCGGATTGGCTTTGAAAAACAATTCCGGTCGTTCGGCGCTATACACACGGTCGTAAAATGTGCCGCCGCCGGCGTCTTTGGACTCTTCCATCCGTGCGGTACGGCTGCGGTAATAAGTCACACCCGCCGCCCAAACTTCCTGGGTGCCGATGGGCGCTAAAATATCTTCCGGTAAAATTTGCGCGATGCTTTCCAGTCCGGCAATTTGCTGCTGCAAATAATTTTGCAAATTGGCGCGATTGAAAAGTTCATCCCAGGTCGCAGCAGAAAGCGCATAATATTTTTGTTCAGATTCGACGATGATGCCTTGTTTTGTTTGATAAAGTTTCATAGCGATAAATGTCTTCAGTAAATTCAGACGGGCAGAATACCTGTCTTACATTTTCCGAGCCAGCGACTCGTCCTACAATTTTAATTATTGCCAGCTTCGGATAACACGCCCATTTAGAGAGTGTCAAGCG